>NZ_JADABR010000019.1:0-26142 GCF_015672585.1 Enterobacter sp. Res13-Sevr-PEC09-46 | reverse complement strand
GGCTAATTAATTATCCCTGAAATAAAAAGGACGCTTCGGCGTCCTTTTTTGTTTTCTGCCGTAAAGTCGCTGTCATAAAAATTCGCATTTTTTGTCTTCTCCCGCCACGTATTCCGGCGCCTGTGCTATTGTAATCATAACCATTCTCACTTACACTTTGCGCATATTTTGAACGGGAGTCTTTATGTACGTTTGTTTATGTAATGGTGTAAGCGACAAAAAAATTCGTCAGGCCGTTCGCCAGTTTCAGCCACAATCTTTCCAGCAGCTTCGCAAGTTTGTTCCGGTGGGAAATCAATGCGGTAAATGCGTTCGCGCAGCGCGTGAGATCATGCAGGACGAACTGATGCAGATCCCGGAATTCAAAGAGATCGCGTAAGCCCCTATCTTTTTTTTGACATCCCCGTAGCCCGATCTACGCTTCAATGAGTGGAAGCGGAGGGACTATATAATGAAAGGTGATGTTAAAATCATAAGTTATCTCAATAAATTATTGGGAAATGAGCTTGTCGCAATCAATCAGTATTTTCTCCATGCAAGAATGTTCAAAAACTGGGGACTGACTCGCCTCAACGATGTTGAATACCATGAGTCGATTGATGAAATGAAACACGCCGATAAATACATTGAGCGTATTTTATTCCTCGAAGGCATTCCTAACCTACAGGATCTCGGAAAACTGGGCATCGGAGAAGATGTCGAAGAGATGCTGCGTTCTGATCTCCGGCTGGAGCTGGAGGGTGCAAAAGACCTGCGTGAAGCCATTGCCTATGCGGACAGCGTACATGACTACGTCAGCCGCGATATGATGATCCAGATCCTGGCCGATGAAGAAGGGCACATCGACTGGCTTGAGACCGAACTGGATCTCATTAGCAAAATTGGCCTACAGAACTACCTTCAGTCTCAGATCAAAGTGGAAAATTAATCAGGCTTTCCCAGCCAACGCATAAACCCGCTGCCGCCAGAAATGGCCCAAAAGGCAGTGGGTTTTTTAATGCCTGCTTATCAGGAGTAAACAACGAGAAAGCAACCAGATAGAGCAGAGCCATTAACGCGGCTACGAGTGCCAGTACTGGCAGTACACACCAGCCATGCCATGCCCCCAGCGCCGCCAGATATTTTATGTCGCCATATCCCATCCCTTCACGTCGGCAGATGAGCCGGTATCCCCAATAGATAATGGCGAATCCGGCATATCCTGTCATCGCACCCACTACCGCGCTCGGCAAAAAATCAGGATGGAGACAAAGCTGGTAGAGCAGGCCCGTCCATAGCAGCGGGCAAAGAAATTTATCGGGAAGAAGCCCCGAGCGAATATCGGT
Source organism: Enterobacter sp. Res13-Sevr-PEC09-46 (assembly GCF_015672585.1). NCBI lineage: Bacteria > Pseudomonadati > Pseudomonadota > Gammaproteobacteria > Enterobacterales > Enterobacteriaceae > Enterobacter > Enterobacter sp. Res13-Sevr-PEC09-46. Next base: position 24,817 of record NZ_JADABR010000019.1, on the reverse strand, counting down.
GCGAACAAGCAAGGCCGATAACGCAAAATAGATCAGCAGAAAGGGGAGGGACAGTAGCATAGCGAGAGCCTCAAAATGGTTTGAGCGCATACTCGTAATAATCTGCATGCCCGGCAATGTGTAAAAACAGCAATTGCGTAGCGGCTTCAGACAAAGAGTTGAGAAGGGATACTTTGCATAAAAAATTGCGCGGCCTTACGTATAGTACGTCTTTGGCGCTTAATTTCTAAACGGCACTTGCGTCTTTCTCTGATTTACGTATAATGCGCGGGCTTGTCGTAATTGACGGCGGGTTCAATCTGAACCAGAGTAGCTCACTTTGTTACTCAACAATGCTCCCAATTGGGGAGCTACGTAAGAACGGTTACACTCTCCCATCAATCGTAATGGGTTTGAGGAGTAATCATTTTCGTTTATAAAATAATTGGAGCTCTGGTCTCATGCAGAACCAAAGAATCCGTATCCGCCTTAAAGCGTTTGATCATCGTCTGATCGATCAATCAACCGCGGAAATCGTCGAGACTGCTAAGCGCACTGGTGCGCAAGTCCGTGGTCCGATCCCGCTGCCGACCCGCAAAGAGCGCTTTACCGTTCTGATCTCTCCGCACGTTAACAAAGATGCGCGTGATCAGTACGAAATCCGCACTCACAAGCGTCTGGTTGACATCGTTGAGCCAACTGAGAAAACCGTTGATGCTCTGATGCGTCTGGATCTGGCTGCCGGTGTAGACGTGCAGATCAGCCTGGGTTAATCAGGTCATCGAGCGATTGAGAGGTTGAAACAATGATTGGTTTAGTCGGTAAAAAAGTGGGTATGACCCGCATCTTCACTGAAGATGGCGTTTCTATCCCAGTAACCGTAATCGAAGTTGAAGCAAACCGCGTTACTCAGGTTAAAGATCTGGCTAACGATGGCTACCGCGCTATTCAGGTTACCACTGGTGCTAAAAAAGCTAACCGTGTAACCAAACCAGAAGCGGGTCACTTCGCTAAAGCTGGCGTTGAAGCTGGCCGTGGTCTGTGGGAATTCCGTCTTGCTGAAGGCGAAGAGTTCACCGTAGGTCAGGACATTAGCGTTGAGCTGTTTGCTGACGTTAAAAAAGTTGACGTAACCGGTACCTCTAAAGGTAAAGGTTTTGCTGGTACCGTTAAGCGCTGGAACTTCCGTACCCAGGACGCTACTCACGGTAACTCCTTGTCTCACCGCGTTCCGGGTTCTATCGGTCAGAACCAGACTCCGGGCAAAGTGTTCAAAGGCAAGAAAATGGCAGGTCAGCTGGGCAACGAACGTGTAACCGTTCAGAGCCTGGACGTAGTACGTGTTGACGCTGAGCGCAACCTGCTGCTGGTTAAAGGTGCGGTCCCGGGTGCAACCGGTAGCGACCTGATCGTTAAACCAGCTGTGAAGGCGTAAGGGGATAGCAATGGAATTAGTATTGAAAGACGCGCAGAGCGCGCTGACTGTTTCCGAAACTACCTTCGGTCGTGATTTCAACGAAGCGCTGGTTCACCAGGTTGTTGTTGCTTATGCAGCTGGTGCTCGTCAGGGTACTCGTGCTCAGAAGACTCGTGCTGAAGTAACTGGTTCAGGCAAAAAGCCATGGCGCCAGAAAGGTACCGGCCGTGCGCGTTCAGGTTCTATCAAGAGCCCGATCTGGCGTTCAGGTGGCGTGACCTTCGCTGCGCGTCCACAGGACCACAGTCAAAAAGTTAACAAAAAGATGTACCGCGGCGCGCTGAAAAGCATTCTGTCCGAACTGGTACGTCAGGATCGTCTGATCGTTGTCGAGAAGTTCTCTGTTGAAGCGCCTAAAACTAAGCTGCTGGCACAGAAACTGAAAGACATGGCTCTGGAAGATGTGCTGATCATCACCGGTGAGCTGGACGAGAACCTGTTCCTGGCCGCGCGTAACCTGCACAAGGTTGACGTACGCGACGCGACTGGTATCGACCCGGTTAGCCTGATCGCCTTCGACAAAGTCGTAATGACTGCTGATGCTGTTAAGCAAGTTGAGGAGATGCTGGCATGATTCGTGAAGAACGTCTGCTGAAGGTGCTGCGCGCACCGCACGTTTCTGAAAAAGCGTCTACTGCGATGGAAAAAACAAACACCATCGTTCTCAAAGTTGCTAAAGACGCGACCAAAGCAGAGATCAAAGCTGCTGTGCAGAAACTGTTTGAAGTCGAAGTCGAAGTCGTTAACACCCTGGTAGTTAAAGGGAAAGTTAAACGTCACGGACAGCGTATCGGTCGTCGTAGCGACTGGAAAAAAGCTTACGTCACCCTGAAAGAAGGCCAGAACCTGGACTTCGTTGGCGGCGCTGAGTAAGTCGGAGGAGTAATACAATGGCAGTTGTTAAATGTAAACCGACATCTCCGGGTCGTCGCCACGTAGTTAAAGTGGTTAACCCTGAGCTGCACAAGGGCAAACCTTTTGCTCCGTTGCTGGAAAAAAACAGCAAATCCGGTGGTCGTAACAACAATGGCCGTATCACCACTCGTCACATCGGTGGTGGCCACAAGCAGGCTTATCGTATTGTTGACTTCAAACGCAACAAAGACGGTATCCCAGCAGTTGTTGAGCGTCTTGAGTACGATCCGAACCGTTCCGCGAACATCGCGCTGGTTCTGTACAAAGATGGCGAACGCCGTTACATCCTGGCCCCTAAAGGCCTGAAAGCTGGCGACCAGATTCAGTCTGGCGTTGATGCTGCAATCAAAGCAGGCAACACCCTGCCGATGCGCAATATCCCGGTTGGTTCTACCGTTCATAACGTAGAAATGAAACCAGGTAAAGGCGGTCAGCTGGCGCGTTCCGCGGGTACTTACGTTCAGATCGTTGCGCGTGACGGTGCTTATGTCACCCTGCGTCTGCGTTCTGGTGAAATGCGTAAAGTCGAAGCAGACTGCCGCGCTACTCTGGGCGAAGTTGGCAATGCTGAGCATATGCTGCGCGTTCTGGGTAAAGCTGGTGCTGCACGCTGGCGTGGTGTTCGTCCTACCGTTCGCGGTACTGCGATGAACCCAGTCGACCACCCACATGGTGGTGGTGAAGGTCGTAACTTTGGTAAGCACCCGGTAACTCCGTGGGGCGTTCAGACCAAAGGTAAGAAGACCCGCAGCAACAAGCGTACTGATAAATTTATCGTACGTCGCCGTAGCAAATAATTTTAGAGGATAAGCCATGCCACGTTCTCTCAAGAAAGGTCCTTTTATTGACCTGCACTTGCTGAAGAAGGTAGAGAAAGCGGTGGAAAGCGGAGACAAGAAGCCCCTGCGCACTTGGTCCCGTCGTTCAACGATCTTTCCTAACATGATCGGTTTGACCATCGCTGTCCATAATGGTCGTCAGCACGTTCCAGTCTTTGTTACCGACGAAATGGTTGGTCACAAACTGGGTGAATTCGCACCGACTCGTACTTATCGCGGCCACGCTGCTGATAAAAAAGCGAAGAAGAAATAAGGTAGGAGGAAGAGATGGAAACTTTAGCTCAACATCGCCATGCTCGTTCTTCTGCACAGAAGGTTCGCCTTGTTGCTGACCTGATTCGCGGTAAGAAAGTGTCGCAGGCCCTGGACATCCTGACCTATACCAACAAGAAAGCTGCGGTATTGGTCAAGAAAGTACTGGAATCTGCCATTGCTAACGCTGAACACAACGATGGCGCTGACATCGACGATCTGAAAGTCGCGAAAATTTTCGTAGATGAAGGCCCAAGCATGAAGCGCATTATGCCGCGTGCGAAAGGTCGTGCAGATCGCATCCTGAAGCGCACCAGCCACATTACTGTGGTTGTGTCCGATCGCTGAGACTCTGGAGACTAGCAATGGGTCAGAAAGTACATCCTAATGGTATTCGCCTGGGTATTGTAAAACCATGGAACTCTACCTGGTTTGCGAACACCAAAGAATTCGCTGACAACCTGGACAGCGATTTTAAAGTACGTCAGTACCTGACTAAGGAACTGGCTAAAGCGTCTGTATCTCGTATCGTTATCGAGCGTCCAGCTAAGAGCATCCGTGTGACTATTCACACTGCTCGCCCTGGCATCGTTATCGGTAAGAAAGGCGAAGACGTAGAAAAACTGCGCAAGGTCGTAGCGGATATCGCTGGCGTTCCTGCACAGATCAATATCGCTGAAGTTCGTAAGCCTGAACTGGACGCTAAATTGGTTGCTGACAGCATCACTTCTCAGCTGGAACGTCGCGTTATGTTCCGTCGTGCTATGAAGCGTGCTGTACAGAACGCAATGCGTCTGGGCGCTAAAGGTATCAAAGTTGAAGTTAGCGGCCGTCTGGGCGGCGCGGAAATCGCACGTACCGAATGGTACCGCGAAGGTCGCGTACCGCTGCACACTCTGCGTGCTGACATCGACTACAACACCTCTGAAGCGCACACCACTTACGGTGTAATCGGCGTTAAGGTATGGATCTTCAAAGGTGAGATCCTGGGTGGTATGGCTGCTGTTGAACAACCGGAAAAACCGGCTGCTCAACCTAAAAAGCAGCAGCGTAAAGGCCGTAAATAAGGAGCGTCGCTGATGTTACAACCAAAGCGTACAAAATTCCGTAAAGTGCACAAAGGCCGCAACCGTGGTCTGGCGCAGGGTACGGATGTTAGCTTCGGCACTTTCGGTCTGAAAGCTGTTGGCCGTGGTCGTCTGACTGCACGTCAGATCGAAGCAGCACGTCGTGCAATGACCCGTGCAGTTAAGCGTCAAGGTAAGATCTGGATCCGTGTATTCCCGGACAAACCGATCACCGAGAAGCCACTGGAAGTTCGTATGGGTAAAGGTAAAGGTAACGTGGAGTACTGGGTTGCCTTGATCCAACCGGGCAAAGTCCTTTATGAAATGGACGGTGTTCCGGAAGAGCTGGCCCGTGAAGCCTTCGGCCTGGCAGCAGCGAAACTGCCTATCAAAACCACCTTTGTAACTAAGACGGTGATGTAATGAAAGCAAAAGAGCTGCGTGAAAAAAGCGTTGAAGAGCTGAACGCTGAGCTGCTGAACCTGCTGCGTGAGCAGTTCAACCTGCGTATGCAGGCTGCAAGTGGCCAGCTGCAACAGACTCACCTGCTGAAGCAAGTGCGTCGCAATGTTGCGCGCGTTAAGACTTTACTGACTCAGAAGGCGGGTGCGTAATGACCGATAAAATCCGTACTCTGCAAGGTCGTGTTGTTAGCGATAAAATGGAGAAATCCATTGTTGTAGCTATCGAACGTTTTGTGAAACACCCGATCTACGGTAAATTCATCAAGCGTACGACCAAACTGCACGTACATGACGAGAACAACGAATGTGGTATCGGCGACAAGGTTGAAATCCGTGAATGCCGTCCACTGTCCAAGACTAAGTCCTGGACGCTGGTTCGCGTTGTAGAGAAAGCGGTTCTGTAATAGAGTACGCATTCTCAATACGAATAAACGGCTCAGCGATGAGCCGTTTATTTTTTCTACCCATATTGCAGAAGCGGTGTTATAATGCCGCGCCCTCGATATGGGGCTTTTTAACGGCTCTGATTTTAGAGTCTCAGGTAGTAGTTGACATTAGCGGAGCACTAAAATGATCCAAGAACAGACTATGCTGAACGTCGCCGACAACTCCGGTGCACGTCGCGTAATGTGTATCAAGGTTCTGGGTGGCTCGCACCGTCGCTACGCAGGCGTAGGCGACATCATCAAGATCACCATCAAGGAAGCAATTCCACGTGGTAAGGTCAAAAAAGGTGATGTGCTGAAGGCGGTAGTGGTGCGCACCAAGAAGGGTGTTCGTCGCCCTGACGGTTCTGTCATTCGCTTCGATGGTAATGCATGCGTTATTTTAAACAATAACAGCGAGCAGCCTATCGGCACGCGTATCTTTGGGCCGGTAACTCGTGAACTTCGTACTGAGAAGTTCATGAAAATTATCTCTCTGGCACCAGAAGTACTCTAAGGAGCGAATCATGGCAGCGAAAATCCGTCGTGATGACGAAGTTATCGTGTTAACCGGTAAAGATAAAGGTAAACGCGGTAAAGTAAAAAATGTTCTGTCTTCCGGCAAACTTGTCGTTGAAGGTATCAACCTGGTTAAGAAACATCAGAAGCCGGTTCCGGCCCTGAACCAACCAGGCGGCATCGTTGAAAAAGAAGCTGCTATTCAGGTTTCTAACGTTGCAATCTTCAATGCGGCTACCGGTAAGGCTGACCGTGTAGGCTTTAGATTCGAAGACGGTAAAAAAGTCCGTTTCTTCAAATCTAACAGCGAAACTATCAAGTAATTTGGAGTAGTACGATGGCGAAACTGCATGATTACTACAAAGACGAAGTAGTTAACAAACTCATGACTGAGTTTAACTACAATTCTGTCATGCAAGTCCCTCGGGTCGAGAAGATCACCCTGAACATGGGTGTTGGTGAAGCGATCGCTGACAAGAAACTGCTGGATAACGCAGCAGCTGACCTGACAGCAATCTCCGGTCAAAAACCGCTGATCACCAAAGCACGCAAATCTGTTGCAGGCTTCAAAATCCGTCAGGGCTATCCGATCGGCTGTAAAGTAACTCTGCGTGGCGAACGCATGTGGGAGTTCCTTGAGCGCCTGATCACTATTGCTGTTCCACGTATCCGTGACTTCCGTGGCTTGTCCGCTAAGTCTTTCGACGGTCGTGGTAACTACAGCATGGGTGTCCGTGAGCAGATCATCTTCCCAGAAATCGACTACGATAAAGTCGACCGCGTGCGTGGTTTGGATATTACCATTACCACTACTGCGAAATCTGATGAAGAAGGCCGTGCTCTGCTGGCTGCCTTTGACTTCCCGTTCCGCAAGTAAGGTAGGGTTACTGAATGGCTAAGCAATCAATGAAAGCACGCGAAGTAAAGCGCGTAGCTTTAGCTGATAAATTCTTCGCTAAACGCGCTGAACTGAAAGCGATCATTTCTGATGTGAACGCTTCCGACGAAGATCGTTGGAATGCGGTTCTCAAGCTGCAGTCTCTGCCGCGTGATTCCAGCCCGTCTCGTCAGCGTAACCGCTGTCGTCAAACAGGTCGTCCACATGGTTATGTGGGCAAGTTTGGGTTGAGCCGTATCAAACTGCGTGAAGCCGCCATGCGCGGTGAAGTGCCAGGCTTGAAAAAGGCTAGCTGGTAATTACCAATTGAATCACGGGAGTAAAGACAGATGAGCATGCAAGATCCGATCGCGGATATGCTGACCCGTATCCGTAACGGTCAGGCCGCGAACAAAGTTGCGGTCACCATGCCTTCCGCCAAGCTGAAAGTGGCAATTGCCAACGTGCTGAAGGAAGAAGGTTTTATCGAAGATTTTAAAGTTGAAGGCGACACCAAGCCGGAACTGGAACTTACTCTCAAGTATTTCCAGGGTAAAGCTGTTGTAGAAAGCATTCAGCGTGTCAGCCGCCCAGGCCTGCGCATCTATAAGAAAAAAGATGAGCTGCCAAAAGTAATGGCTGGTCTTGGTATCGCAGTTGTTTCTACCTCTAAAGGTGTTATGACTGATCGTGCAGCGCGCCAGGCTGGTCTTGGTGGCGAAATTATCTGCTACGTAGCCTAATCGGAGGAAAGAATGTCTCGTGTTGCTAAAGCACCGGTCGTTATTCCTGCCGGCGTTGATGTAAAAATCGACGGTCAGGTTATTACGATCAAAGGTAAAAACGGCGAGCTGACTCGTACCCTCAACAATGCTGTTGAAGTTAAACATGCAGATAACGCTCTGACCTTCGGTCCACGTGATGGTTTCGTGGATGGATGGGCTCAGGCTGGTACCGCGCGTGCCCTGCTGAACTCAATGGTTGTTGGTGTTACCGAAGGCTTCACTAAAAAGCTTCAGCTGGTTGGTGTAGGTTATCGTGCAGCTATCAAAGGGAATGCAGTAGGCCTGTCTCTGGGCTTCTCACACCCTGTTGAGCATCCGCTGCCGGCCGGTATCACTGCAGAATGCCCGACTCAGACTGAAATCGTGCTGAAAGGCGCTGATAAACAGCTGATCGGTCAGGTTGCAGCAGATCTGCGCGCCTACCGTCGTCCTGAGCCTTATAAAGGCAAGGGTGTTCGTTACGCCGACGAAGTCGTGCGTACCAAAGAGGCTAAGAAGAAGTAAGGTAACACTATGGATAAGAAATCTGCTCGTATCCGTCGTGCGACCCGCGCACGCCGCAAGCTCAAAGAGCTGGGTGCAACTCGCCTGGTGGTACATCGTACCCCGCGTCATATTTACGCACAGGTAATTGCACCGAACGGTTCTGAAGTTCTGGTAGCTGCTTCTACTGTAGAAAAAGCTATCTCAGAACAATTGAAGTATACCGGTAACAAAGACGCCGCAGCAGCTGTAGGTAAAGCTGTCGCTGAACGCGCTCTGGAAAAAGGCATCAGCAATGTTTCCTTTGACCGTTCCGGGTTCCAATATCATGGTCGTGTCCAGGCACTGGCAGATGCTGCCCGTGAAGCTGGCCTTCAGTTCTAAGGTAGAGGTGTAAGATGGCTCACATCGAAAAACAGGCTGGCGAACTGCAGGAAAAGCTGATCGCGGTAAACCGCGTATCTAAAACCGTTAAAGGTGGTCGTATTTTCTCCTTCACAGCTCTGACTGTAGTGGGTGATGGTAACGGTCGCGTTGGTTTTGGTTACGGTAAAGCGCGTGAAGTTCCAGCAGCGATCCAGAAAGCGATGGAAAAAGCCCGTCGCAATATGATTAACGTCGCGCTGAACAACGGTACCCTGCAACACCCAGTTAAAGGTGTTCACACGGGTTCTCGTGTATTCATGCAGCCAGCTTCCGAAGGTACCGGTATCATCGCCGGTGGTGCAATGCGCGCCGTTCTGGAAGTTGCTGGAGTTCATAACGTTCTGGCTAAAGCATATGGTTCCACCAACCCGATCAACGTGGTTCGTGCAACTATTGATGGCCTGGAAAATATGAATTCTCCAGAAATGGTCGCTGCCAAGCGTGGTAAATCCGTTGAAGAAATTCTGGGGTAATTGACCATGGCAAAGACTATTAAAATCACTCAAACCCGCAGTGCAATCGGTCGTCTGCCGAAACACAAGGCAACGCTGCTTGGCCTGGGTCTGCGTCGTATTGGTCATACCGTTGAGCGCGAGGATACTCCTGCTGTTCGTGGTATGGTCAACGCGGTTTACTTCATGGTTAAAGTTGAGGAGTAAGAGATGCGTTTAAATACTCTGTCTCCGGCCGAAGGCTCTAAAAAGGCGGGTAAACGCCTGGGTCGTGGTATCGGTTCTGGCCTCGGCAAAACCGGTGGTCGTGGTCACAAAGGTCAGAACTCTCGTTCTGGCGGTGGCGTACGTCGCGGTTTCGAGGGTGGCCAGATGCCACTGTACCGTCGTCTGCCGAAGTTCGGCTTCACCTCTCGCAAAGCAGCGATCACAGCGGAAATCCGTCTGTCTGACCTGGCGAAAGTTGAAGGCGGCGTTGTAGACCTGAACACGCTGAAAGCGGCTAACATTATCGGTATCCAGATCGAGTTCGCGAAAGTGATCCTGGCTGGTGAAGTTTCTACTCCGGTAACTGTTCGTGGCCTGCGTGTTACTAAAGGTGCTCGTGCTGCTATCGAAGCTGCTGGCGGTAAAATTGAGGAATAAGTAGCAGATGGCTAAGCAACCGGGATTAGATTTTCAAAGTGCCAAAGGTGGATTTGGCGAGCTGAAACGCAGACTGCTGTTTGTAATCGGCGCGCTGATTGTATTCCGTATTGGCTCTTTTATTCCGATCCCTGGTATTGATGCCGCTGTACTTGCCAAACTGCTTGAGCAACAGCGAGGCACCATCATTGAAATGTTCAACATGTTCTCTGGTGGTGCTCTCAGCCGTGCTTCTATTTTCGCACTGGGTATTATGCCGTACATTTCGGCATCGATTATTATCCAGCTGCTGACGGTCGTTCATCCGGCCCTGGCAGAGTTGAAGAAAGAAGGGGAGTCTGGACGTCGTAAGATTAGCCAGTACACCCGTTACGGCACTCTGGTGCTGGCAATATTCCAGTCGATCGGTATTGCTACCGGTCTTCCGAATATGCCTGGTATGCAGGGCCTGGTATTAAACCCAGGCTTTGCATTCTATTTCACCGCTGTTGTAAGTCTGGTCACAGGGACCATGTTCCTGATGTGGCTCGGCGAACAGATTACTGAACGAGGTATCGGTAACGGTATCTCAATCATTATCTTCGCCGGTATCGTTGCGGGTCTCCCGCCGGCCATCGCCCATACTATCGAGCAAGCGCGTCAAGGCGACCTGCACTTCCTCCTGTTGCTGTTGGTTGCAGTATTAGTATTTGCAGTGACGTTCTTTGTTGTCTTCGTTGAACGTGGTCAACGCCGCATTGTGGTGAACTACGCTAAACGTCAGCAGGGTCGTCGTGTCTATGCTGCACAGAGCACACATTTACCGCTGAAAGTGAATATGGCGGGGGTTATCCCGGCTATCTTCGCTTCCAGTATTATTCTGTTCCCGGCAACCATCGCGTCATGGTTCGGGGGCGGTACTGGTTGGAACTGGCTGACAACAATTTCGCTGTATTTGCAGCCTGGGCAACCACTTTATGTGTTACTCTATGCGTCTGCGATCATCTTCTTCTGTTTCTTCTACACGGCGTTGGTCTTCAACCCGCGTGAAACAGCAGATAACCTGAAGAAGTCCGGTGCATTTGTACCAGGAATTCGTCCGGGAGAGCAAACGGCGAAGTATATCGATAAAGTAATGACTCGCCTGACTTTGGTTGGTGCGCTTTATATTACTTTTATCTGCCTGATCCCGGAGTTCATGCGTGATGCAATGAAAGTACCGTTCTACTTCGGTGGGACCTCACTGCTTATCGTTGTGGTCGTGATTATGGACTTTATGGCTCAAGTGCAAACTCTGATGATGTCCAGTCAGTATGAGTCTGCATTGAAGAAGGCGAACCTGAAAGGCTACGGCCGCTAACTGGTCGCCTGAGAAGTTACGGAGAGTAAAAATGAAAGTTCGTGCTTCCGTCAAGAAATTATGCCGTAACTGCAAAATCGTTAAGCGTGATGGTGTCATCCGTGTGATTTGCAGTGCCGAGCCGAAGCATAAACAGCGCCAAGGCTGATTATTTCGCATATTTTTCTTGCAAAGTTGGGTTGAGCTGGCTAGATTAGCCAGCCAATCTTTTGTATGTCTGTACGTTTCCATTTGAGTATCCTGAAAACGGGCTTTTCAGCATGGTGCGTACATATTAAATAGTAGGAGTGCATAGTGGCCCGTATAGCAGGCATTAACATTCCTGATCAGAAACATGCTGTGATCGCATTAACTTCGATCTATGGCGTCGGCAAGACCCGTTCTAAAGCCATTCTGGCTGCAGCGGGTATCGCTGAAGATGTTAAGATCAGTGAGCTGTCTGAAGAACAAATCGACACGCTGCGTGACGAAGTTGCCAAATTTGTCGTTGAAGGTGATCTGCGCCGTGAAATCAGCATGAGCATCAAGCGCCTGATGGATCTTGGTTGCTATCGCGGTTTGCGTCATCGTCGTGGTCTGCCAGTGCGCGGTCAGCGTACTAAGACCAACGCACGTACCCGTAAGGGTCCGCGCAAACCGATCAAGAAATAATCGGGGTGATTGAATAATGGCAAAGGCACCAGTTCGTGCACGTAAACGTGTAAGAAAACAAGTCTCTGACGGCGTGGCTCATATCCATGCTTCTTTCAACAACACCATCGTTACTATTACTGATCGTCAGGGTAACGCATTGGGTTGGGCAACAGCCGGTGGTTCCGGTTTCCGTGGTTCTCGCAAATCCACTCCGTTCGCAGCTCAGGTTGCAGCAGAGCGTTGCGCTGAAGCCGTAAAAGAATACGGCATCAAGAATCTGGAAGTTATGGTTAAAGGTCCGGGTCCGGGTCGTGAATCTACTGTTCGCGCTCTGAACGCCGCTGGTTTCCGCATCACGAATATTACTGATGTGACTCCGATCCCTCATAACGGTTGTCGTCCGCCGAAAAAACGTCGCGTATAACGCTCGTTTTTTAGGTTAGTTGGAGATAGAAAATGGCAAGATATTTGGGTCCTAAGCTCAAGCTGAGCCGTCGTGAGGGCACCGACTTATTCCTTAAGTCTGGCGTTCGCGCGATCGATACCAAGTGTAAAATTGAACAAGCTCCTGGCCAGCACGGTGCGCGTAAACCGCGTCTGTCTGACTATGGTGTGCAGTTGCGTGAAAAGCAAAAAGTTCGCCGTATCTACGGTGTGCTGGAGCGTCAGTTCCGTAACTACTATAAAGAAGCAGCACGTCTGAAAGGCAACACAGGTGAAAACCTGCTGGCTCTGCTGGAAGGTCGTCTGGACAACGTTGTATACCGTATGGGCTTCGGCGCGACTCGTGCTGAATCACGCCAGCTGGTTAGCCATAAAGCAATCATGGTAAACGGTCGTGTTGTTAACATCGCTTCTTATCAGGTTAAAGCGAATGACGTTGTTAGCATTCGTGAGAAAGCGAAAAAGCAATCTCGCGTGAAAGCCGCTCTGGAGCTGGCTGAGCAGCGTGAAAAGCCAACCTGGCTGGAAGTTGATGCTGGCAAGATGGAAGGTACGTTCAAGCGTCAGCCAGAACGTTCTGATCTGTCTGCGGACATTAACGAACACCTGATCGTCGAGCTTTACTCCAAGTAAAGCTTAGTACCAAAGAGAGGACACAATGCAGGGTTCTGTGACAGAGTTTCTAAAACCGCGCCTGGTAGATATCGAGCAAGTGAGTTCGACGCACGCCAAGGTGACCCTTGAGCCTTTAGAGCGTGGCTTTGGCCATACTCTGGGTAACGCACTGCGCCGTATTCTGCTCTCATCGATGCCGGGTTGCGCGGTGACCGAGGTTGAGATTGATGGTGTACTTCATGAGTACAGCACCAAAGAAGGCGTTCAGGAAGATATCCTTGAAATCCTGCTCAACCTGAAAGGGCTGGCGGTGAGAGTTCAGGGTAAAGATGAAGTTATTCTTACTCTGAATAAATCTGGCATTGGCCCTGTGACTGCAGCCGACATCACCCACGACGGTGATGTTGAAATCGTCAAGCCGCAGCACGTGATCTGCCACCTGACCGATGAGAACGCAGCTATTAGCATGCGTATCAAAGTTCAGCGCGGTCGTGGTTATGTGCCGGCTTCTGCCCGAATTCATTCGGAAGAAGATGAGCGCCCAATCGGCCGTCTGCTGGTCGACGCATGTTACAGCCCTGTAGAGCGTATTGCCTACAATGTTGAAGCAGCGCGTGTAGAACAGCGTACCGACCTGGACAAGCTGGTCATCGAAATGGAAACCAATGGCACAATCGATCCTGAAGAGGCGATTCGTCGTGCGGCAACCATCCTGGCAGAACAACTGGAAGCTTTCGTTGACTTACGTGATGTACGTCAGCCGGAAGTGAAAGAAGAGAAACCAGAATTCGATCCGATCCTGCTGCGCCCTGTTGACGATCTGGAATTGACTGTCCGCTCTGCTAACTGCCTCAAGGCAGAAGCTATCCACTATATCGGTGATCTGGTACAGCGTACCGAGGTTGAGTTGCTGAAAACGCCGAACCTGGGTAAAAAATCTCTTACCGAGATTAAAGACGTGCTGGCTTCACGTGGTCTGTCTCTGGGCATGCGCCTGGAAAACTGGCCACCGGCAAGCATTGCTGACGAGTAACCGGATCACAGGTTAAGGTTTTACTGAGAAGGATAAGGTCATGCGCCATCGTAAGAGTGGTCGTCAACTGAACCGCAACAGCAGCCATCGCCAGGCTATGTTCCGCAACATGGCAGGTTCACTGGTTCGTCATGAAATCATCAAGACGACCCTGCCTAAAGCGAAAGAGCTGCGTCGCGTAGTTGAGCCGCTGATTACTCTTGCCAAGACTGACAGCGTTGCTAATCGTCGTCTGGCATTCGCCCGTACTCGTGATAACGAGATCGTGGCAAAACTGTTTAACGAACTGGGCCCGCGTTTCGCGAGCCGTGCCGGTGGTTACACTCGCATTCTGAAGTGTGGCTTCCGTGCAGGCGACAACGCGCCGATGGCTTACATCGAGCTGGTTGATCGTTCAGAGAAAGCAGAAGCTGCTGCAGAGTAATCTGTAGTAACGTAAAAAAACCCGCCTCGGCGGGTTTTTTTATATCCGCAGAATCTCCACTTATCTACAATGTCTGTATCTTTTCTGCTCACCCCCTGGAGTTCATTATGTGGTTGCTCGATCAGTGGGCTGAACGCCATATTTGCGATGCCCAAAACAAAGGCGAGTTCGAAAATCTTCCCGGTAGCGGTGAGCCGCTGATTCTGGACGATGATTCACATATTCCCCCTGAATTACGGGCCGGTTATCGCTTACTGAAAAACGCAGGTTGTTTACCGCCTGAACTTCAGCAACGCAATGAAGCCGTCGAGCTTGCCGATCTGCTTAAAGGCATTCATAAGAATGACCCGCGGTACTCCGAAATCAGTCGTCGGTTGGCGCTCATCGAGCTAAAACTGCGCCAGACGGGAATGAATACTGACTTTTTGCATGGTGAGTACAGTGAAAGGTTAATGCAAAAAATAAACGAGGAGTAGCCATGTACCGCATAGGTGAACTTGCGAAGCTTGCTAACGTAACGCCGGATACTATCCGCTACTACGAAAAGCAGCAGATGATCGATCATGAGGTCAGAACGGAAGGTGGATTTCGCCTTTATACGGATAACGACCTGCAACGCCTTCGTTTTATCCGCTATGCACGGCAACTCGGCTTCACGCTGGAGTCGATCCGTGAACTGCTGTCGATCCGTATCGATCCTGAACATCATACGTGTCAGGAATCTAAAAGCATCGTTCAGGCCCGGCTGGATGAAGTTGAAGGACGCATTCAGGAGCTGCAAGCCATGCAGCGATCTCTGCAAAGGTTAAATGACGCGTGCTGCGGTACCGCTCATAGCAGTGTTTATTGCTCAATACTGGAAGCTCTTGAACAGGGCGCCAGTAGTGAAACTCAGGGTTGTTGATTTTTTATCAGCCAGGGACTAGACTCCCGCCGACATTAACTATGCTCAGGAGAAATGATGAGCCGCTATCAGCATACGAAGGGACAAATTAAGGATAACGCCATTGAGGCATTGCTTCACGACCCGCTTTTCAGACAGCGTGTTGAGAAGAACAAGAAAGGAAAAGGGAGTTATCTACGTAAAGGTAAACATGCACAACGGGGTAACTGGGAGGCCAGTGGCAAGCAAGCTAATCGCTTTTTTACCACTGGCCTTTCTGTTTCTGTCGCCTGATTAAACGCGGTTGTTCTGCTCTTTTAACAGATCGCGAATTTCAGTCAGTAAGACTTCTTCTTTAGTTGGTGCTGGCGGGGCAGCAGCCGGTTCTTCTTTTTTACGGTTAAGTCTGTTGATAAGTTTGATCGCCATGAAAATGGCAAATGCCACGATCACGAAATCAAATACGTTCTGAATGAATACGCCATAGTGCATTACAACCGCAGGGATATCGCCCTGAGCCTCCCGAAGGGTGAAGGCGAACTGTTTGAAATCAATGCCTCCAATCAACAGTCCTAACGGCGGCATAATAATGTCGGCGACTAATGATGAAACGATCTTACCGAACGCCGCACCAATAATGACACCCACAGCCAAATCCACCACATTCCCGCGCATCGCAAATTCGCGAAACTCTTTAATAAAACTCATTATGTTCTCCTTGTGCCAGCTGACGCCTATAAGTTTAACAAATGATTAGCTAATTGCCATTGGGGATAAATAATCGTTATGAAAAATAAAAGGCATGAAAATTAGAAGGTTAATATTTGGGTGCTCTCGTCTGAGCACCCAAATCATTACAGGAAGAACGGGCTTGGCTGGAATAAACGCTCGACGTCGGTAATAAATTTTTTATCGGTCAGGAACATAATAACGTGGTCACCCTGCTCAATACGTAAATTATCATTGGCGATCATGACATCGTTACCTCGCACTACGGCGCCGATAATGGTGCCTGGTGGAAGTTTAATTTCGTCGATCGCGCGACCAACAACGCGCGACGTCGTTTCATCCCCATGAGCGACGGCTTCAATGGCTTCAGCAACACCACGACGAAGAGACGACACGCCGACAATATCCGCTTTACGTACATGGCTTAGCAGGGCAGAAATGGTGGCTTGCTGAGGTGAAATAGCAATATCAATTACGCTACCCTGTACCAGGTCGACATAAGCCTTACGCTGGATAAGCACCATTACTTTTTTCGCCCCCATACGTTTAGCGAGCATGGCGGACATAATATTCGCTTCGTCGTCGTTGGTGACGGCAATAAAAAGATCAACCTGATCGATATGCTCTTCGGCCAGCAATTCCTGATCCGAAGCATCGCCATAAAACACGATAGTATTCTGAAGCTTTTCAGCCAGCTCCGACGCGCGCTGTTGATCTCGTTCGATCAGCTTCACGCTGTAGTCTTTTTCCAGCCGTCTCGCCAGACCTGCGCCAATATTACCGCCGCCAACCAGCATAATACGTTTATACGGTTTTTCGAGACGCTGAAGTTCACTCATCACCGCACGGATATGCTGAGAAGCCGCAATAAAGAAGACTTCATCCCCGGCTTCGACAATGGTGGACCCTTGCGGACGAATAGGTCTGTCGTGACGGAAAATCGCCGCAACACGCGTATCGATATGTGGCATATGCTCGCGCATTGTCGACAGTGCATTACCAATCAGCGGGCCGCCGTAGTACGCCTTCACGACCGCAAGGCTTACTTTCCCTTCCGCAAAGTTCACAACCTGCAACGCGCCCGGGTACTCAATCAGACGATAAATACTGTCGATAACCAGCTGTTCAGGGGCAATAAGATGGTCGATAGGTACTGCTTCGGAATTAAACAGCTTTTCCGCATCCCGGACATAGTCCGGGGAGCGAATGCGGGCGATGCGGTTCGGTGTGTTGAAAAGCGAGTAGGCCACCTGACATGCAACCATGTTGGTTTCATCAGAACTGGTTACTGCAACCAGCATGTCGGCATCGTCCGCGCCCGCCTCCCGAAGCACGCGTGGGTGAGAGCCGTGCCCCTGTACAACACGAAGATCAAACTTGTCCTGCAAAACGCGCAGGCGATCGCCATTGGTATCCACAATGGTGATATCGTTGTTTTCGCCCACGAGATTTTCCGCCAGCGTTCCGCCAACTTGCCCTGCGCCCAGAATGATAATTTTCATCTTTCGTGACCTGTTCTCAACATCACTCTTTGATTAGCTTAGCGTAAAAGAAGCCATCACCTTCTTCTGCGCCCGGCAGGTTTTGCAGACCCGGGTGCTCAGGTGTTCCCGTATCATGCAGCGTAGCGTCCGGGGTGCGTTTCAGGAAGGCCGCAATTTGCTGACCGTTCTCTTCCGGGAGAACAGAGCAGGTTGCATACACCAGGGTTCCGCCGGGTTTGAGATGCGGCCAGATGGCATCCAGAATTTCGGATTGCAACTGGGCAAGCTCCTTGATATCACGATCGCGACGCAGCCATTTGATATCGGGATGACGACGAATCACGCCGGTTGCTGAGCAGGGGGCGTCCAGCAAAATGCGATCGAACCGGGTATCACCACACCAGTCTGCGGGTTTACGTCCATCGCCTTGCTTAACCTGTGCTTTCATTCCCAGACGCTTGAGGTTGTCATAGACGCGTGAAAGACGCTGCTCATCAACATCCACGGCCATCACGCTGGCCTGCGGCGCCACTTCCAGAATGTGCGTTGTTTTCCCCCCTGGCGCTGCACAGAGATCAAGGATCTGCTCCCCGTCTTTCGGTTCAAGCCAGGTCATGCAGCCCTGAGCGGATGCGTCCTGTACCGTTACCCAGCCCTCTTCAAAACCGGGTAATGCATGTACCGGTGCAGGGGAGGCTAAACGTACCGCATCAGGATAAGCAGCGTGTGTGAAGCCGCTCATTCCGGCCTCTTCCAGCAGGGCCAGCCATGCGTCGCGGGTATGATGGTTACGATTGACGCGTAACCACATCGGCGGACGTTGGTTATTGGCATCCACAATGTCTTGCCATTGCTGAGGGTAGGCTTTTTTAAGGCGATTCAGCAGCCATTCAGGATGCAGGAAGCGCGCTTCGCTTTGCGCAAATTCTGCCAGCAGTTCGTCCTGCTGACGCTGGAACTGACGCAGCACGCCGTTAATCAAACCTTTCAGTTGAGGACGTTTAATCGCAACGGCACCCTCCACTGTCTCAGCCAGCGCAGCATGAGGTGGAATGCGGGTATGAAGAAGCTGGTAGAAACCGACCATGATCAAATAATGCACGGTACGCTGCTTGCCGCTCATCGGGCGTGACATCAGCTTATTAATTAACCATTCAAGCTGAGAGAGGGTGCGCAGCACGCCAAAGCACAGCTCCTGAAGCAGTGCTTTGTCTTTATCGGAAACCTTTTGTTGCAGCGGAGGCAGGACATTACTCAGTGACTGGCCCTGCTCGATAACCTGCTCAACGGCCTGAGCCGCCATAGTGCGTAGATTTTGTCTTTTCATAACCGTAAAAATAAAAATGCCCGGAAACACCGGGCCTTAAGAATAAATTTGTTCAGGCAAGGCGATTGCCAGGGATGAACCATTCACGACGGGAATTTAATAGATCCTGCGCGCTCATTGCCTTTTTACCGGCCGGTTGCAGCGATTCAAGATTCAGGATCCCTTCTCCGGTCGCAACCTGGATACCGTTTTTGCTGGCGTCGATAATCGTACCGGGCTCTGCCGAAGTATTGCCGTTAATAACTGAAGCTTTCCAGACTTTCACTGGCTGCTCATCAATCATCAACCAGCTCATCGGCCATGGATTAAAGGCGCGGATACAGCGTTCGAGTTGAGCTGCTGACAGGGACCAGTCGATCCGGGCTTCTTCTTTACTCAGTTTTTCAGCATAGGTCACCTGTGCCTCATCCTGCACTTCAGGTGTCGCTGTATTGTCAGCAAGCTGTTGCAACGTCTCAATCAGCCCCTGCGGACCGAGATCCGCCAGCTTGTCATACAGCGTGGCGCTGGTATCTTCTGCGGTAATGGGACACGCCAGTTTATACAGCATGTCGCCCGTGTCTAAACCTACGTCCATCTTCATGATTGTCACGCCAGTTTCAGCATCGCCTGCCCACAGAGCGCGCTGAATAGGGGCTGCACCACGCCAGCGTGGGAGCAAGGAACCATGAACGTTAACACAGCCCAGGCGGGGCATATCGAGTACCGCTTTCGGCAGAATGAGGCCGTAAGCCACAACTACCATCACGTCAGCGTTCAGGTCTGCCACTAACTGCTGGTTTTCCTGAGGTCGTAATGATGCAGGCTGGAAAACCGGCAAACCATGCGTTTCTGCCAGCACTTTAACCGGGCCAGGCATCAATTTTTTACCGCGGCCAGCCGGACGATCAGGCTGAGTAAATACGCCAACAATCTGATGACCAGACGATAGCAGCGCGTCGAGATGACGCGCCGCAAAATCAGGGGTACCCGCGAAGATTATACGTAGTGATGTAGACACGTTATTCCTTGTATCCGGGGGGCGTTAAGCGCGAGAACGTAAACGATCCAGTTTCTCAACTTTCTGACGAATACGCTGTTGCTTCAGCGGTGAGAGGTAATCGATAAACAGCTTACCGACCAGGTGATCCATCTCATGCTGAATGCAAATCGCCAGCAGATCGTCGGCTTCCAGCTCAAACGGATTGCCGTCACGATCCAGTGCGCGGATTTTAACTTTTTCGGCACGTGGCACCAAAGCGCGCTGTTCAGGGATAGACAGACAGCCTTCCTCAATACCTGTTTCGCCGCTTTTTTCCAGCATCTCAGGGTTGATCAGCACCAGGCGCTCATCACGATTTTCAGAAACGTCGATCACAATAATACGTTTGTGAATGTCTACCTGGGTCGCGGCAAGGCCAATGCCTTCTTCAGCGTACATGGTATCGAACATATCATCGACGATACGCTGAATTTCTGCATTCACTTCTTTAACCGGTTCCGCGACGATGCGAAGGCGCTCGTCAGGAATATGTAACACTTGCAAAACTGCCATAAAATTCCAGAGTCGTGTTCAGGAGTTGATAAGAATATTACTTCTATTCTAGACAAATCCCCGGTCGATTGACAGCATCAGTGACCAATCGCAAAGATTGCTGAGGCTGCTTATGGCAGGGAAAAGGATGACGTCCACAGAGATATGGTTACGGCTTATAAACATCGGGTCGTTATACGGTGACGCGATGCTGGAGATTGCGCAGAGGCTGCTTCGCCAGGCAACCGTCGATGCTGAAGCTGTCAACGCGTCAGGGCTTTCGCCCAAACATGCCGTAAAGTTTTTTTCGTTCAGCGAGAGTGAGCTTGAACGTAGTCTGGAATGGCTGGAACACGCCGACAACCACCTTCTCACGGCGGATGATCCTCGCTTCCCGCCATTGTTGCGTTCTATACCTGATTTTCCCGGGGCGCTCTTTGTGCGAGGCCGCGTCGACGTGCTTAACAGCATGCAGCTTGCGGTTGTGGGCAGCCGTGCGCCCTCGTGGTATGGCGAGCGTTGGGGGAAAATGCTCAGTGAACAGCTGTCCCAATGTGGCTTTACGATCACCAGTGGCCTGGCTTGCGGCATCGACGGTGTGGCACATCATGCGGCGTTGTCAGCAAAAGGGCGAAGTGTCGCCGTGCTTGGCAATGGTCTTTTTAGTCTCTATCCGCGTCGTCATCACATTCTGGCTGAGCAACTTATCGCTTCAGAGGGGGCGATAGTGTCTGAGTTTTCACTTTCGACATCGCCCAGACCGGGTAACTTTCCCCGGCGTAACCGGATCATCAGCGGGTTGAGCCTGGGCGTGCTGGTGGTCGAAGCTGCGATTCGGAGTGGATCGCTTGTTACCGCCAGGTGCGCACTGGAGCAGGGGCGTGAAGTTTTTGCGCTACCCGGCCCGTTGGGGAACCCTGGCTGCGAAGGCCCTCACTGGCTGATAAAACAGGGGGCGACGCTGGTGACCTGTAAAGAGGATATCCTGGAAAATTTGCAGTATGGATTGCATTGGTTGCAGGATGATCTCCAAAAGCGACATATTTCATCGGATCAGGAGGCAGTAGCATTGCCATTTCCCAAGCTCCTGGCTAACGTAGGAGATGAGGTAACACCTGTTGACGTTGTCGCTGAACGTGCCGGCCAACCTGTGCCAGTAACGGTAGCACAGCTACTCGAACTGGAGTTAGCAGGGTGGATCGCAGCTGTACCCGGCGGCTATGTCCGATTAAGGAGGGCATGCCATGTTCGACGTACTGATGTATTTGTTTGAGACTTACATCCACAACGAAGCAGAAATGCAGGTGGATCAGGACAAATTAACACGGGATCTGACCGACGCAGGTTTTGAGCGGGAAGATATTTATAATGCGTTGATGTGGCTGGATAAGTTGGCTGATTATCAGGACGGCCTCGCCGAACCGATGCAGCTTGCTTCTGACCCATTGTCTGTGCGCATCTATACAGCTGAAGAGTGTGAAAGGCTGGATGCCAGCTGCCGGGGATTCATTTTATTCCTCGAGCAGATTCAGGTGCTAAACCTCGAAACGAGAGAGATGGTGATAGAGCGCGTCATGGCGCTGGATACTGCTGAGTTTGAACTGGAAGATCTCAAATGGGTGATCCTGATGGTTCTGTTCAACATCCCAGGCTGTGAAAATGCCTATCAGCAAATGGAAGAATTACTCTTTGAAGTGAATGAAGGTATGCTGCATTAATTCTATGTGCAGCAACAAGAGTTGTTATGGCCAAATCAGCACTCTTCACGGTGCATAAAAACGAGCCCTGCCCACAGTGTGGGGCTGAACTTGTTATTCGGTCCGGGAAACACGGTCCGTTTCTCGGTTGTTCACGCTATCCGGAATGTGATTATGTCCGTCCCCTGAAAAGCCAGGCGGACGGACATATCGTCAAAATTCTGGAGGGACAGCTTTGTCCACTCTGTGGCGGCGAACTGGCGCTGCGGCAGGGGCGGTTCGGGATGTTTATCGGATGCAGCCGCTATCCGGAATGTGAACATACGGAACAAATTGATAAACCAGATGAAACGGCAATTGCCTGCCCTCAGTGCCAGCGTGGTCAATTGGTGCAGCGCCGCTCTCGTTATGGCAAGACCTTCCATTCGTGCGATCGCTATCCTGAATGCCAGTTCGTTATCAATTTCAAACCAGTAGCGGGCGTCTGCCCTCATTGCGATTATCCGTTACTTATAGAAAAGAAAACCGCGCAAGGCTTGAAACGCTTTTGCGCCAGTAAACAATGTGGAAAGCCGGTTTCGGCGGATCAAATCAGTGAATAATAACCTGCCATCAGGCTCCATCGCGCAGGCGGTGGAAATCCTGAAAAAAGAAGAAGTCATCGCCTATCCAACAGAAGCCGTTTTCGGGGTCGGGTGCGATCCTGACAGCGAAGTCGCCGTTAACCGTCTGCTGGCGCTAAAACAGCGGCCTGTCGAAAAAGGATTGATTTTGATCGCTGCGAACTACGAGCAGCTTAAGCCTTATATTGATGATTCCATGCTGACGCCTGCACAGCGGGAAACCATTTTCTCTGCGTGGCCTGGTCCCGTGACGTTTGTTTTCCCTGCACAACCGACAACGCCGCGCTGGCTAACCGGGCGTTTCGATTCACTCGCGGTACGCGTTACCGACCATCCCTTGGTGGTGGAGTTATGCCAGGCATTTGGTAAACCCCTGGTTTCAACCAGCGCCAACCTGACCGGGCTTCCCCCTTGTCGGACAACAGAAGAAGTTCTGGCGCAGTTCGGGAATGATTTCCCTGTAGCCGTGGGTGAAACCGGGGGGCGTCTTAACCCGTCAGAAATTCGCGATGCCTTGACCGGCGAACGTTTTCGCCAGGGATAATGTTATGGAAACCTATGCTGTTTTTGGTAACCCGATCGCGCACAGCAAGTCGCCTCTGATCCATCAGCTGTTTGCAGAGCAATTGCAGATAGATCACCCGTATGGTCGGGTTCTTGCGCCTGTTGATGCATTTATACCGACGCTGAATAGCTTTTTTGATGCGGGTGGTAAAGGTGCGAACGTCACGGTGCCTTTTAAAGAAGAGGCTTTCGGGCGCGCGGATGAGCTGACCGAGCGTGCCTCGCTCGCTGGTGCCGTCAATACCCTTAAGCGGCTCGAAGATGGTCGCCTTCTGGGCGATAACACCGATGGCATAGGTTTACTCAGCGATCTGGAACGACTGTCGTTTATTAAACCAGGCTTTCGGATCCTGCTGATCGGCGCGGGTGGCGCGTCGCGCGGCGTATTGCTTCCTCTTCTTTCGCTGGATTGTGCGGTGACAATCACCAACCGTACCTTCTCCAGAGCAGAAGAGCTGGCGGCGTTGTTCGCACACACAGGCAGCGTAACTGCGGTAGCACTTGACGATCTCGCGGGTCACGAATTTGATCTTGTAATTAATGCCACCTCAAGCGGTATTAATGGAGAGATCCCGGCGATTCCTGCATCCCTGGTTCATTCCCACATCTACGCCTATGACATGTTTTATCAAAAAGGGAAAACGCCATTTCTGACCTGGTGTGCACAACAGGGGGCAAAACACGTGGCTGATGGTCTGGGCATGCTGGTGGGGCAGGCGGCTCATGCGGTGCTACTCTGGCATGGCGTGTTACCTGCTGTAGAACCAGTGATCGAAAAGCTGAAACAGGAACTGATGGCATGAATCAGGCGATTCATTTTCCCGACAGAGAAATCTGGGATGAAAATAAGCAAGCGGTTTGTTTCCCGGTGCTGGTGCATGGAATGCAGCTCACCTGTGCGATTAAAGGGGAGACGTTGCATCAGCGCTTTGGTGGTTCAGATCCGTTAGCGGTCTTTTGCGAAAATCGCTGGGATCTGGAAGAGGAAGCCAGCGATTTGATCCGCGATCAGCAGGAAGACGATCAGGGTTGGGTCTGGTTATCCTGATCCAGATAGTCATTCTTCCATCTAACGTAATTGTTCGCTGAGTATTTCAATCCTTCGATCTCCGCCTCTTTTAGGGGGCGGATCTGTTTAACCGGACTGCCTAAATAGAGATAGCCACTTTCCAGACGTTTGTTTTGCGGAACAAGGCTTCCTGCGCCAATCATTACGTCATCTTCTACTATGACGCCATCCAGCAAAATCGATCCCATCCCAACGAGAACCCTGTTACCGATTGTGCAACCGTGGAGCATCACTTTATGACCGACGGTGACATCTTCCCCAATGATGAGCGGATTGCCCTCAGGGTTATAAGATGACTTATGAGTCACATGCAGCACGCTGCCGTCCTGAATATTGGTGCGTGCACCGATTGCAACGTAGTTAACATCGCCCCGGATCGCGACGAGTGGCCAGATGCTGACATCATCGGCCATGCGAACATCACCAATGACCACGCTGCTGGCATCGATCATCACGCGATCGCCTTTTTGGGGGAACAGATCTTTATAAGGACGTAATACTGCAAACATATCTACCTCGATACAGATGAGCGCTATTAAAGAAGCTTTGATCGTATTCCTGGATCGAGGCAAGGCAAAATGCGTCAATTTTTAAGCGGATCGGGTGGGTTTTCAGCGAAAAGAACGGAAAATCATCAGTTGGAAAAAAAGATCTAAAAAATACTTGTGCTAAAAACTGGGATCCCTATAATGCGCCTCCATCGACACGGCGGATGTGAATCACTTCACAGATAACCCGGTCGGTTGAAGAGAAAAAATCCTGAAATAACGGGTTGACTCTGAAGGAGGAAAGCGTAATATACGCCACCTCGCGACAGAGCGCTGAAGCGCGTCGC
>NZ_JADABR010000018.1:0-393727 GCF_015672585.1 Enterobacter sp. Res13-Sevr-PEC09-46 | reverse complement strand
GCGCGTCCACCAGCCATCCGTTTTCTAACAACATGCTGGAACTCCTTATCTATGGTGCTGTTACTCGGTTCAGAGTAGCATGTTTCAATATTATGATTCGTTACCAATTTGGAGTTTTATCATGCCGCCTCGCCGCTATAACCCCGACCACCGACGTGACGCGCTTCTGGAACGTATTAATAGTGATATCCCGGCAAGCGTTGCCCATGCCCTGAAAGAAGATCTCGGCGGCGACGTCAGCGCCGATAACGATATTACCGCCCAATTGTTGCCAAAAGAGACACGCTCGCATGCGGTGATCATCACCCGCGAAGCGGGGGTTTTCTGCGGCAAACGCTGGGTTGAGGAGGTCTTTACCCAGCTGGCAGGCGACGAGGTGCAGGTAACATGGCACGTTGAAGACGGTGATGCGGTCACGGCGAATCAGCCACTGTTCGAGCTGGACGGCCCGTCCCGCGTCTTGCTGACCGGTGAACGCACCGCGCTCAATTTTGTGCAAACGCTCTCTGGCGTTGCCAGTGAAGTACGCCGCTACGTTGACCTGCTGGCAGGCACCCGCACGCAGCTGCTGGATACCCGTAAAACCCTGCCGGGCCTGCGCACCGCGCTGAAATACGCGGTACTCTGCGGTGGCGGCGCCAACCATCGTCTGGGGCTATCCGATGCCTTCCTGATCAAAGAGAACCACATTATTGCCTCTGGCTCGGTGCGTCAGGCCGTGGAAAAAGCCTTCTGGCTACATCCGGATGTGCCGGTCGAAGTGGAAGTGGAAACGCTGGAGGAGCTGAACGAGGCCATTAAAGCGGGGGCTGACATCATCATGCTCGATAACTTCGACACGGAGCAGATGCGTGAAGCGGTCAAACGCACAAACGGCCAGGCGCAGCTTGAGGTGTCCGGCAACGTGACGTTCGACACCATCCGCGAATTTGCTGAAACCGGCGTCGATTACATCTCCGTTGGCGCCCTGACCAAGCACGTCCGCGCCCTCGACCTCTCGATGCGCTTCAAATAAATTATCCTCCCCTCTCCGCCCGGAGAGGGGAAATACGAAACCGCTCGCAATTACGCTGTCCTTCTCTGCAACACTGAATCATTTCCCTGAAAGCCCCTTCACGTTCACGCTTTTGTCCCTCGTTTCTGCATGCTGGCACTGCCACAGTAGCGCCACTTAACGTAAGGAGCAGACATGAACAGACAACAAGGATTTACCCTGATTGAGCTAATGGTGGTCATTGGCATTATTGCCATCCTGAGCGCCATTGGCGTTCCGGCCTATCAGAACTACCTGCGAAAAGCGGCGCTCACCGATATGCTGCAAACGTTCATCCCCTACCGCACCGCCATTGAGCTTTGCGCCCTGGATCGTGGTGGTGTGGATAGCTGCGACGCAGGCACCAATGGCATCCCCTCCCCGACAACCACACGTTACGTTTCAGCGATGAGCGTGGCAAAGGGGGCCGTATCGTTAACAGGGCAGGAAAGCCTTAACGGACTTGAAGTGCTCATGACACCGATCTGGAGCGACGGTAACGGTATGACGGGCTGGACGCGTGACTGCAAAATTGCGTCCGACACGGCGCTCAGACAAGCCTGTGAAGATGTTTTCCGCTTCGACAACAACTGACAGGAGTGGACAATGAATACCGAACAGCTAATGACGCTCTGTCAGCGCCATCACGCACTGCTACTCGCAAGCGACACCGATATGATCAGCATTGCGGTGGTGGGTAATCCTGCCTCTGAGCTGATGGAAGCGTTACGCTTCGCCACGCAGAAGCGTATTGATATTGAGTGCTGGACGGCAGAACGGATGGAAAAACGGCTTCAGTCCGTCTCATCATCACACCTGCCGGGCATAGCGCCAAACTCAGCCGCTGACGTGCTCAGTACAACCTTGCAGCAGGCAGTAAACCAGCGGGCTTCTGACATCCATATTGAACCGACGGAGCACGGCTACCAGATCCGTTTGCGAATCGACGGTGTTCTCTACCCGCAACTGCCGATCTCTGCCGCCCTCGGGACGACGCTTGCCGCACGTCTGAAGGTGCTGGGTCAACTGGATATTGCGGAGCGCCGCCTGCCGCAGGACGGCCAGTTTACGGTGGAGCTGGCAAGCGTCCCCGTCTCTTTTCGTATCGCAACCCTTCCCTGTAGTGGTGGAGAAAAAATCGTGCTTCGTCTGCTTCACCAGGTAC
This sequence comes from Enterobacter sp. Res13-Sevr-PEC09-46, assembly GCF_015672585.1. NCBI lineage: Bacteria > Pseudomonadati > Pseudomonadota > Gammaproteobacteria > Enterobacterales > Enterobacteriaceae > Enterobacter > Enterobacter sp. Res13-Sevr-PEC09-46. Next base: position 391,529 of record NZ_JADABR010000018.1, on the reverse strand, counting down.
AGCAGGCACTGGAGCTTGAACAGCTGGGGATGAGCGCAGATCAGCAGGCCCGTTTTGCCGGGGCGCTTAACAGCCCTCAGGGGTTGATTCTGGTCACCGGCCCGACCGGTAGCGGGAAAACAGTGACGCTGTACAGCGCGTTACAGGCGCGAAATACCCCTGACGTCAATATTTGCAGCGTGGAAGATCCCGTTGAAATCCCGCTTGCAGGCTTAAACCAGACGCAGATTAATCCGCGTGCGGGGCTGACCTTCCAGAGCGTGCTGCGTGCCCTGCTCAGGCAGGATCCTGACATCATTATGGTGGGTGAAATTCGTGACGGCGAAACGGCAGAAATTGCCATTAAGGCGGCGCAAACCGGACATCTGGTGCTGTCCACCCTCCATACTAACTCGACGACTGAAACGCTGGTACGGCTGCAACAGATGGGCGTCGCGCGCTGGATGATCTCTTCGGCGCTCTCGATGGTGATTGCCCAGCGACTGGTGCGCCGTTTATGTCCGTACTGCCGACAGGAAGCCAGCCGCCACACCGAATTACCCCGCACGCTGTGGCCCCGGCCGCTTCCTCGCTGGCAACCCACCGGCTGCGATCGCTGCTACCACGGTTTTTATGGTCGCGTAGCTATTTTTGAAGTGCTCGTCATCGACGACACGCTGCGGCAGGCCATCGCCAGCGGAGCAAACACGGAGGTGATTGGGTCCAGCGCTCGTCAGGCGGGAATGACCTCTTTGTTTGAGCATGGCTGCATGGCCGTAGAGCAAGGGCTGACCACGCTCGAAGAGCTGTTGCGCGTCCTGGGAATGCCCGATGGCTGCTAATTCGCTCTGGCGCTGGCGTGCCCTGAACACCGAGGGGGAGGTGCAAACCGGCACCCTCTGGGCCATCGACCGTGGCGCAGCTTACACGGCTCTGGTGCTTAAACAACTGCACCCGCTGGCGCTAAAACGCTGTCAGCAGCGCCAGCGATGGCAGGTGCAGCACTGCTACGATATTTTTCGCCAGCTCGCCACGCTGCTACAGGCTGGACTCACGCTATCCCAAAGCCTGCACATGCTGGCGGAACAGCATCCTTTGCAGCACTGGCAGGCGCTGCTGCACAGTCTTGCTGATGACCTGAGCGAAGGTTGCGCCCTGTCAGAGGCCATGAAGAAATGGCCAGAGGTGTTTAGCCCTCTTTATGTCTCAATGGTGAAGACGGGTGAGCTGACGGGTAAGCTCGAAGCCTGCTGCCGTCAGCTTGCGCAGCAACAAAAATCCCAGCAGCAGCTCAGTGCGAAGGTGAAGAAAGCGCTGCGCTATCCGCTGATCATCCTGACGCTGGCCGTTTTCGTGGTGCTGGCGATGGTCACGCTGGTTTTGCCTGAGTTTGCTGCAATCTACAAAACGTTCAACACCCCGCTCCCTTTGCTCACGCAGGCAGTCATAGGGCTGGCGGCCTTGGTTCAGGCGCATATCCTCACCCTTTTGACCCTGCTCGTGGCAATGGTTGTCATCGCCTGTAAGCTGCGGCGGCATCCACGCTGGCAGTATGTTTTGTTACACGTACCGGTTATGGGCACGCTGACGCGCGGGCAAAAACTGGGACAGATTTTTACCGTGCTGTCATTAACCCAGCAGGCCGGAATTGCCTTTTTACAAGGACTGGAGAGTGTGGAGGAGACCGTTGAGAGGGGCTACTGGCAGGAGAAACTCCGTGAGATACGCAGCGATATCGAACAGGGGATGCCCGTGTGGTCCTCCTTCCAGAAGGCCTCTGTTTTTACGCCACTGTGTATTCAGCTCATTCGCACCGGAGAAGTGTCGGGTTCACTGGATGTGATGCTGATGAATCTGGCCCGCCACCATACGGAACAGACATTTCAGCAGGCAGACAATCTGGCGGCGCTTCTTGAGCCTTTGCTACTGGTCGTGACGGGTCTGATTATTGGCACGCTGGTGGTGGCAATGTATTTGCCGATTTTCCATCTGGGGGATGCAATGAGCGCGGGGTAACGCTGGCGCACGGACGCGCGCCAGCCGTAGCCGTCAGAGGCTATTGAATACGCGGTTTTCCTGCTCCTGAACGCGGATAAACGTCGTGCGTTTCGTCAGCTCTTTCAGGCGGGAAGCACCAACGTAGGTGCAGGCAGAACGCAGACCGCCGAGGATATCGCGCGCCGTGTTTTCGACCGGACCACGCAGTGGCAGCTTAACGGTTTTGCCTTCCGCCGCACGGTATTTCGCGACACCGCCCACGTGACGGGTCATCGCGGATTCAGAGCTCATTCCGTAGAACAGCATGAATTTCTCGCCGTTCTCTTCTACCACGGTACCGCCGCTCTCTTCGTGGCCAGCCAGCATGCCGCCGAGCATCACGAAATCCGCGCCGCCGCCGAAGGCTTTCGCGACATCGCCTGGCATGGTGCAGCCACCGTCGCTGATGATCTGGCCGCCCAGACCGTGCGCAGCGTCAGCGCATTCAATTACCGCAGACAGCTGCGGATAACCCACACCGGTTTTCACGCGCGTGGTGCAAACGGACCCCGGGCCAATGCCAACTTTTACAATGTCGGCCCCGGAGAGGATCAGCTCTTCACACATTTCACCGGTCACCACGTTGCCCGCGATGATGGTTTTGGTTGGCCAGGCCTCACGTGCCTTGCTGACGAACTGAACGAAATGCTCGGAATAACCATTTGCCACGTCAATGCAGACAAAATTCAGCGCTGGATTGGCGTTCAGGATCTGTTTGGTTTTCTCGAAATCTGCATCAGAGGTACCGGTCGAGACCATCACATGCTTCACCACGTCAGCCGAGGCGGAGGCGACAAACGCATCCCACTCTTCAGCGCTGTAGTGTTTGTGTACCGCAGTAAGGATGTCGAATTGCGCCAGTGCGGTCGCCATCTCGAAGGTTCCGACGGTGTCCATGTTGGCCGCGATAATCGGCACGCCAGACCACGTCTGACCGGAATGCTTAAAGGTGAATTGACGTTCGAGTTCAACGTCTGAGCGACTTTTCAGTGTAGAGCGTTTAGGGCGGATAAGAACGTCTTTGAAACCTAACTTCAGATCTTCTTCGATACGCATGTGCGGATTCCTGGGGTTAGAGGCAAATATATTAAAAGCACAACTCCAGTGACGCTATCATACGCACTAATACCTGCTCCGCAAGACTGCGAAATTCTCTTTTTTTACGCTACAATCCTATAAATTTACCTGGTAAAAAGCGGGTAAAGAGAGCTAAACATTGGCTGTTGTAAGTTTGAATTTTAAGCAACTGATTTTAAAACTGAATAATTCCCAGGATCTGATTTAATGGGGTATATCGTCGCATTAACCGGCGGCATCGGTAGTGGTAAAAGCACCGTTGCGCACGCGTTTGCTCGTCTCGGCATCACGATTATCGACGCCGATATCATTGCCCGTCAGGTGGTAGAACCCAATACACCCGCCTTAAACGCCATCGAAGCGCATTTTGGTCGCCGTGTGATACAGGCTGACGGCACCCTGAATCGTCGGCAGCTGCGTGAGTGCATATTTTCCGATCCAGCGGAAAAAGCCTGGCTTAATGCCCTGCTCCACCCCATTATCCACCAGGAAACTCAGCGTCAGATTGCCGCAGCCCTTTCGCCCTATGTGTTGTGGGTGGTCCCGTTACTGGTGGAAAATCAGCTTCAAAATAAAGCAGACAGAACGCTGGTGATTGACGTTTCCCGCGAAACGCAAATCCAGAGAACCATGGCGCGTGACCATGTTTCTCGCGAGCATGCTGAACAAATTCTTGCCGCACAGGCCACGCGCGAAGCGCGCCTCGCCATTGCGGATGATGTTATTGATAATAACGGCGCACCAGATGCCATTGCATCGGATGTTGCTCGTCTGCACGCGCAGTATCTGACCTTCGCCGCGCAGGCCGTTGCACAGGAAAAACCATAATGTCGACTCATATCCTTTTTGAGCACCCGCTTAACGAAAAAATGCGTACCTGGCTACGCATAGAATTTCTTATTCAACAGCTTTCACAACATCTGCCTGTCAATGATCACGCCACGGCGCTGCATTTTTTCCGCAACGTGGGCGATCTGCTGGATGTGATTGAACGCGGCGACGTCCGCACTGAGCTGTTGAAAGAGCTGGAGCGCCAGCAGCGTAAATTACAGGCCTGGGCCGAAGTACCGGGCGTGGATCAAAGTCGAATTGACGCTTTACGCAAGCAGCTGAAAAACAGCAGCACGACCCTGATGGCCGCGCCGCGCGTTGGCCAGTTTTTACGAGAGGATCGTCTGATTGCGCTGGTGCGCCAGCGCCTGAGCATACCGGGCGGATGCTGTAGCTTTGACCTGCCAACGCTGCATATGTGGCTGCACATGCCGCAGGAACAGCGCGATCGCCAGGTGAACAGCTGGCTGGGCAGCCTGGAGCCGATGAATCAGACGTTATCCCTGATCCTCGATCTTGTGCGTAACTCTGCCCCGTTCCGCAAACAAACCAGTCTCAACGGTTTCTATCAGGATAACGGCGACGACGCCGATCTTCTGCGCCTGAACCTGTCTCTTGGCGAGCAGCTTTACCCGCAAATTTCCGGACATAAAAGCCGTTTCGCGATCCGCTTTATGCCGCTGGACAGTGAACATGGCACCGTGCCGGAACGCCTCGATTTTGAACTGGCCTGTTGTTAAGGAGTGCCAATGTCTGACGTAACCACCGTAAACTGCCCAACCTGTGGGAAAACTGTCGTCTGGGGAGACGTAAGTCCATTTCGCCCATTCTGCTGTAAGCGCTGTCAGCTTATAGACCTGGGCGAATGGGCGGCGGAAGAGAAACGCATTCCGAGCGAAGGCGATCTCTCGGATAGCGATGACTGGAGCGAAAACCAGCAGTAACGTTCAAAGCCTGCTGGCGCGTCGCTTAGCAGGCCTACGGTTGTGCGGCCAGCCGGAGGATCACAGGCTCATTGGCAGGCGGGAATTTTTCCGCATCACTGGCCTGAAGCTCAATCCAGTTACCCGGCTGCCCCTCTTTTCCCCACGGCTCACCTTCCCAGTTTTCAACCAGCCAGAACCACAGCGTGATGTGACGATCCGGAAACTGGTACTCCAGCTTATCGAACAGCGTTGCGCCAAGCGGGGTGATCCCCACCTCTTCCTGAAGCTCACGCACCAGCGCCTGCTCCGGCGTTTCACCTGATTCGATTTTTCCGCCGGGGAATTCCCATTTGTTGGCCATGTGCGCATCGGCGGCACGTTGGGTAATGAAGATCTGATTTTGCGGGTTGCGAATGATCCCGACAGCAATTTGCAGTGTTTTCATCATGTCACTTCCATAAAAAAGGCGCAGATATCTGCGCCTTTTCAGTTTGTTATGTTCTTAACTCAGACGGCCGTGGCACGCCTTGTATTTTTTGCCGGAACCGCATGGGCACGGATCGTTACGACCGACTTTACGATCGCCCGTCTGCGCTGCGATTGCCGCTGCGGCTTCGCTTTCATCGGTCTGATGGCTCAGCTGCTGCATCTGTGCCAGACGCTCAGCTTCTTCACGACGCTGCTGCTCCATCGCTTCCACTTCTTCCGGCATACGCACCTGAACTTTGCTCAGGGTGCTGATGACTTCATACTTCAGCGACTCCAGCATGGCAGCAAACATGGAGAAGGATTCACGCTTGTACTCCTGCTTCGGATCTTTCTGCGCATAACCACGCAGATGGATACCCTGACGCAGGTAGTCCATTGCCGCCAGGTGCTCTTTCCACAGGGAGTCCAGGGTCTGCAACATTACGCCTTTCTCAAAGTGACGCATCATCTCTGCGCCAACCACTTCTTCCTTACGCTTGTAGACGTCCAGCGCGGTTTCGTAGATACGCTCGCGAAGGGTCTCTTCGTGCAGCTCAGGCTCTTTGTCCAGCCACTCTTTGATTGGCAGTTCGAGATCGAAGTCGTTTTTCAGACGTTCCTGCAAACCTTCGATATCCCACATCTCTTCCAGAGACTGTGGCGGAATGTGCGCGTCGATAGTGGCTTTGAACACATCTTCGCGAATGCTGTTGATGGTTTCGCTCACGTCGGACACGTCCAGCAGTTCGTTACGCTGGGTGTAGATCGCACGACGCTGGTCGTTGGCAACGTCATCATATTCCAGCAGCTGCTTACGAATATCGAAGTTGCGGCTTTCTACTTTACGCTGGGCGTTGGCAATCGCTTTGGTAACCCACGGGTGCTCGATCGCTTCGCCAGGTTTCATGCCCAGTTTACGCATCATGCCGGACACACGGTCAGAGGCGAAAATACGCATCAGCGCATCTTCCATAGACAGATAGAAGCGGGAAGAACCGGCATCACCCTGACGACCTGCACGACCGCGCAGCTGGTTATCGATACGACGAGATTCATGACGCTCGGTACCAATGATGTGCAGACCACCGGATGCCAGCACCGCGTCATGACGCACCTGCCAGTCGGCTTTGATCTGCGCGATTTGCTCTGGGGTTGGGTTTTCCAGCTCCGCCACTTCGGCCTGCCAGCTACCGCCGAGCATAATATCGGTACCACGACCCGCCATGTTGGTGGCGATGGTTACGGCAGCCGGGTAACCGGCCTGCGCAACGATATCTGCTTCTTTAGCGTGGAACTTGGCGTTCAGAACGTTGTGTTTGATGCCCGCTTTAGTCAGCTCGTTAGATACCACTTCGGATTTCTCGATGGAGATGGTCCCCACCAGTACCGGCTGGCCCTTCGCGGTACGTTCGCGAATATCTTCGATGATCGCCTGAATTTTTTCCGCTTCAGTCATGTATACCAGGTCCGGCATATCCTTACGGATCATCGGACGGTTGGTAGGTACTACCACGGTATCCAGCTTATAGATGGAGCTGAACTCAAACGCTTCGGTATCTGCGGTACCGGTCATCCCCGCCAGCTTCTCGTACAGACGGAAGTAGTTCTGGAAGGTGATGGATGCCAGCGTCTGGTTTTCGTTTTGAATATCCACGCCTTCTTTCGCTTCCACGGCCTGGTGCAGGCCATCGGACCAGCGACGTCCCTGCATGGTACGGCCGGTGTGTTCATCGACGATGATGACTTCGCCGTCTTTAACGATGTAGTCAACGTCGCGGGTGAACAGGGCGTGCGCGCGCAGTGCGGCCGTTACGTGGTGCATCAGCATGATGTTGCTCGGGGAGTACAGAGACTCGCCCTCTTCCATAATGCCTTCAGCCACCAGCAACTCTTCGATTTTTACCAGGCCGCGTTCGGTCAGGTTGACCTGACGCGCTTTTTCATCCACGGAGAAGTGACCTTCCCCCTGGAAAGTATCGGAGTCTTCTTTCTCCTGACGCAGCAGGTGAGGAATGATTTTGTCGACTTTACGGTACATCTCGGAGCTGTCTTCGGCCGGGCCGGAGATGATCAGCGGGGTACGCGCTTCATCGATCAGAATGGAGTCAACCTCATCAACCAGCGCATAGTGCAGTTTACGCTGGACGCGCTCTTCCGGGCTGAACGCCATGTTGTCGCGCAGGTAGTCGAAGCCGTATTCGTTGTTGGTGCCGTAGGTGATATCTGCGTTATAGGCTTCACGCTTGGCAGGTGCCGGCAGGCCGGACATGTTAATGCCCACGGTCATGCCGAGGAATTCGAACAGTGGACGGTTGTTTTCTGCGTCGCGCTGCGCCAGATAGTCGTTGACGGTAACAACGTGAACGCCCTTACCCGTCAGCGCATTCAGGTAAGCCGGCAGCGTTGCCGTCAGGGTTTTACCTTCACCGGTACGCATTTCCGCGATGCAGCGCTCGTTGAGCACCATCCCGCCCAGCAGCTGCACGTCGAAGTGACGCATGCCGAACACGCGTTTACTGGCCTCACGTACAACGGCGAAGGCTTCCGGGATCAGGCTTTCTAAGGTTTCACCTTTCTCCAGACGCGCACGGAACTCCGCGGTTTTCGCTTTCAGCTCATCATCAGTGAGCTTCTCCATCGCCGGTTCCATACCGTTGATGACGTTCACAGCTTTGCGCATGCGGCGCAGGGTACGATCGTTACGACTACCAAAAACTTTGGTTAACAATTTGATTAGCATAATAAATTCTCAAACGCCCCAGTCGGGCAGATAAATTAAGGTATTGAAAAAGGTTAATTTAGCTGAGGCGTTGAGGCCCGGCACGGATGCCGTGAACCTGGCTAATCCATGTCGAAACAGAGAAGGATGCAGGGGAAACAAAATCCGTTTGCGCCGTCTGATTTACGGTCACTGGCGGCTGGTTGTCCTGCGTCAGAAGCGCATTAAGCGTATCGAGCAGGGCAAGATGCTGAGCCTGAACCGGCAGCGTTTCTTCCGCAACAGGCATCGTCTGCGGCGCCATCGCGAATGACAGATGGCGGATAACCGTGCGAATCGCGTGCTGCTGCCAGTAATCAACGGAGAAATTGGGACGACGGCTGGCTTCAAGCCATGCGAGATTAGTGAAGTTAACCCGTGTGGTGAGATCGTGTTTGGTCGTCGTGGAACGTGCTGGCGTGGCCGCGTCTGCGCTGTTGCTGAGCACAGGCAAGCCGAAACTCGCCGCGACCATCCCCAATAAGAGATGCGGCCAGAAGTAACGTCTGCCAAATTGTCGCCAGCGCGTCAGTATTCCGCTCACTTGCTCCACCACGTTCGCCCGCCAGTGCAGGCTGAGTTCAGTTATTCTTTTTTAGCGCCCAGATATTACCACTAAAGCCAATACACGGCAGCAGGAATGACACCTTGCAGCAGGTAAAAACGGTCAATAATGCAGCGAACACACCGTTATTCGGCACCCGACACAGGCCAGGGGTGAGGGGGACAAATTAAAGAAGGGCAGAAATAAAAACGACTGGCTTCCCTGGTCGGAGAGAGTACCAGGTGAACCAGTCGCTTTTCTTACGAAACGGCTTTAACCGTTACGCCAGGACCATAGTCGGGGCTTTGAACGCCAGCGGCAGTTCAGCTTCGTCTTCGAAGGTCACATATTCCCAGGCTTCCTGTTTTGCCAGGACGGCCTGCAACAGTTTGTTGTTCAGTGCATGACCGGATTTAAACGCGGTAAATGCACCAATGATGTTGTGACCACACATGAAGAGGTCGCCGATCGCGTCCAGCATTTTGTGACGAACAAATTCATCTTCAAAACGCAGGCCGTCTTCGTTCAGTACGCGATAATCGTCAACAACGATGGCACAATCGAAGCTGCCGCCCAGGCACAGGCCGCGGGATTGCAGATATTCGATATCACGCATAAAGCCGAAGGTACGTGCTCGGCTGATCTGACGCATGAACGCATCCGCAGAGAAGTTCATCGCATAGCGCTGAGTGCTGGAGTCAATCGCCGGATGGTTAAAATCGATGGTGAAGTCCAACGAGAAACCATTGTACGGTTTGAATTCAGCCCATTTGTCGCCATCTTCGACGCGAACGGTCTCTTTAATGCGAACAAATTTCTTCGCGCAGTTCAGTTCTTCGATGCCGGCATCCAGCAACAAATAAACGAACGGAGCAGCACTCCCGTCCATGATCGGGATTTCTGGCGCATCGACTTCAACCATAATGTTGTCGATACCCAGACCCGCCAGGGCGGCGTTCAGGTGCTCTACGGTAGAAATCCGCACGTCATGCTCGTTCACCAGACAAGTACAGAGCATAGTATCACGCACAGATTTGGCATCGGCCGGAAAATCTACCGGTGGATTCAAGTCGGTGCGACGATAGATGACCCCGGTATTGGCCGGCGCAGGGCGTAACGTCAGTGTGACTTTCTTGCCGGTATGTAAACCGACACCCGTCGCCTGAACGATACGTTTAAGTGTCCTTTGTTTGATCATCGTATAATCTCGCCAAATTAACTATCCAACCGAGAGTGTATATCACTAACGGTGGGCCAGTTTAGCACAAAGAGCGCAAATCCCCAAATTCCAGCCAATTCTTAGTCAGCTTGCTTACGCAGGAACGCCGGGATATCCAGATAATCTGGCTCTTTTGCCGTTTGTGGAGTTGGGTCGTTCACCACTTTCGCAGCGGGTTTTTGCTCCTGAGTCAGAGGCGCCATACCGTGCTGCTGGTAACGATCCATAACCGGCTGCTGAGTCTGTTTGTTGGTCACCAGGGTGATCTCAGGACGCTTGTCCATACCGATACCGGTGGCCACAACGGTCACACGCAGTTCGTCGTTCATTTCCGGATCAAGGGACGTACCGATAACAACGGTCGCGTTGTCAGAGGCGAACGCACGGATGGTGTTACCCACGGTTTCGAACTCATCCAGACGCAGGTCAAAGCCAGCGGTAATGTTGACCAGCACGCCGCGCGCACCAGACAGATCGATATCTTCCAGCAGTGGAGAAGAGATCGCCATTTCAGCGGCTTCTTCCGCACGGTCTTCGCCGCTCGCCACGCCAGAGCCCATCATCGCGTAGCCCATCTCGGACATCACGGTGCGAACGTCTGCAAAGTCAACGTTCATCAGACCTGGACGGGTAATCAGTTCAGCAATACCCTGAACCGCGCCTTTCAGCACGTCGTTTGCCGCGCCAAAGGCGTCCAGCAGAGAGATACCGCGACCCAGCACTTTCAGCAGCTTGTCGTTCGGGATGGTAATCAGAGAGTCCACGTGCTTGGACAGCTCGGTGATACCCTGCTCCGCGAAAGCCATACGCTTCTTACCTTCAAAGTTGAAAGGCTTGGTCACGACAGCAACGGTCAGAATACCTAAATCTTTAGCGACTTCCGCCACAACGGGTGCTGCACCGGTACCTGTACCGCCGCCCATACCCGCTGCGATGAAGACCATGTCTGCACCGTCCAGTGCAGCGCGCAGCGCTTCACGATCTTCTTCAGCCGCGTTGCGGCCCACTTCCGGGTTAGCCCCTGCTCCCAGACCTTTGGTGATGCCACCACCGATCTGAATCGTCTGGCCAACAGCCGTTTTACGCAGCGCCTGCGCATCGGTGTTCACCGCGAAGAATTCAACACCTTCGATGCGCTCGCGCACCATGTGCTCTACGGCGTTACCGCCGCCGCCACCGACGCCGATGACTTTAATCACCGCGTCGTTGGTTAATTCCATAGGTTCAAACATAATCTCTCTCTCCGTTGTGCCTGTCGCCCGAGACCGCTAATTCTCTCCGGTCTCTTAAAAAAATTAAAACTCTTTTCGCAACCAGGTGTTAAGTCGTTTGACCCAAGACCCCACCGAGACGCGTTTTTCCACTTCTGCTTCACCACTCAAATGGGATTCTTTCCCGTAGTGCAGCAGGCCCACGGCCGTTGAGTAATACGGCTCCTGAGCGTAATCCGTTAAACCGGTAATATTCAGCGGCGCACCAATACGCACCTGCGTATGGAACACGCGCTGAGCGCAGGCCGCAAGACCTTCAATTTGCGCTGCCCCGCCGGTTAATACAATCCCCGCCGCGAGATGATGTTTCACACCCTGCTGGCGAAGCTGTTCCTGTAACTGCAAAATCTCTTCGTTGACCAGGTTGAGCAGCTCGGTATAACGCGGCTCAATCACCTCTGCCAGCGTCTGGCGTTGCAGGCTGCGCGGCGGTCGCCCGCCTACGCTCGGCACTTCAACGCTCTCGTCTTTGCCGACGATAGAGCCCAGCGCGCAACCATGGCGCACTTTAATCGCCTCTGCATCGCTCGGTGGCGTACCAAAGGCGTAAGCGATATCGCTGGTCACCACATTCCCGGCGTACGGGATCACTTTGGTGTGGCGTAACGCACCGCCGGTATAGACGGCCATGTCCATTGTACCACCACCAATATCGACCACACAGACGCCCAGTTCACGTTCGTCTTCGGTCAGCACGGAATAGCTCGCGGCAAGACCGGCGAAAATGAGTTGGTCAACTTTCAGGCCACAACGTTCAACGGCTTTTACAATGTTCTTCGCCATATCGTTGTGACATGTGATCAGGTGCACTTTTGCCTGCATACGCACGCCCGAGAGACCGACCGGATTCTTGATGCCTTCCTGGTAGTCGATCGCGTATTCCTGCGGGATCACATGCAGCACACGGTGCTCGTCGCGAACACGCACGGATTTCGCCGTGTGGACAACGTTCTCAACGTCTTCCTGCGTCACCTCTTCTTCAGAAATCGGCACCATACCGATTTCATTCTGGCAGCTGATGTGCTTACCAGACAGGGCCAGATAGACAGAGGAAATCTGGCAATCTGCCATCAATTCAGCCTGGTCGATGGCGCGCTGAACGCATTTCACCACCGACTCAAGGTCGTTTACCCCACCTTTATCCATACCACGGGAGGGGCAGCTGCCCACGCCAATGATATTGACCATACCGTCGGGCAGAACTTCCCCTACCAAAGCGGCAACCTTCGCGGTGCCAATCTCCAGTCCTACTACCAATTTTCTGTCCGTCGACTTGATCATTGTTGTTCTGCCTGTACCTGTGCCTGATTTTGTTGCTGATTAGGTTCCTCGACCGGAGCCGGCTCCCAACCGACTGCTGCGCCTGAGTCATAGCGCAAATCAACGTAGCTTATCCGTTTGCCATCCGTCTGCGCCTGCTGCTGTAAAACCGGGTAAAGTTCTACAAAACGCGCCAGACGTTTCATTGTGTCGCCGCGGCCAAGATTGAGCTTAATGCCATTCGTTAGGGTCAACTGCCAGGAACGGCGCGCCGTCATCGCAGCATCTTTTAACGTAAAGCGATCCTTAGCCAGCACCTGCCCCATCTCACGAAAACCCTGCAATACTTCGTTTTCGCTGCCTTCCGGGCCATACAACATCGGTAAATTCTGCTTGTTGACACGATCACTCGGGACGCTGAACGAATTTCCGTCTACGTCAACCATATGCTGATCATTCCAACGCGCAATCGGCACATATTCAACCAGATGAATCTTCAATTCATCTGGCCATTGTTTTCTGACACTCGCCTGTTTTATCCACGGCAGACGTTCAATCTGACTCTGGATAATGTTGACGTCCTGCGTCATAAAGGTGCCAGGCGACCCAAGCGCCAGAATCGACTGGCGAATGTCATCGTTACGCGTGTAGTGTCGCTCCCCGGTCACCACCAGCTTCGACAGCGGCAACCGCTGCGCGTCTTCCATCCAGCCCAGCACCATCCAGCCGCTGATAAACACGGTGCACAGCACCCCGAGCAGGAAGATGATCCCTGCAAGACGCGTTCCATTACTCCGGCGCGAAGAGGAATATTCTTCTTCGTCATCGCGGTTGCGCGTGTTCAATGCAGCCTGAGACATATCAGCCCGCCTGGTCCAGAATACGTACGACTAACTGCGAGAAGCTCATTCCCGCCTGACGCGCCGCCATCGGCACAAGGCTATGGCTGGTCATACCCGGAGACGTGTTTGCTTCCAGCAGATAAAATTGCCCGTCACCGTCAAGCATCACGTCAATGCGTCCCCAGCCACGACATCCCAGCACATTCCAGGCTTTAAGCACCAGAGACTGTAATTCGGCCTCACGCTCTGCTTCAAGACCCGCTGGGCAGAAATATTGCGTCTCATCAGAGAGATACTTCGCCTCATAATCATAGAAGACTCCGGCGGGTTGGATGCGAATTGACGGTAAAATTTCTTCGCCAAGCATCGCGACGGTAAATTCCGGCCCGCTAAGCCATTTTTCAATCAGAACTTCTTCATCATGTTGAAATGCCAGTGCTAAAGCGTCAGCCAAATCTACAGCTTTATCGACTTTGGACATTCCCACGCTCGACCCTTCACGGCTCGGCTTCACAATAACCGGTAAGCCCAGTGCCGCAATGTGTGTATTAACGCTGTCCGACAGACCCATTTCATATTCACGACGCGTCAGTGCAACCCATGGCGCAACGGGCAGGTCCGCCCCCTGCCACAGCAGTTTGCTGCGCAGTTTATCCATGGAGATGGCGGATGCCATCACGCCGCTGCCGGTGTACGGCATACCGATCAGCTCCAGCAGCCCCTGCAACGTGCCGTCTTCACCGCCGCGACCGTGCAACGCGATAAAGGCTTTATCGAAGCCCATCGCTTTCAGCTGCGTGACGTCCACCTCTTTCGGATCAACCGGATGCGCGTCCACGCCACCTTCACGCAGGCCCGCCAGCACGGCAGCGCCCGAATTCAGAGAAACCTCGCGTTCGGCGGAAGTGCCGCCAAACAGGACAGCAATCTTATCAGCCATGACGCTCGTCCTCCTGAGTTTGCGGCTTCAGTTTGATTTCAGCTAAGGTACGGGCGATTTTGCCGATATTTCCCGCGCCCTGAATCAGGATCAGATCGTTACCCGTCAGGACCGGGGCAAGCATTTCAGCCACCTGAGCCGGGTCGGGAACCAGAATAGGATCCACTTTACCGCGTCCACGGATGGTACGACATAAAGAACGACTGTCCGCACCCGGAATCGGAGTTTCACCCGCTGCATAAACATCCAGCATCAGCAGGGTATCGACCTGCGAAAGGACGTTGGCAAAATCGTCATACAGATCGCGAGTACGCGTGTAACGGTGCGGCTGGAAGATCATGACCAGATTCTTTTCCGGCCAACCCGCGCGTGCCGCTTTGATGGTTGCGTCCACTTCCGTCGGATGGTGACCGTAGTCGTCTACCAGCATCGCAGAACCTGGCTTACCGTTTACCGGCTCCAGCGGGAATTCACCGAGGAAGTCGAAGCGACGGCCCGTCCCCTGGAAGCTCTCCAGTGCGCGCAGGATCGCCTCATCGTCAATGCCTTCTTCTGTCGCAACAGCGACTGCCGCTGCCGCATTCAGGGCGTTGTGACGTCCCGGAGCGTTCAGGGTGACATGCAGCAGGTCTTTATCCTGACGCGCGAGGGTGAAATGCCCCTGCGCACCGATCTGCTTGTAATCTTCTACGCGTACATCCGCGTCTTCGCTGAAGCCGTAGGTCGTAATTTGACGCCCGACGCGCGGCAGCAGCTCGCGAATAACCGGATCGTCCACGCACATCACCGCACGGCCATAGAACGGCAGGTTGTGCAGGAAGTTAATAAAGGTCTGCTTTAAGTTCTCGAAGTCGCCCTGGTAAGTGTCCATATGGTCAGCTTCGATGTTGGTGACGATCGCCACCATCGGCTGTAGATGCAGGAACGACGCATCGCTCTCATCCGCTTCCGCAATCAGATAACGGCTGTGGCCCAGACGCGCATGCACGCCAGCGGCTTTCACCAGACCACCGTTAACGAACGTCGGGTCGAGACCCGCTTCCGCATAAATGCTGGAGACCATCGCTGTTGTGGTGGTTTTACCGTGCGTACCGGCCACCGCAATGCCGTGACGGAAACGCATCAGTTCCGCCAGCATTTCCGCGCGACGGATCACCGGGATGCGCGCCTCATGCGCCGCAACGATTTCCGGGTTATCCGCGGAGATAGCGCTGGACACCACAACCACGCTCGCATCGCTCACGTTTTCCGGGCGATGATTGAAATAGATAGTCGCCCCCAGCGACGCCAGCTGCTGCGTAACAGGGTTTGGCGCCAGGTCAGACCCGCTGATCTGATAGCCTTCGTTAGCTAACACTTCGGCAATACCGCCCATGCCAGCACCACCGATGCCGACAAAGTGAATGTGCCGGACGCGACGCATCTCGGGCACGATAGAACGCAGTTTTGCCAGTTGTTGTGTATTCATTCTCTAAACGCCATCGACTACTTCAAAAAAATCGTGCAGCGCAACACGCACTGCGAGAATTATGCCTGGGCTGCCAGGCTCACTTCTTTTGCCACCCGTTCCGTTGCATCCGGGATAGCGGTCGCGCGTGCGCGTTGCGCCATCTCCAGTAATACATCCCGGTTCCAGCCCGCCAGGGTAGTGGCAACCGCATCAGCAGTAAATTGTGGCTGCTCAAAAATCTTCGCTGCGCCCGCTTTCTCAAGCGGCAGCGCATTCCAGTACTGCTGTCGGTCTTTGTGCTGGAACGGCACAAACAGCGCCGGTAAACCGGCGGCGGCGATTTCGCTCACCGTCAGCGCGCCCGAGCGACAGACCACAACATCGGCCCAGGCATAGGCTGCGGCCATATCATCAATAAATTCAGTCACTTTATGCTGCGGCTGACCTTCCTGCACGTAGGCCTGCTCAACGGTCTGCTGAGCGCCCTTCCCGCTCTGGTGCCAGATGGTCACCGCATCACCCAGTTTTGCCGCAACCTGCGGCATCGTCTGGTTTAAAATACGTGCGCCCTGGGAACCGCCGACGACCAGCACGCGCACCGGCCCTTCGCGACCCGCCAGACGCGTATCTGGCAGCGGCAGCGCCAGCACGTCCACACGTACCGGATTCCCTACGACATCCGCTTTCGGGAATGCCCCGGGGAAGGCCTGCATAACTTTGGTGGCGATTTTTGCCAGCCATTTGTTGGTCAACCCGGCAATACCGTTCTGCTCATGCAGAACAACGGGGATGCCCAGTGACCACGCCGCCAGTCCGCCCGGACCGGAAACGTAACCGCCCATGCCCAGAACGACGTCAGGCTTAAAACGCTTCATAATGGCGCGCGCCTGACGCCAGGCATTGAAAATGCGCACCGGCGCCAGCAGCTGCGCCTTGATCCCTTTGCCACGAAGGCCAGAAATACGAATAAAGTCGATCTCGATACCGTGTTTAGGTACCAGATCGGCTTCCATGCGGTCTGCGGTTCCCAGCCAGCGTACCTGCCAGCCCTGTTCCATTAAATGGTGCGCAACCGCCAGTCCCGGGAACACGTGTCCACCGGTACCGCCTGCCATCACCATTAACCGCTTCGGTTGATTCATCGTGAACCTCGTGTAAACGCCTGAGCTTTCTCCAGACGCGTTTCATAATCTATGCGTAACAAAAACATGATGGCCGTCGACATGATCAACAGACTCGAACCACCATAACTGATCAACGGCAACGTCAGACCTTTGGTCGGCAGCATACCCGCTGCCGCCCCAACGTTTACCAGCGCCTGGAAGCTAAACCAGATACCAATTGAGCAGGCCAGGAAACCGGAGAAGCGGTGATCGATCTCCAGCGCTTTCCGGCCAATCGACATGGCGCGGAAAGCGACGAAGAATACCATTAATAGCGCCAATACCACACCGATATAACCCAGTTCTTCCCCAATAATGGAGAAGATGAAGTCGGTGTGCGCCTCCGGTAAATACTCCAGTTTTTGTACCGAGTTGCCCAGGCCTTGACCCCAGACTTCGCCGCGGCCAAACGCCATCAGCGACTGCGTCAGCTGGTAACCGCTGCCGAACGGATCTTCCCATGGGTTCCAGAACGAGGTCACACGGCGGATACGGTAGGGTTCGGCGAGGATCAGCAGCACCACCGCCGAAATCCCCATCCCGATGATGGCAATGAACTGCCACAGTTTTGCGCCCGCCAGGAACAGCATCGCCAGCGTAGTGACAAACAGTACGACTACCGTACCGAGGTCGGGCTGCGCCAGCAGCAGGATCGCGAGGACCAGAATCACGCCCATCGGTTTTAAGAAGCCACGAAGGTTGTTACGAACTTCGTCAACTTTACGCACCAGGTAGTTAGCCAGGTAGCAGAACAACGAAAGTTTGGTGAACTCCGCGGGCTGAATACGCAGTGGCCCAAAGGCAATCCAGCGTGATGCCCCGTTAACGGAGCTCCCGACAACCAGAACGATCAACAGCATGATGATTGAGGCGATGAGCATGGCTGTACTGTGCCGCTGCCAGAACGACATCGGCAGGCGTAAGGTGATCATCGCCAGGCAGAACGCGAGAATGATGTACAGCCCGTCACGCTTGGCAAACAGGAACGGGTCGTTTGCCAGACGCTGTCCGACAGGCATTGACGCCGAGGTGACCATAATAAAGCCGATCGCCGCCAGCCCCAGCGTGAGCCAGAACAGCGTGCGGTCGTACATGATCAGGCTGTCGGAATCTTTATCCCGGGAAGCCATCACCCAGCCTTTCAGCGCCGTAAACAGCCATACCAGGATACCAAATCCTGGCAGGCGCGGCATTTTCAGGCGAGGGAGAGATAAACGCATCAGCCTAACTCCTTCGCCAGGCGGGTAAAGACATCACCCCGCTGTTCGAAACTCTTGAATTGATCGAGGCTGGCACAGGCTGGTGAGAGCAGTACCATATCGCCGGGCTTCACGCGTGGGGCGATGAGGCGCATCGCCTGCTCCATGGTCTCGGTTTGCTCGGCGACTTCAGGACGCAACGCTGCCAGCTCGCTGCCATCGCGGCCAAAGCAATACAGGCGCACGTTATCACCGTTGAGGTACTGCTTTAGCGAGGAGAAGTCAGCCGATTTACCGTCGCCGCCCAGCAGCAGGTATAGCGTGCCATCAACGTGCAAACCGTTCAGTGCCGCCTCGGTGCTACCCACGTTGGTCGCTTTGGAATCATTAATCCAGCGTACGCCGTTGTGCTCCAGCGCCAGCTGGAAGCGGTGCGCCAGGCCGGTAAAGGTGGTGAGCGCCTTCAGGCTTGAAGATCGCGGCAGGCCAACGGCATCCGCCAGCGCCAGCGCCGCCAGAGCATTGGTGTAGTTATGCTGGCCGGAGAGCATCATCTCTTTCACGTTCAGCACTTTCTCACCTTTCACGCGTAGCCAGGTTTCGCCCTGCTGACGATTAAGGTGATAGTCACCCATATTAATACCGAAGCTAATGCAGCGATCGTCTGCGCCGCGCACCGGCATGGTAAGTGCATCATCGGCATTTACTACGCAAACTTTGGCATTTTCATAAACGCGCAGTTTGGCCGCACGGTACTGCTGCAAGCCGAACGGGTATCTGTCCATATGATCTTCGGTGACGTTTAGGATCGTCGCCGCCGCCGCTTGCAGGCTTGAAGTGGTTTCCAGCTGGAAGCTGGAAAGCTCAAGGACGTACAGCTCACACCCTTTATCAAGCAGCATCAGAGCGGGCAGACCAATGTTACCGCCCACGCCGACATTTTTGCCCGCCGCCTTCGCCATTTCCCCCACCAGCGTGGTGACGGTGCTTTTACCGTTTGAACCGGTAATGGCGACGATCGGGGCCTGCGCCTCCCGGCAGAACAGTTCGATATCGCCGACAATCTCAACGCCTGCATCCGCGGCGGCGCTCAGGGAAGGATGCGCCAGCGCCATACCGGGGCTGGCAACAATCAGATCGGCGGCCAGCAGCCACTCATCATTCAGACCACCCAGGTGGCGTTCTACCTGCTCCGGCAGCTTGTCCAGACCCGGCGGAGAGACGCGCGTATCCATCACGCGCGGCGTCACACCACGTGCAAGGAAAAAGTCCACGCAGGAGAGGCCGGTGAGGCCTAACCCGATGATAACGACTTTTTTGCCCTGGTAATCTGCCATGATTAACGTACCTTCAGCGTTGCCAGGCCAATCAGCACCAGCATCAGCGAAATAATCCAGAAGCGCACAATGACGCGCGGCTCCGGCCAGCCTTTCAGTTCATAGTGGTGGTGAATCGGTGCCATACGGAAGATGCGCTGACCGCGCAGCTTGAAGGAACCGACCTGCAAAATCACCGACAGCGTCTCAACCACAAACACACCGCCCATGATTACCAGCAGGAACTCCTGACGCAGCAGCACGGCGATAATGCCCAGCGCACCGCCCAGCGCCAGTGAACCGACGTCGCCCATAAAGACCTGCGCCGGATAGGTGTTAAACCACAGGAAGCCCAGCCCCGCCCCGACAATCGCCGTACAGACGATCACCAGCTCACCCGCATGTCGCAGGTACGGGATGTGCAGGTAGTTTGCAAAGTTCATGTTACCGGTCGCCCACGCCACCAGCGCGAAACCGCCCGCAACAAACACGGTTGGCATGATGGCCAGGCCGTCCAGACCATCGGTCAGGTTGACGGCATTGCCGGTGCCGACGATCACAAAGTAAGCCAGCAGAATGTAGAACAGCCCCAGCTGCGGCATCACGTCTTTGAAGAACGGCACCACCAGCTCGGTGGCCGGGGTGTCTTTTCCTGCCAGGTAAAGCGCGAAGGCCACGCCCAGCGCAATCACCGACATCCAGAAATACTTCCAACGGGCGATCAACCCTTTAGTGTCTTTGCGCACGACTTTGCGGTAGTCATCAACAAAACCGATGATCCCGTAGCCAACCAGCACGGTCAGCACGCACCAGACATAGGGGTTAGACGGATAGGCCCACAGCAGAACGGACACCACAATCGCGGTTAGGATCATGATCCCGCCCATGGTCGGCGTACCGCGCTTGCTGAAGTGCGATTCCGGACCATCGTTGCGTACAACCTGGCCGAAAGAGAGTTTTTGCAGACGGGCAATCATGCGCGGGCCCATCCACAGCGAGATGAACAGCGCAGTCAGCAGGCTGACGATGGCGCGAAACGTCAGATAGGAAAAGACGTTAAAGCCTGAGTAATATTTGACCAAATGTTCGGCCAGCCAAACTAACATGTCCCGTTCTCCTGTAATGCGTGCACAACCTCTTCCATGGCGGCACTACGTGAACCTTTAACTAAAACAGTCACAATCTGTTTTTCTGTAATCAATGCCTTCAGGCGTTCGATCAGTGCAGATTTATCGGCAAAATGTTCGCCAACTTCACTGGCATCGGAAATGGCCTTGCTCAGCGTGCCTGCGCTCAATACGCGGTCAAGCCCGGCGGCTTTCGCCGCTTCACCCACCTGAACATGGCAGGCTTCGCTTTCATCACCCAGCTCGGCCATATCGCCCACAACCATCACGCGATAGCCCGGCATCTCAGACAAGACCTGCACGGCCGCCGTCATGGAGCCGACGTTAGCGTTGTAGGAGTCATCCAGCAGAAGTTTGTTTTCAGCCAGCTGGATCGGGAAAAGACGCCCCGGCACGGCTTTTAAATTTGCCAGACCTGCTTTGATCGCCGCGTGTGAGGCACCTACCGCCATTGAGAGCGCTGCCGCAGCAAGCGCATTGGCGATGTTATGACGACCGGGCAGGGGCAGCAGCACCTCGATGTCGCCCGTTGGGGTCGTGAGGGTGAACTCGGTGCCGTGTGACGTCACATGAATGTTGGTCGCCGAAAAATTACTGTTTGCCGCATTCGGTGAGAAGCGCCAGGTTTTGCGTGAACCAATGATGCTCTGCCAGTTCAGCCAGTCGTTGTTATCGGCGTTCATAATGGCGATGCCGTCATCCGGCAGTCCGGTATAAATTTCACCTTTCGCTTTCGCCACACCGGCCAGCGAACCAAAACCTTCAAGATGTGCCGCCGCCAGGTTATTCACCAGCGCCGCTTCCGGACGCGTCAGGCTCACGGTCCAGGCGATTTCGCCCTGATGGTTAGCCCCTAACTCAATCACCGCATATTCATGCTCGTGGGTCAGGCGCAGCAGCGTCATCGGTACACCGATGTCATTATTAAGGTTGCCCGCCGTATAAAGCGTGTTACCGCACTGGCTAAGGATCGCCGCCGTCATCTCTTTAACGGAGGTTTTACCCGACGAGCCCGTCAGCGCCACGACGCGTGTTGGCACCTGCTGGCGAACCCATGCCGCCAGCTCGCCAAACGCCAGGCGCGTATCTTTCACCACAATCTGCGGCAAATCGATATCGAGCTTACGGCTGACCAGCAGCGCGCCCGCGCCGTTATCTTTAGCCTGTTGCGCAAAATCGTGGGCGTCAAAACGCTCGCCCTTCAGCGCCACAAACAGGCAGCCCGCCGTCACCTTACGGGTGTCGGTGGTCACAGCCTCAATGGTTAGATCCTGACCATGCAGCATCCCCTGCAATACCGCAGCGGCCTGGCTTAACGTAATGCTAATCATGCCACCACTCCCAGCAGACGCGCTGCCGTCACGCGGTCGGAGTAATCCAGACGACGATTGCCGACGATCTGATAATCTTCATGACCTTTACCGGCCAGCAGAACCACATCGTTCTCCTGCGCCTGCATAATGGCGTTGGTCACGGCCTCCGCACGGCCTTCCACCACGCGCGCACGACCCGCATCCAGCATGCCCGCCAGAATGTCATTGATAATGACCCGCGGCTCTTCGGTACGCGGGTTGTCATCGGTTACCACGGGAATATCCGCGAACTGCTCAGCTATGGCGCCCATCAGCGGACGTTTGCCCTTGTCGCGATCGCCACCGCAGCCAAACACGCACCAGAGCTTGCCTGCGCAGTGCAGACGCGCCGCTTCCAGCGCTTTTTCCAGCGCATCCGGCGTGTGTGCGTAATCCACGACCACCGTCGGCTTGCCCGGCGCGCTGAACACTTCCATGCGGCCACAGACCGGTTGCAAACGCTCAGACGTTTTCAGCAGATCCGCCATCGGGTAGCCCAGCGCCAGCAACGTCGCCAGCGCCAGCAGCAGGTTACTGACGTTAAAGGCCCCCATCAGGCGGCTTTCAATTTCACCTTCGCCCCAGGTGGAAGCGAAGCGGATCGTCGCCCCACTATCGTGGTAGTTCACCTCGACCGCCTTCAGCCAGCGGCCGCGGCAGTTCGGATTAATGCGATCTTCCATCGACACCGCCACCGCATCCGGCAGTTTTTCCAGCCAGCGGCGACCGACTTCGTCGTCGGCGTTAATGATCGCCTGCCCGTGGTGGTGAGTGGAATAAAGCAGCCATTTCGCCGCTTCGTAGTGCTCCATATCACCATGATAATCAAGGTGATCGCGGCTCAGGTTAGTAAAGACAGAGGCAGCAAATTTCAGGGCCGCCACGCGATGTTGTACCAGACCATGGGAAGAGACTTCCATCGCAGCGAAGGTCGCCCCCTGCTCAGCGAGGCCCGCCAGCACACGCTGCACGTCAACCGCCGAGCCTGTAGTGTTTTCCGTCGGGCTTACTTTGCCCAGAAGACCGTTCCCCACCGTGCCCATGACGGCACCGGTTTCGCCCAGCAGCTGCGCCCACTGCGCCATCAGCTGAGTGGTGGTGGTTTTTCCGTTGGTTCCTGTCACGCCAACCAGCTTTAACTGGTCGGAAGGTTCGTTGTAAAAACGTCCTGCCAGCGCGGAGAGACGCTCATTCAGCTGGCTGAGATAGATGACCGGCACGCCGTGCATTTCACGGATCTCACCGTCTGTTGCCTCATCTTTGGCCTCAGCAATAATGGCAGCAACACCTTGCGCAATCGCCTGCGGGATATAACGACGCCCGTCCGCCTGATGACCCACTACTGCCACAAAAAGATCGCCAGAAGCCGCTACGCGGCTGTCCAGTACCATCTCTCGCAGTGCTCGCGCAGGTAGCATAGGCACCCACGGAGCAAGAAGGTCGCGCAAATTACGATCTGCCACCTGTTCCCTCGCCTTGATTAATTACAAATTCACTTTTTTCGCCCGTCGCCAGCGCATCCGGTTCAATGTTCATGGTGCGCAACACGCCGCCCATAATAGCCCCGAACACAGGCGCGGAGACGGCGCCGCCGTAGTATTTACCCGCCTGCGGATCGTTGATGACGACCACCAGCGCAAAACGCGGATTGCTTGCAGGCGCTACGCCTGCGGTATAGGCAATGTATTTGTTGATATAGCGGCCGTCCGGCCCCACTTTTTTCGCTGTACCGGTTTTAATGGCGATACGATAGCCCTTAATTGCGGCCTTCACGCCGCCACCGCCAGGTAACGCGACGCTTTCCATCATATGCACGACGGTACGAACGATAGATTCCGGGAAAACACGTTCCCCCGGAACCGGTGGATCAACTTTGGTGATCGACAGCGGACGATAAATGCCATAGCTGCCAATCGTTGCGTAGACTCGCGCTAACTGTAAGGGAGTTACCATTAGCCCGTAGCCGAAAGAGAAGGTGGCCCTCTCTATGTCAGACCACCGTTGTTTTTGAGGATATAAGCCACTGCGTTCTCCGACCAACCCCAAATTGGTCGCCTTTCCCAGCCCAAAACGTGAGTAAGTATCTACTAACGCTGAGGACGGCATCGCTAACGCCAGTTTTGACACACCGACGTTACTCGACTTCTGTAAGACCCCGGTGAGGGTCAGTTCGCTGTAACGTGCCACGTCTTTGATTTCGTGACCGTTAATTCGATAAGGAATCGTATTCAGAACGGTATTTTCGTTGACGATGCCTCGCTGTAGAGCCGTCATCACCACCATAGGTTTTACGGTCGAACCGGGTTCAAACACATCGGTGATGGAGCGGTTACGCATTGCATCTTTTGCTGTACCGGCAAAATTATTCGGGTTGTATGAGGGGCTACTGGCCATCGCCAGCACTTCACCTGTCGCCACATCCACCAGCACGGCGCTGCCCGATTCCGCCTTGTTAAACGCGACGGCGTTGTTCAGCTCACGATAGACCAGCGCCTGCAAGCGTTCATCAATACTCAGGGCCAGGTTGTGCGCGGCCTGGCTGTCTGTCGAGGAAATGTCTTCAATGACGCGACCATAGCGGTCTTTACGCACGATTCGCTCGCCAGGCTGGCCGGTAAGCCACTTGTCGAAGCTTTTTTCAACGCCCTCAATCCCCTGGCTATCCACGTTGGTAAAGCCAATCAGGTGCGCGGTGACTTCGCCCGAAGGATAGTAACGGCGGGATTCTTCCCGCAGATGAATGCCCGGCAGCTTCAGTTTCTTAATGTAGTCAGCCATGTCAGGGTTCACCTGACGGGCAAGATAGATAAAGCGCCCTTTCGGGTTGGCGTTAACGCGCGACGCCAGCTGATCCAGCGGCATTTTCAACGCGTCTGACAGCGCCTTCCAGCGGTTATCAAGGGTGATCCCGCCTGCATCGTGTAACTCTTTCGGATCGGCCCAGATCGCCTTCACCGGCACGCTCACCGCCAGCGGACGGCCGGAACGATCGGTGATCATCCCACGAGAGGTAGAAACTTCCTGCACGCGCAGAGAACGCATATCACCCTGACGTACCAGCATGTCAGGCGCGATGATTTGTAGCCACGCCACGCGTCCCAGCAGGAAACCCAGCGCCAGTAAAATGCAGCCGCAAAGCAACGCAAAACGCCAACTGACAAAGTTGGCCTGTTCTTCCTGGCGTTTTGGTTTTAGCGTTTTTGCCGCTGCTTTCATGCGTCGCGTTTTCCCTTATTTTTGTACTACGATATTTTCCTGCGAAGGATCAACATGCTGTAATTGCAGTTTTTCCGTTGCGATCCGTTCAACCCGGCTGTGATCGCCGAGCGCGTTTTCTTCAAGGATCAGATTTCGCCATTCAATATCCAGCGCATCGCGTTCCAGTACCATCTGTTCGCGCTGCGCAGTTAATAAACGGGTATGGTGAGCGGTGGTGACCACCATGACTGCCGTCACAATGATGCAAATGAACAAGCAGAGTGGCAGCTTCCCAAACCGCAAAAGATCGTCGCCGATCACGCCAGGCAAGGCATGGCGCTCGTTGCTTCCTAACGATCCCTTAACTTTGCTTAGGGTCTCTGTCACTCTGCTGATCATGCGTTCGTCCTCTCTGCAATACGCAGCACTGAACTACGGGCACGTGGATTCTCTGCCACCTCTTCTTCGCCCGGCATCAACTTGCCTAATGCTCGCAACTGACGGCCTCCCAGCTTTCTGAGTTGTTCTTCCGTCATCGGCAACCCAGCTGGAACCTGCGGACCGCGGCTCTGTTCACGCATAAAGCGTTTTACGATGCGATCTTCCAGCGAATGGAAGCTGATGATGGATAACCGCCCACCCGGGGCCAGCACGTCGAGCGAGCTTTTTAGCGCCAGCTCTATTTCCTCCAGTTCACTGTTTACCCAAATACGAACCGCCTGGAAGGTACGGGTCGCAGGATGTTTGTGCTTATCCTTCACCGGCGTTGCCGCCGCGATGACTTCTGCCAGCTCTTTGGTGCGGGTCATTGGCTCAACGCGGTTGCGCTCCACGATGGCGCGGGCAATACGTTTGCCAAAGCGTTCTTCACCGAAGGTTTTGATTACCCAGGCGATATCCGCTTCGTCAGCAGTTTGTAACCATTCAGCGGCAGACTGGCCGCGAGTGGGATCCATACGCATATCCAGCGGCCCATCACGCATAAAGGAGAAGCCGCGTTCTGCATCATCAAGCTGTGGTGAAGAGACGCCAAGATCGAGGAGAATCCCGTCGATCTTGCCGGTCAGGCCGCGCTCAGCGACATAATCCGCAAGCGCAGAGAAAGGTCCATGCACGATGGAAAAGCGAGGATCATCGATGGTTTGCGCAACGGCAATCGCCTGCGGATCGCGGTCAATTGCCAGCAGGCGTCCTTCCGCTCCAAGCTGGGAGAGGATCAAACGCGAGTGACCACCGCGACCAAAAGTGCCATCAATATAGATGCCGTCTGGACGAATATTCAGGCCGTTAACGGCCTCATCCAGCAGCACCGTTGTATGTTTATAATTTTCCATCATATTTATAGAGACAAGTCCCGCAGCCGTTCCGATAATGTTGCGGAATCAGACTGCTCAGCGTCGATATCTTCCTTGACCTGTTGATACCAGGTCGTTTCGTCCCACAGTTCAAACTTGTTGAACTGCCCGACCAGCATCACTTCTTTAGTCAGACCGGCATGTTGCCGCAACACAGGCGCAATCAATAATCGCCCGGCGCTATCCATCTGACATTCACTGGCATGTCCCAATAACAACCGCTGCACGCGGCGTTCTTGCGGGTTCATGCTCGACAGTCGCGACAGCTTTTGCTCAATGATTTCCCATTCAGGCAAAGGGTAAAGCAGCAGGCAGGGGGAGTTGATGTCAATGGTGCAAACCAGTTGACCCGAAGCGTTCTCAATCAGCTGGTCGCGGTATCGGGTTGGTACCGATAAACGCCCTTTGCTGTCGAGATTGACTAACGTTGCTCCACGGAACATGCCAGCCTCACCCCTCCTCACCACTTTAACCCACAAATTCCCACCTGAAGGAGTTTACGGAGCGAGGGAAAAGCTTGTCAAGCCAGGACTCTCTCTATACCGGCGCGAAAGCACCGTATTTACAGAGCAAGAGTGACCTGGCTAATAACTACACAACTGGCGAGGCAAAATTAACGTTATGAATATTTGTAAGAAAAAAACCGAATATGCACACGAGCGTTAAGACTCACTCAATATCATCGCAGGGAAATATAAAGTGTCAGTTTGCGACGCGGGCAGCATTTTAAGGCATATCGCCGGGGGATAACAGCACCAGATTAAGCGCAAGGCAATATGGATTCGTTCGTGTACATTGAGGGCTGAAGGGGACAGTAAAAAATGGCTGAATATTCATCGGCTGGCGGCTGTTTGTAACAAAACAATACAAAAGAATGCCCGTTAAAAATTATAATTGCGCTTTTTAACGCCAAAACGGATTCAGAAAAATAGCCGGCTACGAATCTTAGAGATAAATCCTAATTTTTATCCGGGAATTATTTCCCGCAATAAATGCGCCGCAAAAGGGGCTGTTTTACCGCCCCTGTGGAAATATTAATGGCGGCTCAAAATCCCGCGCCGATAGAGATTACGTTTGATACGCGTAAGCCCGGGTTTCGGTTTGCGAGGTTCATCCAGGCTTGCCAGAACAATCTCAAGCACGCGCTCGGCGACGTCGCGGTGACGCTGAGCCACGGCCAGCACCGGACATTGCAGGAAGTCGAGCAGTTCGTTATCGCCGAAGGTCGCAATCGCCAGATCGGATGGCAGCTTGCCATCGCGACGTAACGTCACGTCCATCACCCCCTGCAACAGGGCAAACGAGGTGGTAAACAACGCCTGCGGCATCGGGTGCGTTTCCAGCCATTTCTCGAACAGCTGAGCAGCCGCTTCGCGCTCATAGCTGTTGGCATACAGATAATGAACGTCACGCGGATCGTCTTTCCACGCCGTACGGAACCCTTGTTCACGCAGGAAGCTCACGGATAGTTCAGGCAAAGCGCCAAGATAGAGCACCGTTTCCGCCGGGAAGGTACGCAGCTCGGCAGCCAGCATTTCTGCATCGTCCTGATCGGCGCCTACGACGCTGGTGAAATGTTCACGATCCAAAGCACGATCCAGCGCCACAATCGGGAATGGATCGTTCGCCCAGCGCTGATAGAAAGGATGCTCGGGTGGTAAAGAGGTCGACACGATGATGGCGTCAACCTGACGTTGCAGCAGATGCTCAATGCAGCGCATCTCGTTGTCGGGCTGATCCTCGGAGCAGGCAATCAACAGCTGATAGCCCCGCTGACGAGCCTGACGTTCAAGATAGTTGGCGATGCGGGTATAGCTGGTGTTTTCCAGATCCGGGATCACCAGGCCAATCGAGCGGGTGCGTCCGGCACGTAAACCTGCGGCGACAGCATTCGGATGGTAATTATGCTCACGAACGACTGCCATCACTTTCTCAACGGTCTTATCGCTGACACGATACTGCTTTGCTTTACCGTTAATCACATAGCTGGCCGTGGTTCTCGACACGCCGGCGAGCCGGGCGATTTCATCCAGTTTCACAATTGCCCCTCAAAAAAAGAAAAAAGTCCATGGCCCTGTCAAGGTTATGGTTAAATATTTTAACATCTAAACGCAGAATAGCTTTCACGGCAACCGCTTTTGTCCGCGTTGTCGGCGGATTACGCAAAAAAAAGCCCGGCTTTGGCTACCGGGCTGAAAGAGGCGAACCTTTTGCGCAACTAACGCATGATTTTATCGCCGCGCGAGAGGCCAACAACGCCAGAGCGCGCAACTTCAACAATTTTTGCCACATCCCTGACGGAGGCCAGGAACGCATCCAGCTTATCGCTCGTTCCGGCAAGCTGCACAGTATATATAGAAGGCGTGACGTCAATGATCTGCCCACGGAAAATATCCGTGTTACGCTTGACCTCTTCACGGCCATAACCGCTGGCCTGAATTTTCACCAGCATCACTTCACGTTCGACGTAAGCCCCCTGCCCCAGCTCGCTGACGCGCAACACGTCCACCAGCTTGTGCAATTGCTTTTCGATCTGCTCAAGCACTTTCGCATCGCCGACAGTCTGGATCGTCATGCGGGAGAGCGTTGGATCATCGGTCGGCGCAACGGTCAGGCTTTCAATGTTGTATCCGCGCTGCGCAAAAAGCCCAATGACGCGTGATAGTGCGCCCGACTCATTTTCCAGTAATACAGATAATATCCGGCGCATATCAGGTTCTCTCCGTTTTGCTTAACCACATTTCATCCATACCACCGCCACGGATATGCATCGGATAAACGTGCTCTGTGCCGTCGACGATGACGTCCATGAAGACGAGGCGATTGTTTTTAACGTGCTCAAGCGCTTCGCCGAGCTTCGCTTCCAGCTCTGACGGATCGGTTACCCGCATGCCAATATGACCATAGGCTTCAGCCAGACGGACAAAGTCCGGAAGTGACTTCATATAAGACTGAGAGTGACGGCCGGAATAAATCATATCCTGCCACTGCTTCACCATACCGAGGTAACCGTTATTCAGGTTAAGCACCAGCACTGGCAACTCATATTGCAGCGCAGTAGAAAGCTCCTGAATATTCATCTGTATACTGCCATCACCCGTTACGCAGATAACCGTTTCGTTCGGCAACGCCAGCTTCACCCCCAGCGCGGCGGGCAGACCAAAGCCCATCGTGCCAAGCCCGCCTGAGTTGATCCAGCGACGCGGTTTATCAAACGGGTAATACAACGCAGCGAACATCTGATGCTGGCCTACGTCAGAAGTGACATACGCCTCGCCTTTGGTCAGATGCCAGATCGTCTCGATCACCGCCTGCGGCTTGATGTTCTCACTCTGCGTGTCGTATTTAAGGCACTGACGGCCGCGCCATTGTTCGATTTGTTGCCACCAGTCACGGATCTCATCCAGCGGTTGAGAGGCGGTCTCCTGCGCCAGCAGTTCCAACATTTGATCCAGCACCTGTCGTGCGTCCCCCACGATGGGCACATCCGCCGGCACCGTTTTAGAGATAGAAGTAGGATCGATATCAATGTGTAGCACCGTCGCATTCGGACAGTATTTCGCCAGGTTATTGGTGGTGCGATCGTCAAAACGTACGCCGACGGCAAAAATCACATCAGAATGGTGCATCGTCATATTGGCTTCATAGGTGCCATGCATACCCAGCATGCCCAGCGCCTGACGGTGGGTAGCCGGGAATGCCCCCAGCCCCATCAGCGATGACGCGACAGGAAGGTTCAGCTTCTCAATCAGTTCGCGTAGTTGCGTTTCACAGGCTGCATTGACGGCGCCGCCCCCCACATAGACTACGGGCTTTTTCGCAGCCAGCAGCGTTTGCAGCGCACGCTTAATCTGGCCTTTGTGTCCTTGCGTCGTCGGATTATACGAACGCATGCTCACCGACTCAGGCCACAGGTAAGGCAGTTTATTCGCGGGATTGAGAATATCTTTTGGCAGATCGACAACCACTGGCCCAGGACGACCGCTGGCGGCCAGCCAGAAGGCTTTTTTCAGCACGCCCGGGATATCTTCCGTTTGCTTAACCAGAAAGCTGTGCTTCACCACGGGGCGTGAGATCCCCACCATGTCGCATTCCTGAAACGCATCATAGCCAATCAGTGACGTCGCCACCTGTCCGGAGAGAATGACCAGTGGAATAGAGTCCATATACGCAGTCGCAATGCCGGTGATGGCATTGGTCGCTCCCGGCCCCGAAGTGACCAGCACTACACCCACTTCGCCCGTGGCGCGGGCCAGGCCGTCAGCCATATGCACAGCAGCCTGTTCATGACGAACCAGAACATGATCAATACCGCCTACCGTGTGCAGCGCGTCATAAATATCGAGAACCGCGCCTCCGGGATAGCCGAACACTTGTTTCACGCCCTGATCGATAAGCGATCGGACGACCATTTCCGCGCCAGACAACATCTCCATGCTTTGCCTCCAGGCTTTTGTTATAGACGGTCAACAGAATTCATTTCCGCGCCGTCTTCTGACAGGATAAACCCATCTTATAATGTGCAGAGTGAGGGATACCTTAACCGCTCGTTATGAGGCAGGCAATTAGCAAACGGAATGCGGGAATGGGCAATAAAAGCAGAAAAAATAGCTGTCAGACACGAATATGGTGAATTCGTCTGGTATGAGGGGAGACGCTAATAATTCATCTCTTAAAAAGAGGATGGATCAGGAAATCATCTATTTTTAAGCCGCCCTGAGCGTCTGAAAAAATGCGCACAGAACAAAATATTGCCTGCATAAAAAATCACAGAATAAACCGCATGGCACCATGCGGTTTATTCACCCTGACTTATCGACGACAAATATTGATCAGCAACTCTTCCATCCACTGGTGCCCTTTATCCCGCCCCGCCGCTTCATGCCAGGAAAGATAACAGGTACGGCTATTCAGCTTGAGCGGCAGAGGTAAAATTTGCAGGCTCAGCGAATCGGAGAACTCTTCAGCAAGCCAGCGCGGTGCAATAGCGACTAGCTGCGTCTGAGAAACGACATTTAAAACGCTGACCATCGCCATCCCCTGATAGGCCACGCTGGCTTGTTTATCGGCAGTGTCATACCACGGCTGACTGAACGAAGCATATCTGTCCAGAGCAACAACGGCATGCTGCTCGCTGTAAACATCGCTTTCACGCAGCGGCGAATTCATGCGTGGATGTTTTTTGCTGGCGACTAACACCATTTCATCTTTAAACAACGGAACACAGGCAAACTCTGGACGGCGAAACTCTTCGTAGCCCAGAACGAACTCCGTTTCCTGATAACGAAGCTGGTGCTCAGTGTTTTGATTTAAAGATGATTTAAAAACAAGATGAATATTAGGAGCAATCTGTTCAACTTTATTATATATAACAGACGTCAAATAATTGTCTAACGGACTGCAAACACAGAGATGGAAAACCCGCTCACTGCTTAAAGGTTCAAACCCTGAGCCGGGAAGCTCATTTTGAACCAGCTGTAGCGCCTGACGAATCGAACCGAATAGCTGGAATGCACGCGCCGTGGGCTGGATACCTCTTCCATACCGGACGAATAACTCGTCGTTAAACATCACCTTAAGTCTGGCTACGGCATTACTCACGGCAGGTTGAGACATTCCCAGAGATTGCGCTGCTCGCGTAATATTCTGCTCCTGCATAACTGCATCAAATACAGTTAACAGGTTGAGATCCACTGTGCGTAACTGAGGCTTAACCCCATCATAAGGCTGTGGTTGGTTAATATTATTTTCTGGCATTTCTGACTCCACTGTCACGCTAAATTCCCTTTGCCAAAGTACAGTAATAACTTCGAAAAATATGATTTACCATGCATATACAACAAGCGAAAGGAAATTATTTAAAATTCAGAATATATAAAGAACCCTCATTCAAGAGATGGCATTAAGCATTCCCTGAATGAAGAGCTAAAAATCGTTCAAATGATATCTAAAACTTTAATGCAGGCATGAAACCATAAAGCTGGCAAATACACAATCACCGCCTTAGTTAATAATAACTTAAGTATTATTAAACTATGAAGAGCATACACCACGATTTCATTAACAAAATGATATCAATATTGATAACTTTCCCGCCCATGATTCATTCATAGAACTTATAACTCAATGAAATAAAACACATTCCATTTCACAGCACATCGGTAAAAATACTGTGTTCAATTGCTACCAATTATATTCAAATTATTCCAGAGATGAATCTCAAGTCCAATAATAGACAATTAAATCGGTTAACAGCGTAAAAACCAGCACAATTAGCTAATGTGTTTATCCTGCGCTGAGTGGCCGTTTTGCCTGAGAGGGGTTGACATGAGTCGGCGTATCCAGTACCACTAAAAGCATATCGCATTCATCTGGAGCACGATTCATGATTCGCACCCTTCGTTTCACCGGTCTACTACTACTAAACGCATCCACTGTGCGCGGTAGACTGGCGGGCGAAATTCAGCGTTGAATCGTCTTCAGTAAAACAAAAAACCCGCGCCACTGCGCGGGTTTTTTTATGCTCGTAGCAAGGCGCCCTAAGACTGACAAGGACCTAACCCATGAGCCAGCAAGTCGTTATTTTCGATACTACTTTACGTGACGGTGAACAGGCATTACAGGCGAGCCTGAGTGTTAAAGAAAAACTGCAAATTGCGCTGGCCCTCGAACGCATGGGTGTAGACGTAATGGAAGTCGGGTTTCCCGTCTCCTCGCCGGGTGATTTCGAGTCAGTACAGACCATCGCCCGCACCATCAAAAACAGCCGCGTGTGCGGTCTGGCTCGCTGCGTTGAGAAAGATATTGATGTGGCCGCGGAATCCCTGAAAGTTGCAGAAGCCTTCCGTATCCATACATTCATTGCCACCTCCCCCATGCACATTGCAACCAAGTTGCGCAGCACGCTGGATGAAGTGATCGAACGTGCGGTGTATATGGTTAAACGCGCGCGTAACTACACTGATGACGTCGAATTCTCCTGTGAAGATGCAGGCCGCACGCCGATTGACGATTTGGCCCGTGTAGTGGAAGCCGCGATTAATGCCGGAGCCAGAACCATCAACATCCCGGATACCGTCGGCTACACCATGCCGTTTGAGTTCTCTAACATCATCACCGGCCTGTACGACCGCGTACCTAATATTGATAAAGCCATCATCTCTGTTCACACCCACGATGATTTGGGTCTGGCTGTGGGCAATGCCATCGCTGCCGTCCACGCCGGCGCGCGTCAGGTAGAAGGGGCAATGAACGGCATTGGTGAACGCGCCGGCAACTGCTCGCTGGAAGAAGTGATCATGGCGATCAAGGTGCGCAAAGACATTATGAACGTACACACTCGCATCAATCACAACGAAATCTGGCGCACCAGCCAGACCGTGAGCCAGATTTGCAATATGCCGATCCCGGCGAACAAGGCGATTGTTGGTACTGGCGCGTTCGCTCACTCCTCCGGTATTCACCAGGATGGCGTGCTGAAGAACCGTGAAAACTACGAAATCATGACTCCGGAATCCATCGGTCTGAACCAGGTTCAGCTGAACCTGACCTCACGCTCTGGCCGCGCGGCGGTGAAACACCGTATGGAAGAGATGGGGTATCAGGACAGCGATTACAACATGGATCAGCTGTACGACGCATTCCTGAAACTGGCTGACAAGAAAGGCCAGGTCTTCGATTACGACCTGGAAGCGCTGGCATTCATCAACAAACAGCAGGAAGAGCCAGAACACTTCCGTCTGGACTACTTCACCGTTCAGTCAGGCTCAAGTGATATCGCTACCGCCTCCGTCAAGCTGGCCTGCGGCGATGAAATTAAAGCGGAAGCCGCCAACGGTAACGGCCCTGTGGATGCCATTTACCAGGCGATTAACCGCGTCACTGAGTACGACGTAGAGCTGGTGAAATACGACCTGACGGCAAAAGGGCACGGTAAAGACGCCCTGGGCCAGGTTGATATCGTCGTCAACTATAACGGTCGCCGCTTCCACGGTGTGGGTCTGGCGACAGATATCGTTGAATCCTCCGCGAAAGCGATGGTGCATGTCCTGAACAACATCTGGCGCGCAGCCGAAGTCGAAAAAGAGTTGCAACGCAAAGCTCAGAATAAAGAGAACAACAAGGAAACCGTGTGATGTCGAAGAATTACCATATTGCTGTGTTGCCGGGTGACGGTATTGGCCCGGAAGTGATGACACAGGCGCTGAAAGTACTGGAAGCCGTACGTTCGCGTTTTGCGATGAAAATTACCACCAGCCACTACGACGTGGGCGGTATTGCCATTGATAACCACGGTACTCCCCTGCCGAAAGGGACTGTAGAAGGCTGCGAGAATGCCGATGCCGTTCTGTTTGGCTCCGTGGGTGGCCCTAAGTGGGAACATTTGCCTCCAGCAGAGCAGCCAGAGCGCGGCGCGCTGCTGCCGCTGCGTAAACACTTCAAACTGTTCAGCAACCTGCGTCCGGCGAAGCTGTACCCGGGGCTGGAAGAGTTTTGCCCGCTGCGCGCGGATATTGCGGCCAACGGTTTCGACATCCTGTGCGTGCGTGAGCTGACCGGCGGGATCTACTTCGGTCAGCCAAAAGGCCGCGAAGGCAGCGGTCAGCATGAGAAAGCGTTTGATACCGAGGTCTATCACCGTTTTGAAATTGAACGTATCGCTCATATCGCGTTTGAGTCAGCGCGCAAACGCCGCCGTAAAGTGACCTCTATTGATAAAGCGAACGTGCTCCAGTCGTCTATTTTGTGGCGCGAAATCGTCAGTGAAGTTGCCAGGCAGTACCCGGACGTTGAGCTGTCACATATGTATATCGACAACGCAACGATGCAGCTGATCAAAGATCCGTCCCAGTTTGACGTGCTGCTGTGCTCCAACCTGTTCGGCGATATTCTCTCGGATGAGTGCGCGATGATCACCGGCTCCATGGGCATGCTGCCCTCGGCCAGCCTGAACGAAGAAGGCTTTGGCCTGTACGAACCGGCGGGCGGCTCCGCGCCGGATATCGCAGGTAAAAACATCGCCAACCCGATTGCGCAGATCCTCTCCCTGGCTCTGCTGCTGCGCTACAGCCTGGATGCAGGCGATGCAGCAACCGCAATTGAAAACGCCATTAACCGGGCGTTAGAAGAAGGCGTCCGTACCGGTGATTTAGCACGCGGCACGGCAGCAGTCAGTACCGATGAAATGGGCGACATCATTGCCCGCTATGTCGCTGAAGGGGTGTAATCATGGCTAAGACGTTATATGAGAAGTTGTTTGATGCGCACGTTGTTTACGAAGCACCAAACGAAACCCCACTGTTGTACATCGACCGTCATCTGGTACACGAAGTGACCTCTCCTCAGGCATTTGACGGCCTGCGCGCGCACAAGCGCCCGGTGCGTCAGCCGGGTAAAACCTTTGCCACGATGGATCACAACGTTTCCACCCAGACCAAAGACATCAATGCATCTGGCGAGATGGCACGTATCCAGATGCAGGAGCTGATTAAGAACTGTAACGAGTTTGGCGTGGAGCTGTACGATCTGAACCACCCCTATCAGGGTATCGTCCACGTAATGGGGCCTGAGCAGGGTATTACTCTGCCGGGCATGACCATCGTCTGCGGCGACTCCCACACCGCGACGCACGGCGCATTTGGCGCCCTGGCGTTCGGGATTGGGACCTCTGAAGTTGAACACGTTCTGGCGACGCAGACCCTGAAGCAGGGCCGCGCCAAAACCATGAAGATTGAAGTGAAGGGTAAAGCTGCGCCGGGTATCACCGCGAAAGATATCGTGCTGGCGATTATCGGCAAAACCGGCAGCGCAGGCGGCACCGGTCACGTCGTGGAATTCTGCGGCGACGCTATCCAGGCGCTGAGCATGGAAGGTCGTATGACCCTGTGCAACATGGCCATTGAGATGGGCGCCAAAGCAGGCCTGGTGGCCCCAGACGAAACCACCTTCAACTATGTGAAGGGGCGTCTGCATGCGCCGAAAGGTCAGAATTTTGACGACGCGGTAGCGTACTGGAAAACCCTGAAAACGGACGAGGGGGCAATTTTTGATACCGTTGTGACGTTACAGGCGGAAGAGATCGCCCCGCAGGTCACCTGGGGCACCAACCCGGGCCAGGTGATTTCCGTCAACGACAGCATTCCTGATCCGGCCTCCTTTGCCGATCCGGTCGAACGTGCCAGTGCGGAAAAAGCGCTGGCTTACATGGGGCTGAAACCCGGCGTACCGCTGACCGACGTGAGCATTGATAAAGTGTTCATCGGCTCCTGTACCAACTCCCGTATTGAAGATTTACGCGCAGCGGCAGAAATTGCTAAAGGCCGCAAAGTGGCGCCGGGCGTGCAGGCGCTGGTTGTGCCGGGCTCCGGGCCGGTGAAAGCCCAGGCGGAAGCGGAGGGTCTGGATAAGATCTTTATTGAAGCAGGCTTCGAGTGGCGCCTGCCGGGTTGCTCCATGTGTCTGGCCATGAACAACGACCGCCTGAATCCGGGCGAGCGCTGTGCCTCCACCAGCAACCGTAACTTTGAAGGCCGTCAGGGCCGCGGTGGGCGCACCCACCTGGTCAGCCCGGCAATGGCCGCCGCTGCGGCAGTCACCGGTCATTTCGCCGATATTCGCAGCCTGAAATAAGGAGACAATCATGGCAGAGAAATTTACCCAACATACGGGCCGGGTTGTCCCTCTGGACGCCGCTAACGTCGATACTGACGCGATCATTCCTAAGCAGTTTTTGCAGAAAGTGACGCGCACGGGTTTTGGTGCGCATCTGTTCAACGACTGGCGTTTCCTCGACGATAAAGGCGAAGTGCCGAACCCGGAATTCGTCCTGAACTTTCCGGAATACAAAGGGGCTTCCATTCTGCTGGCGCGGGAAAACTTTGGCTGCGGATCGTCGCGTGAACATGCGCCCTGGGCATTAACCGACTACGGCTTTAAGGTGGTTATCGCCCCGAGCTTCGCGGATATCTTCTACGGCAACAGCTTCAACAACCAGCTGCTGCCGGTGACGCTGAGTGACGAACAGGTCGATGAACTGTTTGCGCTGGTGCAGGCGAATCCGGGGATTTCGTTTGAGGTGGATCTGGAAGCGGAAGTGGTGAAAGCCGGGGATAAGATCTACAGCTTCAGCATTGATGCGTTCCGCCGCCACTGCATGCTGAACGGTCTGGATAGCATTGGCCTGACGCTGCAACACGAAGAGGCTATCTCCGCTTACGAGAAAAAACAGCCTGCGTTTATGGGTTAAAGGCAATGGCCCGCAGGGCGCGGGCCATTGATAAGGGTGCGTTGAGGCTCAACCACTCTGGAGTGGCGGGGAAAACTCCCCGCCAATACTGCTAACGTTTTGCTTCGTAAGCCAACACTGCCGCCAGCTCTGTTTTCTCCTGTCTGAAGTGCAGCTCACACAGCGAGTCGCGCACCATCCAGGTGAAGAGCAACAGCGTCGTACAGATCAGAAACAAACCTAACAGCAGAGTACGTTTTGGCATTCCAGCCTCCTTATTGCTTTTCGGCAATGAAGAGACTAACCTCGCAATGTTGGTTGTGAAGTTGGTCTCCCCATCAGTTTTTTGATGTGGGACTCTCCACTGTTTGCCTCTTGCGAAAGCCTGAGGCAAACAGCCTCAAGCACCCGTCACGCACTCTATGCGCCTTCTCTGCGCCTGTCAGAAAATCGTTTCATTTCGTGAAGCCGCCTTCCAGAATCAAACGTCTTTTACCCGGCACGTCAGCATCAGCGTGACGAGCGAAATCGCTGCGATCACCCAGTACACGGATGCATGCCCATAGCTTTGCGACAGCGCCCCCTGAATCACCCCTGCCAGAATCACGCCGGTAGAGATACTGTTGGTAAACAGCGTGGTCGCGGAGCCTGCGCGCCCCGGCATTAAATCCTGGAACCAGAGCATGCCTATCCCGGCAACGATTCCGATAAACACCGCGTTAAACAGCTGTAACGCCAGCAAGGCTTCACGCGAATGGAACAGGATCAGCCCCGCGTAGAACAGTACCCCGGCCGCCACGGCGACGACCATCATCCGACGCTTTCCGAAACGTTTGACGTAGTAACCCGCCAGAATCATCGCCGGGATCTCCAGCCCGGCAGCGGTACCCATCAGAATACCCGCGAGCTTGTCGGGCAGTCCCAGATCGCTGCTGATCCACAGCGGCATATCAATAATGTACATGGTGTTGCAGGTCCACATCAGCGTGGAGGCGATAAACAACATGCGGACGTTTTTATCCTGCCAGCCGCTCACCTGCGTGATGGGCTTGTCCGTCACCTGCTCTACGCGCGCCACCGATGGCAGCGCAAAGGCTATCAGCGCCAGGCTGATGACAAAAATCCCCGCCGCGATGGAAAACATGGTGGTGAAGCCGTAGTTCAGCGCCAGCATAAACGCCAGCGGCGGACCGATGACCCACGCGAGAGAGAGCTGCGCACGCATCACCGAGCTGAACATCACCACTTCCCTCGCCGAGCTGTCGGCGTACTCCCGGGCCAGGGCGAACAGTTGCGGCATGGCGGTGTTCGCCAGAGAGGCCAGCAGCACGCCGCAGGTAATGAGCGTCAGGTAATGGCGGTTGAAGGCAAACAGCAGCGCGTTGCCCACGGCCATGGCGCAACAAAAGAGGATCAGCTTGCGGCGATCGCCCTGGCTGTCGGATCGTTTCGCCAGCCACAGGCTGACGAGGATCCCGGCAATGGCGTTGACGGTGTAGAACAGACCCACCCAAAACGGCTGCGCCCCCACCTCGCGGCTGAGAAACAGGCTCAACGTCGGCGCCTGTAGCGCGCCGGCCACGCCCATCATGAAGGCCACCAGCATAAAAGCGGCGTACACGCCATTCAGGCGTCGCCCCATCGTCATCAACCAGAGCATGCGCAAGTCCTTATGAAAGCGAATCGAAATTGGGTGAAATAGTAAACGAAAAAAGCCAGCAAAAAACATTTTGCTGGCGGGTGATTAGCACCAATACTCAGTCACACATGATCGAGGCGAGTTAGCGAGAAGAGGTCGGTTTCGTAACGTCCCACTGCATCAGATCTTCCAGTATTCTCAGCCGCTGCTCTGCGCACTGGCGGGCCAGCCAGGACACTCCCTTTGTCGCTGAAAAATAGTGCTGATAAAACTGACGTGCGGTAGACCTCTTCATAATTTACCTCCTCGCTTCATCGAAAAGGATTATTGGCTTAATATAGGGATTAATAAATTGCTGATTTTTTGTCAGGAGTTCCCCTTTTATGCCTTCCGGTCGTCTGCAACAACAATTTATCCGCCTCTGGCAGTGCTGCGAGGGGCAATCGCAGGAGACCACGCTGAACGAGCTGGCCGAGCTCCTCAACTGCTCCCGGCGTCATATGCGCACGCTCCTTAATACCATGCAGCAGCAGGGCTGGCTAAACTGGGAGGCCGAAGCCGGACGCGGCAAGCGTTCGCGCCTGACTTTCCTTTATACCGGCCTGGCGTTACAGCAACAGCGAGCGGAGGATCTGCTGGAGCAGGACCGCATCGATCAGCTGGTCCAGCTGGTGGGCGACAAAGCCGCCGTGCGCCAGATGCTGGTCTCGCATCTGGGACGCAGCTTTCGTCAGGGACGCCACATTCTGCGGGTACTTTACTACCGCCCAATGAAAAATCTGTTGCCCGGTACGGCGTTACGTCGCTCTGAAACCCACATGGCCCGGCAGATATTCAGCGGTCTGACGCGGATAAATGAGGAAAACGGGGAACTGGAAGCGGATATTGCCCATCACTGGCAACAGGTGTCTCCGCTGCACTGGCGCTTCTTTCTACGCCCCGGCATTCATTTCCACCATGGACGCGAGCTGGAGATGCGCGACGTTATCGCCTCTTTAGAGCGCGCCCGCACGCTGCCGCTCTATTCGCATATCGCACGGATCCACTCTCCAACGGCCTGGACGCTTGATATTGAGCTTTCGCAGCCGGACAAATGGCTTCCGTGGCTTCTGGGCTACGTGCCATCAATGATCCTGCCTGCCGAGTGGCGATCCCTGAACAATTTTTCCAGCCAGCCGATTGGTACGGGCCCCTACTCCGTTACACGAAATAACAGTAATCAGCTGAAGATCCGCGCCTTTGATGATTACTTTGGCTATAGGGCGTTGATCGACGAAGTGAACGTCTGGGTGTTACCGGATCTCAACGAAGAGCTGAGCGCAGGCCTGACCCTGGAAGGGCCAACAGCCGGTGAAAAGGCGTTCGAAAGCCGCCTGGAGGAGGGCTGCTACTACCTGCTCTTTGATAGCCGCAGCCATCGCGGGGCAAACCACGACGTCCGCAGGTGGATAAGCCATATTCTGGCGCCCGCTAACCTGATTTATCACGCAGAGGAGCAATACCAGACCTGGTGGTTCCCGGCCTATGGCCTGCTCCCACGCTGGCACCATGCGCAGCCCGTCCGCAGTGAAAAGCCTGCCGGACTGGAGATCATCACCCTCAGCTACTATCGCGATCACATTGAGCACCGTTTTCTGGCGAGGATCATGAGCACGCTGCTGGCAGCCGAAGGCGTGACGCTGGCGATTCAGGAAGTCGATTATGATGAATGGCATCGCGGAGACGTCATCAGCGATATCTGGCTCAACAGCGCAAACTTTACGCTGCCGCTTGATTTCTCGCTCTTTTCTCACCTGTACGAGGTGCCCCTGATTCAGCACTGTATCAACCGGGACTGGCAGCAGGACGCCGCGCGGTGGCGGGCAGGAGAAATGGATCTGGCCGCCTGGTGTCAGGAATTACTGACCGGGCAGACGATCGTACCGTTAATTCACCACTGGCTGCTGATCCAGGGGCAGCGCAGCATGCGCGGCCTGCGGATGAATACCCTCGGCTGGTTTGATTTTAAATCCGCCTGGTTTGCGCCGCCGGAGCCATAACGCTTTCGTAATATTCACCAAATCATTACAATAGCGCCGTTCTCAACGGGGTGCTGCATCACTGATGTGCGCTGAGATAATACCCGTCGAACCTGATCCGGATAACGCCGGCGAAGGGATTTGAGGCTGTCTCTCAAAATCCTTTGCCACTCAACCCTGAGGTGCAAAGTGTTAAAAAACGTTCTTCCTCTGCTGGCGCTGTTTGCGCTGCCTGTTTTTGCTAAGCCCGTTCTGACGGTCTATACCTACGACTCCTTCTCCGCCGACTGGGGCCCCGGCCCGGTGGTAAAAAAAGCCTTTGAAGCCGACTGCAACTGCGAGCTGAAATTCGTGGCGCTGGAAGATGGCGTCTCGCTGCTCAACCGTCTGCGCATGGAAGGCAAAAACAGCAAAGCCGACGTGGTGCTCGGGCTGGATAACAACCTGCTGGAAGCCGCCACCCAAACCAGACTGTTCGCCAAAAGCGGTTTGGCGGCAGATGCCGTCAACGTACCGGGCGGCTGGAAAAACGACACCTTCGTTCCCTTTGATTACGGTTACTTTGCGTTTGTCTACGATAAAAACAAGCTGAAGAATCCGCCCAAAAGCCTGAAAGAGCTGGTCGAAAGTGACCAGAAATGGCGCGTAATTTATGAAGATCCGCGTACCAGCACCCCGGGCCTGGGGCTGCTATTGTGGATGCAGAAAGTCTACGGGGATAAAACGCCGGAAGCGTGGCAGAAGCTGGCCGCGAAAACCGTTACCGTCACCAAAGGCTGGAGCGAAGCCTACGGCCTGTTCCTGAAAGGCGAAAGCGATCTGGTGCTGAGCTACACTACCTCTCCGGCCTACCACATTATCGCCGAGAAGAAGGATAACTACGCCGCCGCGAACTTTGCTGAAGGGCATTATTTGCAGGTGGAAGTGGCCGCCCGCACCGCCGCGAGCAAACAGCCGGAGCTTGCCGAAAAATTCCTGAAATTTATGGTCTCCCCGGCATTCCAGAATGCTATTCCGACAGGAAACTGGATGTACCCGGTCACTGACGTTGCGCTGCCGGCAGGCTTTGAGCAGCTAAACAAGCCGCAAACCTCACTGGAATTTACGCCGCAGCAGGTTGCCGCCCAGCGCGCCGCATGGATTAGTGAATGGCAACGCGCCGTCAGCCGCTGATCCCCGGCTGGTTAGTTCCCGGGCTGCTCGCCGCCATACTGATGGTGGTCGTCAGCCTGGGTGCATTCCTTGCGCTGTGGTTTAACGCGCCAGAGAGCGATCTGCTCGCCCTCTGGCACGACAGCTATCTCTGGCACGTCATCCGTTTCTCCTTCTGGCAGGCGTTTCTCTCCGCGCTGCTGTCGACGATCCCGGCCATTTTCCTTGCACGCGCCCTCTATCGCAGACGTTTCCCCGGCAGGCTTGCCCTGCTGCGGCTGTGCGCGATGACGCTGATCCTGCCCGTGCTGGTGGCGGTGTTCGGTATTCTGAGCGTCTACGGTCGGCAGGGCTGGCTGGCATCCCTGTTCAACCTGCTTGGTCTGGAATGGACCTTCTCCCCTTACGGCCTGAAAGGCATTCTGCTGGCGCATATTTTTTTCAATATGCCGATGGCGACGCGCCTCTTTTTACAGGCGCTGGAAAACATTCCCGGTGAGCAGCGTCAGATTGCCGCCCAGCTTGGCATGCGCGGCTGGTCGTTCTTCCGCTTTGTCGAATGGCCGTGGCTGCGACGCCAGATTGCCCCGGTGGCCGCGCTAATCTTTATGCTCTGCTTCGCCAGCTTTGCGACCGTGCTTTCTCTCGGCGGCGGGCCGCAGGCCACCACCATTGAGCTGGCGATCTATCAGGCCTTAAGTTACGACTACGATCCGGGCCGCGCCGCGCTGCTGGCGATGGTGCAGATGGTCTGCTGCCTGGCGCTGGTGTTACTCAGCCAGCGGCTGAGTAAAGCGATCCCCACAGGCAGCAATCACTTGACAGGCTGGCGCGATCCGCAGGACAGCCTGCACAGCCGCGTCGCGGATTTTATGCTGATCGCGCTGGCCCTCCTGCTTCTGCTGCCCCCGCTGCTGGCCGTTATCGTTGATGGCCTGAATCGCAATGTGTTGTCGGTACTGCAACAGCCTGTCCTGTGGCAGGCGACGTGGACCTCATTGCGCATCGCGCTGGCAGCCGGGCTGCTGTGCGTGATCCTGACCATGATGCTGCTCTGGAGCAGCCGCGAGCTGTACGCGCGTCATGCCCGTAAAGCCGGACACGCGCTGGAACTGACGGGTATGCTGATCCTGGCGATGCCGGGTATTGTGCTGGCGACCGGATTCTTTTTACTGTTCAACAGCACCATCGGCCTGCCGGAAAGCGCCGACGGCATCGTCATTTTTACCAACGCGCTGATGGCTATCCCTTACGCGCTCAAGGTGCTGGAAAACCCGATGCGCGACGTCAACAGCCGCTACAGTTTGCTGTGTCAGTCGCTGGGCATGCAGGGCTGGCAGCGTCTGAAGGTGGTCGAACTGCGCGCGCTAAAGCGTCCGCTGGCTCAGGCGCTGGCGTTTGCCTGCGTGCTGTCGATTGGCGATTTTGGCGTTGTGGCCCTCTTTGGCAACGAGGATTTCCGCACGCTGCCATTCTGGCTTTATCAGCAAATTGGCTCCTATCGTAGCCAGGACGGCGCCGTCACGGCACTTTTACTGCTGGTGCTGTGCTTTGCGTTATTTACCGTTATCGAAAAACTTCCGGGGCGTGATGTTAAAACTGACTGATGTAACCTGGCTTTATGAGCACCTGCCAATGCGTTTTACCCTCTCCGTTCGTCAGGGAGAGCGAATCGCAGTGCTTGGCCCCAGCGGGGCCGGAAAAAGTACCCTGCTCAATCTGATTGCCGGTTTTTTGCAGCCTGCCAGCGGGTCGATCGTCATTGATAATGGCGAGTATACCTACGCTCCGCCGGCTAAGCGCCCGGTGTCGATGCTGTTCCAGGAAAACAATCTGTTTAATCACCTTACGGTGTGGCAGAACATCGCGCTGGGTATGGATCCGGGGTTAAAACTCAGTGTTGCGCAGCGTCAGACGCTGGAGGCGATCGCCGAACAAATGGGCCTGGCTGCGTTTATCAACAGACTACCGGGTGAGCTTTCCGGCGGCCAGCGCCAGCGCGTGGCGCTGGCACGCTGTCTGGTGCGCAAGCAGCCGCTGCTGCTGCTCGACGAACCCTTTTCGGCGCTCGACCCGGCCCTGCGTCAGGAGATGCTCTCGCTGGTTGAGGAGGTTTGCGAGCGCGAGCAACTGACGATGCTGA
Source organism: Enterobacter sp. Res13-Sevr-PEC09-46 (assembly GCF_015672585.1). Classification (NCBI taxonomy): domain Bacteria; kingdom Pseudomonadati; phylum Pseudomonadota; class Gammaproteobacteria; order Enterobacterales; family Enterobacteriaceae; genus Enterobacter; species Enterobacter sp. Res13-Sevr-PEC09-46. The sequence continues at coordinate 347,041 of NZ_JADABR010000018.1, read as the reverse complement.
TGGTTTCGCATAGCATCGAAGATGCCGCACGCATCGCGCCGCGATCGGTAGTGATCGCGGAGGGACGTATTTTGTGGGATGGAACAACCGACGCCTTAATGAGCGGGAAAGAAAGCGCGTCAGGATTACTGGGTATAAGACCGTAGGCCGGGCAAACGCAGTGCCGCCCGGCGTTTAACGGCTCACCACCTTCAACAGGATCTCACCGTACACCGGCATCAGCGGGTGGCGAATCAGCGCCACCAGCGCCACGACAGCCACTCCCAGCGTCAGCGGGGCCAGCCAGAGCAGGCGCGTGCGCGGAAGATAGCGCGTCAGGCGATCAACACTGGCTTTCGCGCTGCGCCACAGGCGCCAGCAGAGCCAGACCGCCAGCCACAGCAGGACCGCCGTTCCCAGCAGCAGCCACTTGAACTCGCCGCTTTGCATACCGTCAGGAATATCGATCGCCGCGCCCGCCAGGATCCCCGGCAGGAAGTAGAACGGCGGCCAGAAGACGCAGCCGATGATGTTCGGCACCAGAAACTTCGCGACGGGCAGATCCAGCATCCCGGCCACCATCGGCACCAGCGGGCGCGTTGGGCCAACGAAGCGCCCCACAAGGATAGTGAACATGCTGTGCTGGTGCAGCGCGTGCTCGGTTTTATCCAGCAGCGCTTTGTTTTTTTTCATGAACGACCAGCGGTGCAGCGGCTTCTTAAAGCGCCAGCCCAGCCAGAAGGAGATCCAGTCCCCCAGCAAACAACCGATGATACCGGCCATCCACGCCTGCCAGAAATTGACCTCGCCGCTGCCGATAAGCGCCCCAAGCCCTGCCATCATCACGGTGCCGGGCAGGATCAGCCCGACCAGCGCCAGCGACTCCAGAAACGCCACCAGCGCCACGGCGATGAGCGAATACATAACGGACTGGGTAATAAAATGTTCCAGCAATGCCTGCATAACTATTCCGGTCAGAAAACGAATCAGCGATTCTGCTTAGCGCCCTGCACCGCGTCAAGGCATCAATTGTCTGAATAGTTTACAAGATGCGCCTGAAGTTCACCTGAATGTTTACCGATTATTCACATCCCGCGCGGAATTCGCTCGGGCTGGCACCGGTGCACTTCTTAAACACGCGAGAGAAATAGAGCTGATCTTCAAAGCCGACGTTACGCCCGACGGTGGCGATAGGCATTCGGGTGGTGCTGAGCAGCAGTTTCGCCTGGCTGATGCGCTGATCCTCACGCCAGCTGAGTACACTCACGCCAAGCTGCTGGCGGAACAGATGAGAGAGCCGTGACGGCGACAGACACACATGCTGGGCGACGCTGGCAATATCAAACTGGCTGTCGGCAAGGTGGTCGCTGATGTACTGGCAGGCGTCGCGGACGCGGTTGTCCAGCGGCGGATTAAGCGACTCGTTGATGGCCTCCATGCGGCGCAGCAGAACCTGTTCAAGCAGGTTGATGGCCAGCAGTTCGGCGTAGCGCCCGCCCGCCTGCCCTGCCTCAATAATCTGTGCGAACAGCTCACGGAACTGCGCCAGATGCGCCTCATCCGGGCGATATAAACCGGTATGGGCGAAAATGGCCGGCCACGAGAGCCACTCCTGCCAGTAGGCGCGCGGACGGAAATAGACCCACTGGTGATACCACTCTTTGGCATCCGGATGGCGCCCGTAGTGGTGGATCTCCCCCGGCGGGAACAGCAGCATATCACCGGGGCGGCAGATAAACTGCTGATCCCCGTTTTTGACGACCCCTTCTCCGCGTACGGTCAGGTTCAGGATATATCCCTTCATGCCAAGAGGGCGATCGACGTAAAAATCGAGATATCCCTCGGCCTCAATTGGCGTCAGCCCCGCCACCAGATGGGCGTTAAATGAGTAGCCCGGCAGTAAGGGATCGTTTTGCGGTTCGGCCATAGATTCAGTTCTCCCAAGGGTCCTGAAGGAAACCAATTGTCCATATCGATAAAAGCAGTATAAAAATGGCCCGCGAAAAGATCCAAAAAGCATCACGCCTCTTTTACGTCCGCCATGTTTCAGCCTTTCCCCCTGATTTGTCCGCCAGTACGGGCAGATAAGCAGTAACAAAAGTGTCTATAAGTGCGGCAGAAATGTCCACATAGAATATTTGCACGGCGTCACACTTTGCGTGGCTACAGCAATTTAGTCCATAAGATTAGCGGATCCTGCCTGACGATTTTTGTCCCCAGTCTCTAATGTTCTTCCATACCTGTTTTTTGGATGGAGCAACACCATGGCAATTGCAATTGGCCTCGATTTTGGCAGCGACTCAGTTCGCGCGCTGGCAGTGGACTGTACGACTGGCCTGGAGATAGCAACCAGCGTTGAGTGGTATCCGCGCTGGCAAGAGGGGCGCTACTGCGATGCGCCGAACAACCAGTTCCGCCACCACCCGCGTGATTACATTGAATCAATGGAAGCGGCGATCAAAACCGTGCTGGCGGAGTTGACGGACGCCCAGCGGGCCGATGTCGTGGGGATTGGCGTCGACAGCACCGGCTCAACGCCTGCTCCTGTCGATGCCGAAGGCCGCGTACTGGCGCTGCGACCGGAGTTTGCCGACAACCCGAACGCCATGTTTGTGCTGTGGAAAGACCATACCGCCGTGGAAGAGGCGGAAGCCATCACCCGCTTATGCCATCAGCCGGGCAAAACTGACTACTCACGGTATATCGGCGGAATTTACTCCAGCGAGTGGTTCTGGGCCAAGATCCTGCACGTTACCCGCGCGGACGCGTCGGTCGCACAGGCAGCGGCGTCATGGATTGAGCTGTGCGACTGGGTTCCCGCCCTGCTCTCCGGCACCACTCACCCGCAGGATATCCGCCGTGGCCGTTGCAGCGCCGGGCATAAATCGCTGTGGCATGAAAGCTGGGGGGGTCTGCCTCCGGCAGCGTTCTTCGATGAACTCGACCCGATCATCAACAAAAACCTGACATACCCGCTGTTTACCGACACCTTCACCGCCGATATTCCGGTCGGCACGCTCTGCGAAGAGTGGGCGAAACGCCTCGGTCTGCCGCAAAACGTGACCATTTCCGGCGGCGCGTTCGACTGCCATATGGGTGCGGTGGGCGCGGGTGCGCAGCCCAACACGCTGGTGAAAGTTATCGGCACCTCCACCTGTGACATTCTGACGGCAGATAAAGCCAGCGTCGGCGACCGCGCGGTGAAAGGCATTTGCGGTCAGGTTGACGGCAGCGTGGTACCCGATTTTATCGGCCTCGAAGCGGGTCAGTCCGCCTTCGGCGATATCTACGCCTGGTTTGGCCGCGTGCTCGGCTGGCCGCTGGATCAGCTGGCTGCCGCGCATCCTGAACTGAAAACGCAGGTTACGGCGAGCAAAAAACAGCTCCTGCCGCAGCTCACCGAAGCCTGGGCAAAAAATCCGTCTCTCGACCACCTGCCGGTGGTGCTGGACTGGTTCAACGGCCGTCGTACGCCGTTTGCCAACCAGCGTCTGAAAGGAGTGATTACCGATCTCAACCTCGCGACCGACGCGCCCGCGCTGTTTGGCGGCCTGATCGCCGCCACCGCATTCGGCGCGCGCGCCATTATGGAGTGCTTCACCGGGCAGGGCATTGACGTGAACAATGTGATGGCGCTGGGGGGCATCGCCCGTAAAAACCCGGTGATTATGCAGGCCTGCTGCGACGTGCTGAACCGGCCGCTGCAAATTGTGGCCTCCGATCAGTGCTGTGCGCTGGGCGCCGCGATTTTCGCTGCCGTGGCCGCAGGCGTACATGCGGATATCCCGACCGCGCAACAGCATATGGCGAGCGCCGTCGAAAGTACGCTCCAGCCGCAGACTCAGCAGGCACAACGCTTTGAACAGCTTTATCAGCGCTACCAGCAATGGGCAAAAAGCGCCGAACTTCACTATCTCCCTGTCGCCGCCCCGGCCAAAAGCACCGCGGACACTACGGCAACCCTGACACATTAAGGACACGATAATGACCATTTTTAATAATTATGAAGTGTGGTTTGTGATTGGCAGCCAGCATTTGTACGGACCGGAAGCGTTGCAGCAGGTGACGAAACACGCGGAGCACGTTGTGAATGCGCTGAACGCGGAAGCCAAACTGCCGTGCAAACTGGTGCTGAAGCCGCTGGGTACCACCCCGGACGAAATCACCAACATTTGCCGCGATGCCAATTACGATGACAAATGCGCTGGCCTGGTGGTGTGGCTGCACACCTTCTCGCCAGCCAAAATGTGGATCAACGGCCTGGCTATCCTCAACAAACCGCTGCTGCAATTCCACACGCAGTTCAACGCCTCCCTGCCGTGGGACAGCATCGACATGGACTTCATGAACCTGAACCAGACCGCGCACGGCGGCCGCGAGTTCGGCTTCATCGGCGCGCGCATGCGTCAACAGCATGCCGTGGTGACCGGGCACTGGCAGGACGGTCAGGCACAAAAACGCATTGGCTCCTGGATGCGTCAGGCGGTATCTAAGCAGGATACCCGCCACCTGAAAGTGGTGCGTTTCGGCGACAACATGCGCGAAGTGGCGGTCACCGACGGTGATAAAGTGGCCGCGCAGATTAAATTTGGCTTCTCCGTCAACACCTGGGCGGTGGGCGACCTGGTGCAGGTGGTGAATGACATCAGCGATGGCGACGTTAACGCGCTGGTGGACGAGTACGAAAGCAGCTATCGCCTGACGCCTGCGGCACAGGTCAACGGTGACAAGCGCCAGAACGTGCTGGATGCCGCACGTATTGAGCTGGGCATGAAGCGTTTTCTGGAACAGGGCGGCTTCCATGCCTTCACCACCACCTTTGAAGATCTCCACGGCCTGAAACAGCTCCCGGGTCTGGCGGTACAACGTCTGATGCAGCAGGGCTACGGCTTTGCGGGCGAAGGCGACTGGAAAACTGCCGCTCTGCTTCGCATCATGAAGGTGATGTCGACCGGTCTACAGGGCGGCACCTCTTTTATGGAGGACTACACCTACCACTTCGAGAACGGCAACGATCTGGTGCTCGGCTCGCACATGCTGGAAGTGTGTCCATCCATCGCGGTTGAAGAGAAACCGATCCTCGACGTGCAGTACCTCGGCATTGGCGGCAAAGCGGATCCGGCCCGTCTGATCTTCAACACCCGTACCGGCCCGGCCATTAACGCCAGCCTGATTGACCTCGGCGATCGTTTCCGCCTGCTGGTGAACTGCGTCGATGCGGTTGAAACCCCGCATTCTCTGCCGAAGCTGCCGGTCGCCAACGCTTTGTGGAAAGCGCAGCCTGACCTGCCAACCGCCTCGGAAGCCTGGATCCTGGCCGGCGGCGCGCACCACACCGTATTCAGCCACGCGCTTGACCTGAACGATATGCGTCAGTTTGCCGAGCTGCACGACATCGAACTGACCGTAATTGATAACGACACCCGTCTGCCAGCCTTTAAAGACGCGCTGCGCTGGAACGAAGTCTATTACGGTTCAAAACGCTAAGTACGGAGTGCCCGGTGGCACTTCGTTTACCGGGCCTACCGTTCTGTAGGCCGGATAAGCGCAGCGCCAACCGGCAGGAGACGACAATGTTAGAAGATCTCAAACGTCAGGTACTCGAAGCCAACCTGGCGCTGCCAAAACATAACCTCGTAACCCTGACATGGGGCAACGTCAGCGCCGTTGACCGGGAAAAAGGGGTGTTCGTGATCAAGCCTTCCGGCGTGGATTACACGGTAATGACCGCAGAAGACATGGTGGTGGTCAGCATCGAAACGGGTGAAGTGGTTGAAGGCAATAAAAAGCCCTCCTCCGATACGCCCACTCATCGCCTGCTGTATCAGGCCTTCCCGACCATCGGCGGGATTGTGCATACCCATTCGCGTCACGCGACCATCTGGGCGCAGGCGGGCCAGCCTATTCCGGCCACCGGCACCACCCACGCGGACTACTTTTACGGCACCATTCCCTGCACGCGTCTGATGACCGATGCGGAGATCGGCGGTGAGTACGAATGGGAAACGGGGAACGTGATTGTCGAAACCTTCGAAAAACAGGGAATCGACGCGGCGCAAATGCCCGGCGTGCTGGTGCACTCCCACGGCCCGTTTGCCTGGGGTAAAAACGCGGAGGACGCGGTGCACAACGCGATCGTGCTGGAGGAAGTCGCCTATATGGGGATCTTCTGCCGCCAGCTGGCACCGCAGCTGCCGGATATGCAGCAAACCCTGCTGGATAAGCATTACCTGCGTAAGCACGGTGCGAAAGCCTACTACGGGCAGTAAACCCTTGCCCGGTGACGCTGCGCTTACCGGGCCTGCGGAACCTGTAGGCCGGATAAGCGCAGCGCCATCCGGCGGAACAGATACTGTATAAAACTCCAGCAAACACCCCTCAACCAGGCTATAATCAGGCCTGGTTTGTTTTATGGGATAACGCCGTGACGCAGGCGCAAGAAGGCTTTTTACTGACCAGACACTGGCGGGATACCCCTCAGGGTACTGAGGTTGAATTCTGGCTGGCAACGGACAACGGCCCACGAAACGTTACGCTCCCGCCGCAGGAGTCCGTGGCCTTTATTCCTGAAGCTCACGTCGAGAAAGTGAAACAACTGCTACGCGGCGAAAACAACTGGCGCCTTACGCCGCTTCAGCTGAAAGATTTCCACCGCCAGCCGGTTTACGGCCTCTACTGCCGCGCCCATCGCCAGTTAATGCGCTATGAAAAGCTGCTTCGTGAAGCAGGCGTGACGCTTTACGAGGCCGACATTCGCCCGCCTGAACGCTTTCTGATGGAGCGGTTTATCACCGCCCCCGTCTGGGTAGATGGCGCCGCGCAAAACGGCAGGATCGTTAACGCGCGCCTGAAGCCTAATCCGCACTATCGCCCGCCGCTAAAGTGGGTGTCGCTGGATACTGAAACCACCCGCCACGGCGAACTGTACTGCATTGGCCTGGAAGGCTGTGGGCAGCGGGTTGTCTATATGCTCGGGCCGCCGAACGGCGATGCGTCCGCGCTGGATTTTAATCTGGAGTACGTCAACAGCCGCCCGCAACTGCTGGAGAAGCTTAACCAGTGGTTTGCCGAGCACGATCCGGATGTTCTGATCGGCTGGAACGTAGTGCAGTTTGACCTGCGCGTGCTGCAAAAACATGCCGAGCGTTACCGTATCCCGCTGATTCTGGGGCGCGGCAACAGTGAGCTGGAGTGGCGTGAGCACGGTTTTAAGAACGGTGTTTTCTTCGCGCAGGCTAACGGTCGCCTGATTATCGACGGCATCGAGGCGCTGAAATCCGCCTTCTGGAACTTCTCTTCCTTCTCGCTGGAAGCGGTCGCCCAGGAACTGCTCGGCGAAGGTAAATCCATCGACAATCCCTGGGACCGAATGGACGAGATCGACCGGCGCTTTAATGAAGATAAGCCGGCGCTCGCTACCTATAACCTGAAAGATTGCGAGCTGGTGACGCAGATCTTCCACAAAACCGAGATCATGCCGTTCCTGCTGGAGCGCGCGACGGTGAACGGTCTCGCGGTCGACAGGCACGGCGGCTCGGTAGCGGCCTTCAGCCACCTCTATTTTCCGCGAATGCACCGGGCAGGGTACGTTGCCCCCAACCTCGGGGACGTGCCGCCGCAGGCCAGTCCCGGCGGGTACGTGATGGACTCCCGGCCAGGATTGTATGACTCGGTGCTGGTGCTGGATTACAAAAGCCTCTACCCGTCGATTATCCGCACCTTCCTGATCGATCCCGTCGGGTTGGTTGAGGGCATGGCGCAGCCAGACGATGCGCACAGCACCGAAGGTTTTCTTGGAGCACGCTTCTCGCGCGAAAAACACTGCCTGCCCGAAATTGTGGGAAACATCTGGCACGGCCGCGACGAGGCGAAGCGCCACGGCAACAAGCCGCTCTCACAGGCGCTGAAAATCATTATGAACGCCTTTTACGGCGTGCTGGGTACCAGCGCCTGCCGCTTCTTTGATCCCCGTCTGGCGTCTTCCATCACCATGCGCGGGCACGACATTATGCGCCAGACCAAAGCGCTGATTGAATCTCGGGGCTATGACGTGATTTATGGCGATACCGACTCCACCTTTGTCTGGCTGAAAGCGGCCCATTCAGAAGACGACGCCGCGCGAATCGGCAAAGAACTGGTCGCCTACGTGAACGACTGGTGGCGCGAAAATTTGCAAAAAGAGCGGTTAACCAGCGCGTTAGAGCTGGAGTTTGAAACCCATTTTGCCCGCTTTTTAATGCCGACCATTCGCGGAACCGACCAGGGCAGCAAGAAGCGCTACGCCGGGCTGATTCAGGAAGGTGACACGCAGCGGATGGTCTTTAAAGGGCTGGAGACGGTGCGCACCGACTGGACGCCACTGGCGCAGCAGTTCCAGCAGACGCTCTACCTGCGGGTGTTTCGCAACGAGCCGTATCAGGACTACGTGCGCGACACCATCGCCAGCCTGATGGCGGGTGAACTGGATGACCAGCTGGTGTATCGCAAGCGCCTGCGCCGCCCGCTGGCCGAATATCAACGTAACGTTCCTCCCCACGTACGCGCCGCGCGGCTGGCGGATGAAGAGAATGTTCGCCGGGGCCGTGCGCCGCAGTATCAGAACCGGGGTACGATCAAATACGTCTGGACAACTAACGGCCCGGAACCCGTTGATTACCAGCAGTCTCCGCTCGATTACGATCACTACCTGACCCGCCAGCTTCAGCCGGTTGCGGAGGGAATTTTACCGTTCATCAATGACGACTTTGCTACACTAGTGACAGGACAACTTGGGCTATTTTGACGCGTGACGAAACCGTTGCCATCCAGTACCATAGCGCCCTTTCCATTCCCGGACCCATTTTTCGATGACCGTCTTTTTTGACGGGGTCGAACTATTGCCTGCAATTAAAGATTAGAGCCGAACAACTATGCCTTTTACACTTGGTCAACGCTGGATCAGCGATACAGAAAGCGAACTTGGATTAGGAACCGTCGTTGCCGTCGATGCGCGCATGGTTACCCTCCTTTTCCCTGCTACCGGTGAAAACCGCCTGTACGCTCGCAATGACTCCCCTGTTACCCGCGTAATGTTCAATCCGGGCGACACCGTGACCAGCCACGAAGGCTGGCAGCTGAAGGTTGAAGACGTAAAAGAAGAGAATGGACTGCTCGCCTACATTGGAACGCGTCTTGATACCGACGAGACGAATGTTATCCTGCGTGAAGTGCTGCTCGACAGCAAACTGGTTTTCAGCAAGCCGCAGGACCGTCTGTTTGCCGGGCAAATCGACCGAATGGATCGCTTCTCCCTGCGCTACCGCGCGCGTAAGTTCCAGAGTGAACAGTACCGCATGCCGTGGAGCGGCCTGCGCGGCCAGCGTACCAGCCTTATTCCCCATCAGCTGAATATCGCCCATGACGTGGGCCGTCGCCATGCGCCTCGCGTGCTGCTGGCTGACGAAGTGGGCCTGGGTAAAACCATCGAAGCAGGCATGATCCTGCACCAGCAGCTGCTCTCTGGCGCTGCCGAGCGCGTGCTGATTGTGGTGCCGGAAACGCTGCAACACCAGTGGCTGGTCGAGATGCTGCGCCGCTTTAACCTGCGCTTCTCCCTGTTCGACGACGAGCGCTATGCCGAAGCCCAGCACGACGCGGACAACCCGTTTGAAACCGAACAGCTGGTGATCTGCTCCCTGGACTTCGTACGCCGCAGCAAGCAGCGCCTGGAGCACCTGTGCGACGCAGAATGGGATCTGATGGTCGTCGACGAAGCGCACCACCTCGTCTGGAGCGAAGATGCGCCAAGCCGTGAATACATGGCGATTGAGCAGCTTGCCGAGCGCGTACCGGGCGTTCTGCTTCTGACCGCCACCCCGGAGCAGCTGGGTCTTGAGAGCCACTTCGCCCGTCTGCGCCTGCTCGATCCGAACCGATTCCACGATTTTGAGCAGTTTGTTGAAGAGCAGAAAAACTACCGTCCGGTGGCGGACGCCGTTGCGCTGCTGCTGGCCGGTAATCGTCTCTCTAATGATGAACTTAACACCCTCAGCGATCTGATCGGCGAGCAGGATATTGAGCCGCTGCTTCAGGCCGCGAACAGCGACAGCGATAATGCGGGATCTGCGCGTAAAGAGCTGATCGACATGCTGATGGACCGTCACGGCACCAGCCGCGTGCTGTTCCGCAACACCCGTAACGGCGTGAAAGGCTTCCCGAAACGCGAGCTGCACACCATCAAACTGCCGCTGCCGACCCAGTACCAGACGGCGATTAAAGTCTCCGGCATTATGGGCACCCGTAAATCAGCGGAAGATCGCGCGCGCGATATGCTCTACCCGGAGCAAATTTATCAGGAATTTGAAGGCGACACTGGCACCTGGTGGAACTTCGATCCGCGCGTGGAGTGGTTAATGGGTTATCTGACCGCGCACCGTTCCCGGAAGGTGCTGGTGATCTGCGCCAAGGCAGCCACCGCCCTGCAACTTGAACAAGTGCTGCGCGAGCGCGAAGGTATTCGCGCCGCCGTGTTCCATGAAGGCATGTCTATTATCGAGCGCGACCGCGCTGCGGCGTGGTTTAGTGAAGAGGACAGCGGCGCGCAGGTTCTGCTGTGCTCCGAAATCGGTTCTGAAGGCCGTAACTTCCAGTTCGCCAGCAATCTTGTGATGTTCGATCTGCCGTTTAACCCGGATCTGCTGGAGCAGCGAATCGGCCGTCTGGATCGTATCGGTCAGGCGCACGATATTCAGATCCACGTTCCGTATCTGGAGAAAACCGCCCAATCCGTTCTGGTTCGCTGGTACCACGAAGGCCTGGATGCGTTTGAACATACCTGCCCGACGGGCCGCACCATTTATGACCAGGTGCATAGCGATCTGATCGGTTACCTCGCGGCGCCGGAAAACACCGAGGGCTTTGATGAGCTGATCAAATCCTGTCGAGAGAAGCACGACGCGTTGAAAGCTCAGCTGGAGCAGGGTCGCGATCGCCTGCTGGAGATCCACTCCAACGGCGGTGAAAAAGCGCAGCAGCTGGCCGAAAGTATCGAAGAACAGGACGATGACACCAGCCTGATCAGCTTCTCCATGAACCTGTTCGACATCGTCGGCATTAACCAGGACGATCGCGGCGAGAACATGATCGTGCTGACCCCGTCCGATCATATGCTGGTGCCGGATTTCCCGGGCCTGCCGGAAGACGGCTGCACCATCACCTTTGAGCGTGATGTGGCGCTTTCCCGCGAAGATGCACAGTTCATCACCTGGGAGCACCCGCTGATCCGCAACGGTCTGGATCTGATCCTCTCCGGCGATACCGGCAGCAGCACCATCTCCCTGTTGAAGAACAAAGCCTTGCCTGTGGGCACGCTGCTGGTGGAGCTGATCTACGTTGTGGAAGCGCAGGCGCCGAAACAGCTTCAGCTTAACCGCTTCCTGCCGCCAACCCCGGTGCGTCTGCTGCTGGATAAAAACGGTACGAACCTGGCCGGCCAGGTGGAGTTTGAAAGCTTCAACCGTCAGCTGAGCGCGGTGAACCGCCATACCGGCAGTAAGCTGGTGAATGCGGTGCAGCAGGACGTGCATGCCATTCTGCAACTGGGTGAAGCCCAGGCCGAAAAAGCGGCCAGAGTGCTGATCGATGCGGCGCGTAGCGAAGCCGATGAGAAGCTTTCTGCCGAGCTGTCGCGTCTGGAAGCGTTGAAAGCAGTGAACCCTAACATTCGTGACGATGAGCTGGCCGCCATTGAGAGCAACCGCCAGCAGGTGCTGGAAAGCCTGAATCAGGCGGGATGGCGTCTCGACGCCCTGCGTCTTATCGTTGTGACGCATCAGTAAGCGGAGCGCAAGATGGTAATGGAGCCCTACAATCCCCCGATGGATCCGTGGCTGGTCATTCTGTATCAGGACGAGCATATTATGGTGGTTAACAAGCCGAGCGGCTTGTTATCCGTGCCGGGGCGTCTGGAAGAGCATAAAGACAGCGTGATGACGCGTATCCAGCGTGATTATCCCCAGGCCGAGTCTGTCCATCGTCTGGATATGGCGACCAGCGGCGTGATTGTGGTGGCTCTGAATAAAGCGGCAGAACGCGAGCTGAAGCGTCAGTTCCGCGAGCGCGAGCCGAAGAAACAGTATGTCGCGCGCGTCTGGGGCCATCCGGCACAGGCGGAAGGGCTGGTGGATTTACCGCTGATTTGCGACTGGCCGAACCGGCCAAAGCAGAAGGTGTGTTACGAAACCGGCAAGGCCGCGCAAACCGAGTATGAAGTGCTGGAGTACGCGCCGGATAACACCGCGCGCGTCCTGCTGAAGCCGATTACCGGGCGCTCCCACCAGCTGCGTGTGCATATGCTTGCGATGGGTCACCCCATTCTGGGGGACAGATTCTATGCGCCGCCGGAAGCGCTGGCGTTAGCGCCGCGCCTGCAACTGCATGCGCAGACGCTCACCATCACCCACCCTGCTTTCGGCAACGCCATGACGTTCAAAGCCCCGGTGGACTTCTGAAAAAATGGCCCGACACTGTCGGGCCATTTTTTTATTTAAAACCTTTCTGCTCTTTAATTAGCTCGTAGGCTTTCTGGATTTCCTGCGCTTTCTGTTTCGCCATCTCCATCATCTCTGGCGGCAGGCCTTTCGCCACCAGCTTATCCGGATGGTGCTCGCTCATCAGCTTACGATAGGCGCGTTTGATGGTCGTAACATCGTCAGACGGCTTCACGCCGAGGACGTTACAGGCATCTTCAAGCGTAGGGCCACGCTGCGCCTGCTGCCAGCCGCCGCCGGACGATTGCTGCTGATAACCGCCGCCAAAGTGCGCGCCGCCCTGCATCATGCGCAGGAACTGATCGAACTGCATGCGGGAAATGCCCAACTCTTCAGCAATCACATACAGGACGTCCCGTTCATTCGGATGCAGAGAGCCATCCGCGAAGGCGGCCTGGATTTGAATTTCCAGAAACATCCGAATTAAATCAAAACGCCCGAAACAGATGCTACGGAACTGCCGCATTTTTTCACGCAGCGGGTAGTGATCTGATTTACCAATCCGAAACGCATTCTGCGCCGCGATGCGGGATTCGCCGTGCAGATTCATGCGATCCATAAAGACGCTGGCCACCTGAATATCGGCTTCCGTTACGCGTCCTTTTGATTTGGTTAAGTGCCCCATCACCTCGAAGGTGGTGGAGAAAAAGAGTGACTGGCGCTCGCGCTGGTTGGCAAACCAGGCCATTTTGCGGCTGCGTGCTTTATCAAACATATGGCCGATAATGAGGCCAAGAACAACACCCCAGAATCCGGCACCCATAATAATTGCGAACGCAACGCCGATTATTTTACCCCAATACTGCATATACTCCCCGAATGCTCATGTTCCTGGCCGACGCAACGCCATCATTACAGTGGTCGCGCCACGGTCAATTGAGGGACATCGCCTATAATTTGCATTATCATACTCGTCATTCGATAGCGAGCCTAACACTCTGGCGCGCAAACGGGCAGGATTAACGCTGGTACTGCGCTGATGAGTAAGATAGTCTCTGAGCGTTTGTAAGCCGTAGCCACTGATGACGGAACAATAAAATACAACGTATGAAAAAACGTATCCCCACCCTTCTGGCCACAATGATTGGCACCGCCCTGTATAGCCAACAGGGGCTCGCAGCCGATCTCGCCTCGCAGTGTATGCTTGGCGTCCCAAGTTACAATCGCCCACTGGTGAAAGGCGATACGAATGACTTACCCGTCACCATTAATGCCGACAGCGCAAAAGGTAATTATCCTGACAATGCGACCTTTACGGGCAATGTCGATATTAACCAGGGAAACAGTCGCCTGCTTGCTGACGAAGTGCAATTGCACCAGAAGCAACCGGAAGGTGCTCAGGCGCCTGTCCGTACGGTGGATGCGCTGGGTAATGTGCACTATGACGACAATCAGGTCATCCTGAAAGGTCCGAAAGCCTGGTCGAATCTGAATACCAAAGACACCAACGTCTGGGAAGGTGATTACCAGATGGTCGGTCGTCAGGGGCGCGGTACCGCGGACCTGATGAAGCAGCGCGGCGAAAACCGCTACACCATTCTCGAAAACGGCACGTTTACCTCCTGTTTGCCAGGGTCAAATACCTGGAGCGTTGTGGGCAGTGAAGTGATCCACGACCGTGAAGAACAGGTTGCAGAGATCTGGAACGCCCGTTTTAAACTCGGCCCGGTGCCCATTTTCTATAGCCCTTACCTGCAACTGCCTGTGGGTGACAAACGTCGTTCAGGTTTCCTGATCCCGAACGCCAAGTACAGCACGTCGAACTACTTTGAGTTCTACCTGCCGTACTACTGGAACATTGCGCCCAACATGGACGCCACGATCACGCCGCACTATATCCATAAGCGCGGTAACATCATGTGGGAGAACGAATTCCGCTATCTGACCAAGGCGGGCGCGGGTCTGATGGAATTTGATTATCTGCCATCAGATAAGGTGTTCCAGGACGAGCATCCGAGCGAAGGTGATAAGCACCGCTGGATGTACTACTGGAAGCACGCCGGGGTATTGGATCAGGTGTGGCGTTTCAACATCGACTACACCAAAGTCAGCGATCCGTATTACTTCAACGACTTTGATTCTAAATACGGCTCCAGTACCGACGGTTACGCCACGCAGAAATTCAGCGTGGGCTACGCCATTGAGAACTTTGACGCGACGGTGTCGACCAAACAGTTCCAGGTATTTGATACACAATCGCGTAGTACCTATGGTGCCGAGCCGCAGCTGGACGTGAACTGGTACCAGAACGATGTGGGTCCTTTCGACACGCGCGTTTATGCTCAGGCGGTCCATTTCGTCAACACCAACTCGGATATGCCGGAATCAACGCGTCTGCATATCGAGCCGACGATCAATCTGCCGTGGTCAAACGACTGGGCGAGCCTGAATACCGAAGCTAAGCTGATGGCCACCCACTACCAGCAGAAAAATCTGGACTGGTATAACAAACGCTATGGCACCGATCTTGAAGAGTCGGTAAACCGTACGCTTCCGCAATTCAAAATGGACGGGAAGCTGATCTTCGAACGTGATATGGGCCTTCTCGCCGATGGATACACCCAGACGCTTGAGCCGCGTATGCAGTATCTGTACGTGCCTTATCGCGATCAGAGCAAAATTCAAAACTACGACTCTTCCTTCCTGCAATCAGACTACAGCGGCCTGTTCCGTGACCGTACCTACGGCGGGCTTGACCGTATTGCGTCTGCTAACCAGTTAACGACTGGCGTCACAACGCGCGTATATGATGATGCTGCCGTTGAACGTTTTAACGTTTCTGTTGGTCAAATCTACTATTTCACCGAGTCTCGTACCGGTGATGACGACATTAACTGGGAGAAAGACAACAAAACGGGCTCACTGGTATGGGCGGGCGACACCTACTGGCGCATGACGGATCGTTGGGGTCTGCGCGGTGGTGTTCAGTACGATACACGACTGGACAATATCGCGACGGGCAGCGCAGCCATCGAATACCGTCGTGATGAAGACCGCATGTTGCAGTTGACGTACCGTTACGCCAGCCCGGAGTATATCCAGGCGACGCTGCCAAACTATGCGAATACAGACCAATACAAAGACGGTATTTCACAGGTGGGTACCGCCGCGAGCTGGCCGATCGCCGATCGTTGGTCAGTCGTCGGGGCCTACTACTATGACACGAATGCCCAAAAACCTGCTGACCAGATGCTGGGTCTGCAATACAACTCCTGCTGTTACGCAATACGTGTCGGTTACGAACGCAAACTTAACGGCTGGGATACGCAAAACAGTCAGGGCAAATATGATAACGTGATCGGCTTTAATATCGAGTTGCGCGGCCTGAGTTCTAACTACGGTCTGGGCACGCAGCAGATGCTGCGCTCGAACATTCTGCCGTATCGTAGTTCATTGTAATGTGCTTGATTTACAACGTAATCCGCTTTGCGGTTAATTGAAATGGAAAAAGTATGAAGAACTGGAAAACGCTGCTACTCGGTGTCGCTATGGTTGCGAATACCAGCTTCGCGGCCCCACAGGTTGTCGATAAAGTCGCGGCTGTGGTTAACAACGGCGTCGTGCTTGAAAGTGACGTTGACGGTTTGATGAAATCTGTAAAGCTCAACTCGGGCGAAGCAGGTCAACAGCTTCCGGATGACGCTACGCTGCGCCACCAGATCCTGGAGCGTCTGATCATGGATCAGATTGTTCTTCAGATGGGCCAGAAAATGGGCGTGACGATCTCTGACGAGCAGCTCGATCAGGCGATCGCCAACATTGCAAAGCAGAACAACATTACCCCGGATCAGATGCGTAGCCGCCTGGCCTATGACGGCATCAGCTATGCCACCTACCGTAATCAGATCCGTAAAGAGATGCTGATTTCAGAAGTGCGTAACAATGAAGTCCGTCGCCGCGTCACCATCCTGCCTCAGGAAGTGGATGCCCTGGCAAAACAGGTAGGGAATCAGAATGATGCCAGCACTGAGCTTAACCTGAGCCACATCCTGATCCCACTGCCGGAAAACCCAACCTCCGATCAGGCGGCTGAGGCGGAAAGCCAGGCGCGCGCTATCGTTGAGCAGGCGCGTAATGGCGATGACTTCGGCAAGCTGGCGATCACCTATTCCGCTGACCAGCAGGCGCTGAAAGGCGGCCAGATGGGCTGGGGCCGTATTCAGGAGCTGCCATCCCTGTTTGCCCAGGCGCTGAGCACGGCGAAGAAAGGCGACATCGTCGGTCCAATCCGTTCCGGTGTGGGCTTCCACATTCTGAAAGTGAATGACCTGCGCGGCCAGAGCCAGAACATTTCGGTTACCGAAGTACATGCGCGTCATATCCTGCTTAAGCCGTCTCCGATCATGACTGACGATCAGGCTCGTGCGAAGCTGGAACAGATCGCCGCAGACATCAAGAGCGGTAAAACCACCTTCGATAAAGCGGCAAAAGAGTTCTCTCAGGATCCTGGCTCTGCAAACCAGGGCGGTGACCTGGGTTGGGCGGCAGCGGATATTTACGATCCGGCTTTCCGCGATGCGTTAATGAAGCTGAATAAAGGCCAGATGAGCGCGCCGGTGCACTCCTCCTTCGGCTGGCATCTGATCCAGCTGATGGACACGCGCAACGTGGATAAAACCGACGCGGCGCAGAAAGACCGTGCGTATCGCATGCTGTTTAACCGTAAGTTCTCTGAAGAAGCCGCAACCTGGATGCAGGAACAACGCGCCAGCGCTTACGTAAAAGTGTTGAGCAACTGATGAAACCGCATCGTGTTGTGATCACCCCCGGCGAACCCGCCGGGATTGGGCCTGACCTTGTGGTTCAGCTCGCCCAGCGCAGCTGGCCGGTAGAGTTGGTTGTCTGCGCAGATGCAACACTGTTACAAGACCGGGCAGCTTTGCTCGGTCTGCCTTTAACGCTCCTCCCTTACGTTGAAGGCCAACAGCCCGCACCGCAGCAGGCGGGTACTCTCACCCTGCTTTCTGTTCCGCTCCGTGCGCCTGTTGTCCCCGGTGAGTTACACACCGAAAACGGCCACTACGTCGTCGAGACGCTGGCGCGCGCCTGTGACGGTTGCCTTCAGGGCGAATTTGCCGCCCTGATCACCGGTCCGGTGCATAAAGGCGTGATCAATGACGCGGGCATTCCGTTTACCGGGCATACCGAATTTTTCGAAGAGCGTTCGCACAGCCCGAAAGTGGTGATGATGCTGGCAACCGAAGCAATGCGCGTTGCGCTGGTAACAACGCACCTGCCGATCAAAGCCATTCCGGATGCCATTACGCCTGAACTCTTGCGTGAGATCATTGGCATTTTGCATCACGATCTGCAAACCAAATTCGGCATTCCGCAGCCGCATGTGCTGGTTTGCGGCCTGAATCCGCACGCGGGTGAGGGCGGACATATGGGCACCGAAGAGATCGACACCATCATTCCGGTGCTTGAGGAGATGCGGGCGAAGGGGATGAACCTCAGCGGGCCTCTGCCTGCCGACACCCTTTTCCAGCCCAAATACCTGGATAATGCCGACGCCGTACTCGCGATGTACCACGATCAGGGTCTGCCCGTGCTAAAATACCAGGGCTTTGGCCGCGGGGTGAATATCACCCTCGGTTTACCCTTTATTCGAACGTCCGTTGACCACGGTACTGCGCTGGATCTGGCAGGCCAGGGAAAAGCGGATGTCGGCAGTTTTATTACGGCGCTTAATCTCGCCATCAAAATGATTGTTAATACTCAATGACTAATCGAGTCCATCAGGGCCACTTAGCCCGTAAACGCTTCGGGCAAAACTTCCTCAACGATCAGTTTGTGATCGACAGTATCGTTTCTGCCATTAATCCGCAGAAAGGTCAGGCCATGGTCGAAATCGGCCCGGGTCTTGCCGCGCTGACCGAGCCGGTAGGCGAACGCCTCGACGAACTGACCGTTATCGAACTCGACCGCGATCTGGCCGCGCGTCTGCAAACGCACCCGTTCCTCGGGCCGAAGCTGACGATTTATCAGCAGGATGCGATGACCATGAACTTTGGCGAACTGTCAGAAAAAATGGGACAGCCGCTGCGCGTGTTCGGTAACCTGCCGTACAACATCTCCACCCCGCTGATGTTCCATCTGTTTAGCTATACTGATGCCATTGCCGACATGCACTTCATGTTGCAAAAAGAGGTCGTTAACCGTCTGGTTGCAGGGCCGAACAGTAAAGCGTATGGTCGTTTAAGCGTGATGGCGCAATATTACTGCAACGTGATCCCGGTATTAGAAGTACCGCCTTCCGCATTCACGCCACCGCCAAAGGTAGATTCTGCGGTTGTGCGCCTGGTGCCACATAAAACGATGCCGTACCCGGTCAAAGACCTGCGCGTGCTGAGCCGTATCACGACAGAAGCCTTTAACCAGCGCCGTAAAACGATTCGTAACAGCCTTGGCAATCTGTTTACCGTTGACGTATTAGCTGAGTTGGGCATCGACCCGGCAATGCGTGCGGAAAATATTTCCGTAGAGCAGTACTGCAAGCTGGCTAATTACATCAGCGACAATGCGCCGCCGAAGGAGAGCTAAGCCATGATTGATTCGCCCCGCGTCTGTGTTCAGGTTCAAAGCGTCTACATTGAGTCCCAATCCACACCGGATGAAGAACGTTTTGTCTTTGCTTATACCGTAACCATTCGCAATCTGGGGCGGATGCCTGTGCAACTGCTCGGGCGCTACTGGCTTATCACCAACGGCAATGGCCGTGAAATTGAAGTCCAGGGCGAAGGCGTGGTCGGTGAACAACCCCATATCGCCCCTGGCGAAGAGTATCAGTACACCAGCGGCGCGGTAATTGAAACGCCGCTGGGTACCATGCAAGGCCATTATGAAATGGTCGATGCCGACGGCAATGCTTTCCGCATTGCTATTCCCGTATTCCGTCTCGCCGTACCTACACTTATTCATTAATCTAATGTCTACATATCTGATTGGCGACGTTCACGGTTGCTACGATGAACTGATCGCATTATTAAAACAGGTCGACTTCACCCCCGGGCAGGACACGCTCTGGCTGACGGGCGACTTAGTGGCGCGCGGTCCCGGTTCCCTGGACGTCCTCCGCTATGTCAAATCGCTGGGTGACAGCGTGCGCATGGTGCTGGGCAACCACGATCTGCATCTGCTGGCCGTATACGCCGGGATCAGCCGTAATAAGCCGAAAGATCGCATTACCCCCCTGCTGGAAGCACCGGATGCCGATGAGTTGCTCAACTGGCTGCGTCGCCAGCCACTGCTACAGATTGACGAAGAGAAAAAACTGGTGATGGCGCATGCCGGCATCACGCCTCAGTGGGATCTTGAGACGGCAAAAACCTGCGCGCGCGACGCCGAAGCGGTGCTGGCGAGCGACTCCTACCCGTTCTTCCTTGATGCGATGTACGGCGACATGCCAAATAACTGGAGTGATGACCTCAGCGGCCTGGCACGACTGCGTTTTATCACCAATGCTTTTACGCGGATGCGCTACTGCTTCCCGAACGGGCAACTGGATATGTATTGCAAAGATACGCCTGAAAATGCCCCTGCGCCGCTTAAGCCATGGTTTGCGATTCCGGGCCCCGTGACAAACGAATACAGTGTGGTATTTGGACACTGGGCATCGCTGGAAGGAAAAGGCACCCCGGAAAATATCTATGCGCTGGATACCGGATGCTGCTGGGGCGGGGATTTAACCTGCTTACGCTGGGAAGATAAAACTTACTTTGTGCAGCCATCCAACCGACAGCTGGACTTAGGCGAGGGTGAGGCAGTCGCCTCCTGAAGATGTTTATCCTCTCCCTTCGGGGAGAGGATAAAACCGTTAACGACGTTCCAGAATTTCGAAGCAGTAGCTGTGTGAGTTCTGCGCATCCGCATCGTGAAACTCACTGAATACGGACTCCCACTCGTCCGGATCGTAATCCGGGAAATGGGTATCCCCTTCCACTTCCGCATCAATGTGCGTCAGATACAGTTTCTGCGCTTTAGGCAGGAACTGCTCATACACACGCCCCCCGCCGATCACCATGATCTCTTCGGCATCGCCGCAGGCGGCAATGGCTTCATCAACGGACTTAACCCACTGAACGCGATCGTCAGTGCCCGGCTGGCTACTGATCACAATATTCTTACGACCCGGCAGTGGACGACCAATCGACTCCCAGGTCAGGCGGCCCATCACTACCGGCTTGTTTAACGTAGTACGTTTAAACCATGCGAGATCGGCAGGCAGGTTCCACGGCATGGCGTTTTCCATGCCGATAACGCGGTCTACCGCCAGCGCTGCAATCAGACTGATCATTGAAAATTTCCCGGATGCAAAAAATTGCCGCCACTATACGGAAAGCTTAATCTTTCGTCGACTGGCGGCAGGGTAAAGAATTAGAAATTTTTTAATATTGCTGGCAACTCCACTTCACGCAGAGGGTTTACTCTCCGGTTCATCCGCAGGATCACCAGTATGCTTGCCCTCTTCCGTTCCTTGCCAGCCGTGGCGCTGAACCAGCGACAGATGATTACGATCCTCGTTGATGATCTCCGTCAGCATGGTGCTGGTGCGTTTAAACACCGCAGCGCGTTCGGTTGCCGTACTGCTCGCCATCGCCACCATCTCTTCCACCATCTCATGATTAAAACGGCGGAACAGATCGGCACGCTCACGTGCCTCATACGCGCCAAGCCCCAGGCTTTCCAGCGCCATGCGGCCAGATTTGAGCGCCCCTTCGAAGGTTTCACGTTCAGGGGCTGCCACACCCGCCTGACGCAGCTGGATGTAGTGATCCACATCGCGCGCACGGGAGATAATGGTCAGATGCGGAAAATGCTCTTTAACCAGCTCAACCATCTGCATACTGGTCTCTGGATCGTCAATGGCATTAATCAACACCTCGGCTTTCGCCGCCCCGGCGGATTCCAGCAGATCAACTCGCGTCGCATCACCGTAAAACACTTTCATATCGAATTTACGCAGCGTATCGACATGGTCAGGATCGTGATCGAGGATAACCATTTTGACTCCGCTGGAGAGCAGTAAACGGCCAGTAATCTGCCCGAAGCGGCCAAATCCGGCGATGATCACCCGCGGCTGCTCCTCGTCGATCTCATCGGCTTCTCGCTCCTGTTCGCTTCCCGTTTTTTCCAGACGCGTCAGCAGCACCAGCAGGATCGGCGTTGCGGCCATCGACAGCGCAACCGCCAGCGTCAGCGCTTTTGCCCATTCCGGATCAAGTACATTTGCCATCTGCGCTGCGCCAAAGACAACGAAAGCAAACTCACTCCCCTGCCCCAGCAGCACGGCAAACCAGCGGCGTTGCGGTTTTGGCACATTTAACGGGCGGGCAATCAGCCACAGCATCGCCATTTTAATGACCAGGAAACCCACCAGCAGAATGATGATGCGCAGCGGATGGGTTACCAGCGTCCCGAAGTCGATAGACATCCCGACGCCGATGAAAAACAGCCCCAGCAGCAATCCTTTAAACGGCTCGATATCGCTTTCCAGCGCGTGACGGTATTCGGAGCTTGCCAGTAAGACCCCCGCGAGGAAGGCGCCCATTGCCATCGACAGCCCGGCCTCTTCCAGCAGCAATCCAAAACCAAACACCAGGAATAACGCAACGGCGCTGAATACTTCGCGCAGGCCAGAGCGAGCAACAAAGCGCAGCAGCGGACGCGTTACGTAGCGACCAAGCAGAACAACCAGCGCCAGCGCACCGGCAACCTTCAGCGCTGATAAGGCAAATGCCCCCAGCGTCGTTGATGCGCCGCTGGTTGCCAGCAGCGGGATCATCGCCACCAGCGGGATGGCGGCAATATCCTGGAACAACAGTACGGAGAAGGTGCTGCGCCCCATTTGCGACACCGTCAGATTACGCTCGTTCATTGCCTGCATGGCAATCGCCGTCGAGGAGAGCGCCAGCGTCATGCCGATCAGCTCTGCGACTTTCCACTCCATCCCCAGCAGAATGCAGAACCCGCCCAACAGCAGACCGCAGGCCAGCATTTGCAGGGCGCCTCCGCCAAACACCGAGGCGCGCAGTTTCCACAGCCGCTGCGGATCCAGCTCCAGACCAATCACAAACAGCATCAGCACCACGCCGATCTCCGCAAAATGCAGGATCGACTCGGCATCCGTCACCAGCCGAAAGCCCCAGGGGCCAATCACACACCCGGCAATCAGATAGCCGAGCACCGAGCCCAGCCCCAGACGAACCGCCACGGGCACAATTAATGCCGCCGCGCCGAGGTAAATCAGCGCCTGTATCAGCGTATGGCTATCCATTGTGCGTCTCCTGCCACTCAAGTAAACGTTGTTTGTAGTGACGAGCCTGCGCCTGCAAGGTTTCATCGTCGCAGACAAAGGTACAGTGCATCGCAAAAGGCGGAAGCCAGTTCAGACCGCAGTAAAGGGCAGTAGCCTGGAGCGGCTGCGCCAGCACGTCAAATCCGGGGAAGGCGCCAATCTCAAAGTGGCTTTCCCCCCCGCCGGTGGTAACAGCCCACATCAGGCTTTTGCCCTGAAGCGCGTTGCCGTTGTGTCCATATGCCCAACCGTGGGAGAAAACTTTGTCGATCCACAATTTCAGCAGCGGAGGCGTGCTGTACCACTGCATCGGATGCTGCCAGACGATCAGATCGGCACGGGAGAGCGCCTCCTGTTCGGCAGCGACATCGATATTGAAATCAGGGTAGAGTTGATAGAGGGAACGTATCTCTACGTTTTCAAGCGTCCTTGCCTGCTCAAGCATCCGCTTATTCGCATGCGAGTGCTGCGGATAGGGGTGCGCATAAATTATCAGAATCATGTATATGCCCGTCTTTTACTTTTCTTGTAGCAATGAGTGTAGACAGTTACCACCCCGACTTAAAGGAGTCATCTTACGCTTCAAAGTAAATCGCAAGTATTGGCAATCATCACCAGCTTAACAGCGATTACGGCGCTAAAGAAAGAAAACGACGCGTACGACAAATTCATGCCGCAAAATAATAGTAACAACTCATATTGCCAACAGATATTTTTAGAGGACCTTAAGTCATTCTTTAATAAAACAGTCTGTACATAACCCATTGAAAAAATAATAATTTTACGCTCTTTGTTTTGAGCTCATTATTTAGGCGATCGATATACGTTTCACACACGTGTCGAATATTCCTTCTCACTCAAATGGATGTGTACATGAGCAACAAACCCTCCCAATTAAATAATACAACCAAAACTCTGGGAAAGATATTTCCTGCCTTGTTGATATGCACCCCTGCGGTTGCGTTTTCTGCAACGATTGACCAATCAACTTCTGTTCCTCAAGATTTCTCAGCCGATGCTGAATATGTTATTAATAAAGACGTGACGATATCTTCCGCAGATAGTGAAGCGGCGGTATCTGTCACTGGGTTTACTATCAATAATATCACTAACGAAGGGAATATTTCCGGTAGGGAAACTGGCCTGGATATAAATACTGCCGCGCAACGTGTTGTGGTGAATAACGAGGAAGGTGCCGCCATCACATCGAAATCGGCTACAGCTATTAGTATTGAATCAATGCAAGGTGAAATTAGCAACCGTGGGAATATAACCGCTTTTGAGGATGGTATATTCGTTAGTGAAAACTCATCGGCTGTAAGTATTTCAAATAGCACAACCGGAGTTATTAAAGGTAAAACTGGCCTGAACGCACTTGCAGGCGTTGCCATTAATAATGCGGGTACGATCACTGGCACAGCGAATGATGGAATCGCTCTGAGCGAGGGTAACACTAAGGTCATAAATACTGGTAACGTGCAGGGTGCGCAATACGGTTTTAATGTAACGAATAATGCAAAAGTAGATATCACGAATAGCGGAACGATTAGTGGTGATACAGCCGCTGTTATGTTTGCCAGCAATAAAAATAACACCCTGGTGCTTGATACGGGTTCCACTCTTATCGGTGACGTTATTTCCACCAATTCCACGGGAAACACTCTCACCCTGATCGGCACCGGTACGGAAGACAGTAACTTTGTGGGTCTGAACGAAGGCGACGGTTTTGCCAGTATAAAAATGATGGGCGAAAATTGGGCGCTGTCGGGCGATCTCGATATTATTGGCTCTGGCGATTCCTTGCTGATAGACACGGGCGCGTTAACCCTGTCAGGCGCGGTATCGAATACCGGTAATACTCGGGTGGCCAAAGATGCTTCGTTGCAACTGGGCGATGGCGAAAAAACCGCGACCCTCAGCGGTGGGCTCACCAACAACGGTACCGTCATTTTTAACCAGGGAAGCGATTTCACTTTCGCCACCGACATGACCGGTAGCGGTAACGTCGAAAAAGTTGATTCCAACACCCTGACCCTGACGGGCAAAAATAGCTATACAGGGGATACGGTTCTGCACGGCGGCACCACGCTGGTCTCCACCGGCGCAACGCTCGGCGTCAAGGGCAGTAACGCCACCGTTACCGTTGAAAATGGCGCGACCTTTGCCACCGCAGGCGAAGTGAACAACAACATCGCGGTTCTTAGCGGCGGTACGCTGGCGGCATGGAATGCAGTCCAGGGTAACTCCACGCTCAGCGCTTCCGGCGTCGATACCATCAACGGCAACGTGACTAATGGCGGCACGCTGTTACTCAGTGCGGCTAATAATAGCGTTGGCAATAATTTTACGATTAATGGCGACTACACCGGCTCTGACGGTAGCCAGATCGTGATGAACAGCACCCTGGGTGAAGATAATTCACCAACTGATCACCTCACTATTACGGGCAGCAGCTTCGGTCAGTCCGGCATCAGCATCACCAACATTGGCGGCGCAGGCGCGCAAACCATTAACGGTATGGAAATTGTCAGCATCGGCGGCAGTTCCGAAGCCCAACTGACGCTGGCAAAACCGGTCGTCGCAGGCGCCTGGGAATATAACCTCTACCAGCACAGTGACGGCAACTGGTATCTGGAATCAAAGGCGACGCCTTCTGATGAGCATTCCGACGACACCGATGACGGTGGCAATACTGATGATGGCGATAACACCGATGATGGTGGCAACACCGACAATGGCGGCAACACCGATAACGGTGGCAACACCGACAACGGCGGCAACACCGACAACGGCGGCAACACCGACAACGGCGGTAACACCGATAACGGCGGCAACACCGATAACGGCGGCAACACCGACAACGGCGGCAACACCGATAACGGCGGCAGCACCGATAACGGCGGCAACACCGATAACGGCGGCAACACTGACAACGGCGGTAACAATGCTCCGGAAGTCATGGCACCTGAAGTGGGTGCTTACTTAGGTAACTACCTTGCCGCACAGAGCATGTTCCTGCATAAGCGTGACGATCGCGACCAGATCACCTTCCGCAATGAAGACGACCTGAACACCTGGATGTACGTTAAGGGTCGCTATCACGAGAACGATGCGGGTGGCGATAAAGTCAGCTACGACACCACCACCACCGTACTGCAAGTCGGCAGCGATTTCATGAGCAAGCCAATGGATAACGGCATCCTGCGTGCTGGCGGGATGTTCGGTGCAGGCCAGGCGAAGACCCACTCTGATGCAAAGCACAACGTACGTGACGCACAGGGTAAGGTTGATGGCTTCAATGTTGGGCTGTACGCCACCTGGCAGGAAGATCAGAAATTACGTCTGGGCAGCTACGTTGATACCTGGGCCGCTTACAGCTGGTACAACAACAACGTCACCAGCAATCGCAACGATGAAGACTACGATAGTGAAGGTTTCGCCGCGTCTGTTGAAGTCGGCCACGCGTGGATAATCCAGTCTGAAAATGAACGCACCTGGAAGATCGAGCCGCAGGCGCAGGTGATCTACAGCTATCTCGATCAGGAAAATCATACCGATCGCGACGGCGTACGCGTCACTACCCTTGACAATGACAGCGTCTTTGGTCGTCTCGGCATTAAAGCAAGCTACTTCCAGCAGAAGGACGTCAAGGCCTGGCAGCCGTACGTTGCGGTTAACTGGTTGAAAGGTGCAGGTCAAAACGATCTGGCATTCAACGACGAGACCGTCAGCAACGATACGCCGGAAGATCGTGGTCAGTTAGAGTTGGGCTTAACCGGCAACCTGAACGAAACCACGACGATCTCCCTGCGTGCCAGCGGCGAGTGGGGTGAAAACAGCTATGCCGCCTACGGCGGTCATATTTTGTTAAACCATCGCTGGTAATCGATCATCCTGAAGCAAAAAAGCAGTGGCATGTGCCACTGCTTTTTTTTAGTTATCCAGCTCGCCCATTGATTTAACCTGGTCACGGTTAATCTGTTCAGTTTGACCGGTTTCGGCGTTTTTGTACGATACCAGACCGGTATCGTCATCCACCTGCGGTTTCCCGTCAGTAACAATCGTTTTGCCATCGGTGGTTTTTACGGCCTGATTGGACGAACAGCCCGCCACGGTGAACATTGCGGTGGCAGCCAGAACGGAAGCGATCAGTAGTTTATTTTGCATGGTGTATTCCCCTGCTCTCAGTTGAATTTTCGTTATCGACCTAACTATTTTAGGCTAACTGACTGAAAGCGGATGAAAAACCAGAAGGTTCTTAAGATGGGAAAATTGCCCGGTAACCGGATGGCACCGGGCAATGTGTGTTACTTGCTAATCTGAGCGTGCATTTCCTGCACCGAAATCACCTTCTCGGTGGCATCCGCATTCAGCGCCATGGCCGTCGCGAAACCGCCGTTCAGGGTGGTGTCGTAATGCACTTTGTACTGGAGCGCGCTGCGGCGAATCAGTTTGGAGTCTTCAATCGCCTGGCGACCTGCGGTGGTGTTAATGATGTAGGTGTACTCGCCATTCTTAATGCGGTCCTGAATGTGCGGACGACCTTCATGCACTTTGTTCACCAGACGCGGGTTGATACCCGCTTCACCCAACACAATCGCCGTACCGTGAGTGGCGTCCAGCTCGAAGCCCTGTTTCAGCAGCTTGGCAGCCAGGTCAACCACGCGCTCTTTATCGCCTTCGCGAACGGAGAGCAGCGCACGGCCAGATTTTCTCATGGTGGAGCTACTGCCCAGCTGCGCTTTCGCAAACGCTTCTGCGAAGGTACGGCCAACGCCCATCACTTCCCCGGTAGAGCGCATCTCTGGCCCTAACAGCGGGTCAACGCCCGGGAATTTGTTGAACGGCAGTACCACCTCTTTCACCGAGTAGTACGGCGGGATAATTTCTTTCGTGACGCCCTGCTGAGCCAGCGTCTGGCCAGCCATCACGCGCGCCGCCACTTTCGCCAGCGGAATACCGGTCGCTTTGGAGACGAACGGTACGGTACGCGCCGCACGCGGGTTGACTTCAATCAGATAGACTTCGTTGTCTTTTACCGCGAACTGAACGTTCATCAGGCCGCGAACCTGGAGCTCGAAGGCTAGCTTCTGCACCTGCTGGCGCATCACGTCCTGAATCTCCTGGCTCAGGGTGTACGCTGGCAGAGAACAGGCGGAGTCACCGGAGTGCACGCCCGCCTGCTCGATGTGCTCCATGATGCCGCCAATCAGCACCCTTTCGCCGTCGCAGATGGCATCCACGTCGACTTCAACCGCGTCGTCGAGGAAGCGGTCGAGCAGCACAGGCGCATCGTTGGAAACGCTCACCGCCGTCTGGAAGTAGCGACGCAGGTCCGCTTCGTCGTAGACGATTTCCATCGCGCGGCCGCCCAGTACGTAGGATGGACGCACCACCAGCGGGTAGCCGATCTCTTTCGCTTTCTCAACGGCCATTTCAATTGCGGTCACGGTGGCGTTCGCCGGCTGTTTCAGTTTGAGACGGTCAACCGCCTGCTGGAAACGCTCGCGGTCTTCCGCACGGTCAATCGCATCCGGGCTGGTGCCGATAACCGGCACACCTGCTGCTTCCAGCGCGCGCGCCAGCTTCAGCGGAGTCTGGCCGCCATACTGCACGATCACGCCTTTTGGCTTCTCGATGCGCACGATTTCCAGCACGTCTTCCAGGGTGACCGGCTCGAAGTAGAGGCGGTCGGAAGTGTCGTAGTCGGTCGAGACGGTTTCCGGGTTACAGTTGACCATAATGGTCTCGTAACCGTCTTCGCGCAGCGCCAGTGAGGCGTGTACGCAGCAGTAGTCAAACTCGATGCCCTGGCCGATACGGTTTGGACCGCCGCCCAGCACCATAATCTTGTCGCGGTCGACGGACGGGTTCGCTTCGCACTCCTCTTCATAGGTGGAGTACATATATGCGGTATCGGTCGAGAATTCAGCCGCACAGGTGTCCACGCGCTTGTAGACCGGGTGCAGGTCGTACTGGTCGCGCAGCTTGCGGATTTCCGCTTCACGCACGCCCGCCAGCTTAGCCAGACGCGCATCGGCGAAGCCTTTACGCTTCAGCATGCGCAGGAAGTCTGCGTCCAGGCCGTTGATGCCCAGCTCCGCCACTTTCTCTTCCAGACGCACCAGCTCTTCAATCTGCACCAGGAACCAGCGGTCAATGTTAGTCAGGTTAAATACGCCGTCGACGGACAGGCCCGCGCGGAAGGCATCGGCAATGTACCAGATACGCTCTGCGCCCGCGTCTTTCAGCTCGCGGCGGATTTTGGTCAGTGCTTCCGGGTCGTCCAGGCTGACTTTCGGGTCAAAGCCGGTCGCGCCCACTTCCAGGCCGCGCAGCGCTTTTTGCAGGGATTCCTGCTGCGTGCGGCCAATCGCCATGACTTCACCAACGGATTTCATCTGGGTAGTCAGACGGTCGTTGGCGCCAGCGAATTTCTCGAAGTTAAAGCGTGGAATTTTAGTCACAACGTAGTCGATGGACGGTTCGAAGGACGCTGGCGTGCGGCCACCGGTGATATCGTTCATCAGCTCGTCAAGGGTGTAACCCACTGCCAGTTTCGCCGCCACTTTCGCAATCGGGAAACCGGTGGCTTTGGAGGCCAGCGCGGAGGAACGGGACACGCGCGGGTTCATTTCGATAACAATCAGACGGCCGGTTTTCGGGTTCACCGAGAACTGCACGTTAGAGCCGCCGGTTTCCACGCCGATTTCACGCAGTACCGCCATCGAGGCGTTACGCATGATTTGGTACTCTTTGTCGGTCAGCGTCTGAGCTGGCGCAACGGTGATGGAGTCACCGGTGTGGATCCCCATCGCGTCGAAGTTTTCGATGGAGCAGACGATGATGCAGTTGTCGTTTTTATCACGCACCACTTCCATCTCGTACTCTTTCCAGCCAATCAGCGATTCATCAATCAGCAGCTCTTTGGTTGGGGAGAGATCCAGGCCGCGCTCGCAAATTTCTTCAAACTCTTCGCGGTTGTAGGCAATACCGCCGCCGGTGCCGCCCATGGTGAAGGAAGGACGGATGATGCACGGATAACCCACTTCAGCCGCAACGGCCAGCGCTTCTTCCATATTGTGCGCGATACCGGAACGTGCGGTATCAAGGCCAATTTTTTTCATTGCCACGTCGAAGCGGCGACGGTCTTCTGCTTTATCAATCGCGTCGGCGGTCGCACCGATCATGGTCACGCCGAACTCTTCCAGCACGCCCTGACGCTCCAGCTCCAGCGCACAGTTCAGCGCCGTCTGGCCGCCCATGGTCGGCAGCACCGCGTCCGGACGCTCTTTCTCGATAATTTTGCGTACCACTTCCCAGTGAATCGGCTCGATGTAGGTCGCATCCGCCATTTCCGGGTCGGTCATGATGGTGGCCGGGTTAGAGTTTACCAGGATGACACGGTAACCCTCTTCACGCAGGGCTTTACACGCCTGCGCGCCGGAGTAGTCGAATTCGCAGGCCTGGCCGATGACAATCGGGCCAGCGCCAAGGATCAGGATGCTTTTTATGTCTGTACGTTTTGGCATGGTCTTCTCAGCTCCTGATTATTTAGCGGTCTTACGGTATTGCTCGATAAGTTCGATGAAGTGATCGAACAGCGGCGCGGCATCGTGAGGGCCCGGGCTGGCTTCAGGGTGGCCCTGGAAGCTGAACGCAGGCTTATCGGTGCGATGGATACCCTGCAAGGTACCATCGAACAGTGACTTATGCGTCACGCGCAGGTTAGACGGCATCGTCGCTTCATCCACAGCGAAGCCGTGGTTCTGCGCGGTGATCATCACCGTGTTGTTGTCGATATCTTTCACCGGGTGGTTACCACCGTGGTGGCCAAACTTCATCTTGACGGTGTTCGCTCCGCTCGCCAGCGCCAGCAGCTGATGGCCGAGACAGATGCCGAATACCGGGATGTCGGTTTCAAGGAAGGACTTGATGGCGTCGATAGCGTAGTCGCACGGCGCCGGGTCGCCAGGACCGTTAGAGAGGAAGATGCCGTCCGGGTTCATCTTCAGAACATCTTCAGCAGAGGTTTTCGCCGGAACCACCGTCAGGCGGCAGCCACGGTCAACCAGCATACGCAGGATGTTGCGCTTGGAGCCAAAATCATAGGCCACCACGTGGAACGGCAGCTCGCTTTCCGGTTTCGCTTCCGGCAGGTCGCCTTCCAGCGTCCAGCTTCCCTGCGTCCAGCTGTAGGCTTCAGCGGTGGTCACTTCTTTCGCCAGGTCCATACCGTTCAGTCCCGGGAAGGCTTTCGCTTTTTCCAGCGCCAGCGTCGCATCGAGGTTATCCCCTGCGATGATACAACCGTTTTGTGCACCCTTCTCGCGCAGCAGACGCGTCAGCTTACGGGTATCGATATCGGCAATCGCCACAATGTTGTGGCGCTTCAGGTAAGAAGAGAGGTCTTCGGTGTTGCGGAAGTTGCTGGCAATCAGCGGCAGGTCGCGAATGACCAGGCCTTGCGCATGTACCTGAGAGGATTCTTCGTCAGCCGCATTGGTGCCGACATTGCCGATATGAGGATAAGTAAGAGTAACGATTTGGCGAGAATAGGAAGGATCAGTGAGGATTTCTTGATAACCGGTCATTGAAGTATTGAAAACGACTTCCCCAACCGCCGAACCCGTTGCCCCTATGGCCCGACCGATAAACTGGGTTCCGTCTTCCAGAACCAATAGCGCTGACTTAATCAAAACACCCTCCAGAGAATATTCACTCACTTTATTTGCATATTAATTCATAACCATGTCATGGATCAATGCAAATGTGTTGCCAGCGGATTTTTGGCAAACGGCGGCATTCTGGGGATTTGCCATGTAAAAGTCAACTTAAAACGGGAGTTTTGTATATTCTTTTGCAAGCCTGGAGGTCTGAACTCAGATTAAGCGGCAAAAAGATCAACTAAATCACTGTGGAAACCGCTTGCGTATGCAGTTTAATAGAAAGAAACGTCTTGCAGGAATAAAAAGTGGACCAAATGGTCAAAATTTACAGTTCAACAACAGAAATTATCGAGAAAACACTTACTTTAAATCAGTTAGACACAATAAACACCCCAAACAGACAAAATAAAAGGGCAATAAAATATTGCCCTATGCAATCAATTAATTACGACTGCAATAACCACATCACGAAGGGTAATAATGCTTACAAATTGTTGAGTTCGAGGACATCTCGCATATCAAAAAGACCATTACACTTACCTTTCAGCCACAATGCCGAACGTACCGCCCCGTTTGCAAATGTCATGCGGCTGGATGCTTTATGAGTGATTTCGATCCTTTCGCCAATATCGGCGAACATAGCGGTATGTTCACCGACGATATCACCCGCGCGAACGGTGGCAAACCCAATGGTGCCAGGCACGCGCTCGCCAGTGTGGCCTTCGCGAGAATAGACCGCGATGTCTTTCAAATCTTTATCCATTGCACACGCAATCGCTTCGCCCATTGCCAGCGCCGTGCCTGACGGAGCATCGACTTTGTGGCGATGGTGCGCTTCGACGATTTCAATGTCGGTGTATTCGCCCATCACCTTCGCCGCCTTCTCCAGCAGTTTCAGCATGACGTTTACCCCCACGCTAAAGTTTGCCGCAAAGACAATCGCAATCTCAGTGGACGCATCCTGAATGGCTTGCTTACCGACCTCGTCAAAACCGGTGGTGCCAATCACCATCCCTTTACCGTGCTGACGGCAAAACGCCAGGTGAGCCAACGTGCCTTCAGGGCGGGTAAAATCGATAAACACGTCAAAGTCTTCTTTCACCGCCTCAAGGCTGCTCTGCACGGTAACGCCCGTCTGACCTGCGCCTGCCAGCTCGCCTGCATCGGCTCCCAAAAGCGATGAACCTTCACGCTCCAGCGCCGCGCCAAGCGCCACGCCATCCATCTGTAGTGCCGCCTGAATCAGCTGACGGCCCATACGTCCGCCCGCGCCCGCAATGGCGACGCGGATCTGTGCATCATGCATAGTTATTCTCTTACGTTAAAATGATGTAAATCGTTTTCAGATTAACCAGCCTTTGCACAGGCTGCCACAGAAAACGCCGATAATTAGAATTTAATGATAAACAGGGTGAGATATCAGTGAAAGACATGATCGTCAGCGAAAACCACATGATTCCCGCACCACCAGCGCAGGCGGCAGAATGATTCGTTTGGCGGGTTCGTCGTTGCCCTGTATGCGGCTGTAAAGTAACTCCCCTGCCTTACGACCAATCTCTTTCGCCGCCACCGATACGGTGGTCAATGCGGGCTGCACCAGAGCCGCTTCGGTAATATCATCGAAACCGACCAGCGCAAAATCACATCCCGGCTCACGGCCCATCTTGCGTAAGCTTTGCATCACCCCCAGCGCCACAACATCCTGATAGCAAATTGCCGCACTGATGTGTGGATGCTCGAGAAGTAACGCCTCTGCCACGCGCGCGCCGTCGCTTTGGCTGGCGTGAGAGGTTCTGATCCAGGCAGGATTCGGCGTCACGCCGTATTCCAGCAGCTTGCTGGTAAAGCCCCCGATACGCTGCGCCCGAGAGCCCGAATTCTGACTCCCTCCAATGAACGCAATGTGCCGATGGCCCATTCTGAGCAGATGCT
Source organism: Enterobacter sp. Res13-Sevr-PEC09-46 (assembly GCF_015672585.1). Classification (NCBI taxonomy): domain Bacteria; kingdom Pseudomonadati; phylum Pseudomonadota; class Gammaproteobacteria; order Enterobacterales; family Enterobacteriaceae; genus Enterobacter; species Enterobacter sp. Res13-Sevr-PEC09-46. The sequence continues at coordinate 313,637 of NZ_JADABR010000018.1, read as the reverse complement.
CCGTCGCCATCTGCGTGCCTAAGAAGTTATCCGTTCCGACAAAATCAAAATCCGGATCGTTCAGCGGGCGCACAACCATGATAGCCGGAATATTGCGCCGCTTCAGACCCTCAAAAAAGGCCTGGGGCGTTTCCCGAGCCGCACACAGCACCATACCGCCGACGTTATTACGCATCAGTGAATCAACAAATTTTTGCTGTCGCTCTGCCGATTCCTCGCTATTCGCCAGAAAAAGCATCAGCTCGTGGCGCTCCATTTCATGACTTAGCCCTGCCGTCATTTCGCTGTAAAAAGGGTTGGTGATATCGTGCAAGAGCAGCCCGACCTGGTTACTGCTGCGGTTACGTAAATTGGCTGCCGTCTGGTTATAGACATAGCCGGATTCATCCAGCGCCTTAAGCACACGTTCGCGCGTGCTTTGCGAAATGCGGCCTTTGTTGCAGAGCACCATCGAGACCGTCGCCGTTGACACGCCGGCGCGTTTCGCGACATCGGCCAGTGTAATTCCTGTCATGTTGTCTCCTTCATCATCACTACAGGTTAATCGAATAACCTGTTTTTTGCATTTTTCCCTGTGAGACTCTTCACATTACCGCTGTTGTTCTGGATTCGATTCGAATTAATGGCGGGTTAATCGCGTTAACCACTCTTCTCAAATACGGTTAATCGAATAACCTTAAATAACGATTACGGAGGATACAATGACAACCTACGACAAATTCCCCACGGTGGCGATACAGGGTTTTGATGACAGCGCCTGGCAAGGCTGGGAAGCAATAACCCGCGTTCTTGAGTCACAAACCCAACAGCGCAGCCGCACGGTGCTGGTGATTGACTGCTATCCGGGCGTGCGCATGACCGAGCTTGAAGAGAACGTGCTGCCGCGTCTACGCCCGACGCTGGCGATCAATGCTGAACAGGCGCGACGGGATGAGTGTGCCATTCATGAGATGCTGGCACGCAACCTCACAGACGATCGCGTCTTTGGCGTTCTCTCCTGCCACCAGCTTGGAGAGTTTTTCGATCCCGCGCGTCTGGAGGCGTTGCAGGTTCAGGTGAACCAGTGTTCCGGGGGGCTGATTGTGATCTACGGACCCGGTGCGACGCTTGTCCATCCGGGTGATGTGCTGGTGTATGCCGATCTGCCGCGCTGGGAGATCCAGCAGCGTATGCGCCGGGGTGAGACTGGGAACTGGGGCGCAGATAATCAGCAGGAAGATATGCTTCGTCGCTACAAGCGCGCCTTTTTTGTCGAATGGCGCGTCTTCGATCGCCACAAAACACCGCTGCTCAGGCGCACCGATTTTTTACTGGATACAACCCAGACGAACCAGCCCGCGATGGTCAGCGGCGAGGCCCTGCGAGCCGGGCTGAAGCAAACTACCACCCAGCCTTTCCGCGTGGCGCCCTTTTTCGATCCTGGCGTCTGGGGCGGCCAGTGGATGAAACAGCAATTCGATCTCGATCCCTCTGCACCCAATTACGCGTGGTGTTTTGACTGCGTGCCCGAGGAGAACAGCCTGTTACTGCGTTTTGGCGCAGTGCGGATCGAGATCCCCTCTCAGGATCTGGTTTTGCTTGAGCCCCGTGCTCTGCTGGGCGAGAAAGTTCACGCACGTTTCGGCGCGGAATTCCCGATCCGTTTTGACTTCCTCGACACCATGGGTGGCCAGAATCTGAGCTTCCAGGTCCACCCCATTACCGAGTACATCCAACAGCAGTTTGGGATGCACTATACCCAGGATGAGAGTTATTACATTCTGGAAGCGGAGCCGGGTGCCGTCGTCTATCTGGGGACCAAAACCGGCACAGACCCTGAGGCCATGATGGACGATCTCAGGCGCGCGGGTCGCGGTGAAAAACCGTTTGATGACGACCGCTTCGTTAATCAGATCCCGGCAAAAAAGCACGATCATTTCCTGATCCCGGCTGGGACGGTGCACTGCTCCGGCGCGGGAACCATGGTGCTGGAGATCAGCGCTACGCCGTATATTTTCACCTTCAAACTGTGGGACTGGGGCCGCCTGGGCCTGGACGGGCTGCCGCGCCCGGTACACCTGGAGCACGGTGAAAAGGTGATCGACTGGCAGCGCGACGCACAGTGGGTTCATCAGCATCTGGTGAATCAGTTCGAACCTGTCGCGGAAGGAAACGGCTGGCGTGAAGAGCGTACTGGCCTGCACGAGCGTGAATTTATCGAAACCCGCCGCCACTGGTTTAGCGAACCCGTTTTGCACCACACCGGCGGCGGCGTGAACGTGCTGAATCTGGTAGAGGGCGACGAAGCAATTGTCGACAGCCCAACCGGTGCATTTGAGCCGTTTACCGTCCATTACGCCGAAACCTTCATCATTCCGGCAAGCGTAGGTGACTATCGCATTTCACCTTCAGCCCGTGCTTCCGGACACCCCCTCGCGACTATCAAAGCCTGGGTAAGGAGCTAACGATGATTCATTTTATTGTCGCCACTCATGGGCCGTTAGCCGCCGCGCTGCTGGAGAGCGGCCGGATGGTATACGGCGAGCTCCCCGGCGTACACGCCATTTGTCTGACCGAACAGGCGGGAATAGAGGGCTTCCGGCAGGATTTCATCTCCACACTGGAAGCGGCAAGCGTCAACGCTGACGGCGTGCTGGTGCTGTGCGACATGCAAAGCGGCACGCCGTGGAACGTGGCCTGTGAGGCCGCGTTTAACCCACATACGCAGCCGCCGGTCGCCGTGGTGGCTGGAGTCAACTTCCCGATGCTGCTGCAAACCGATGAGGTGATGATGGCTCGCGATGTTCATCAGGCTGCCGGGCAGCTTATCGAACTTACTCTGCCGACGCTGGTACAGGCGAAACCGGCAGATACTGCACAGACAGACGATTTTTAAGGAGCCGCATATGAGTATTTCTTTTGTACGCATTGACGATCGCGTGATCCACGGGCAGCTCATTACACGCTGGGCCAGGGAGCTGCCCTGCGACGGCATCGTTGCCATTGACGATGCCGTTGCGGCCGATCCGCTGTTATCGTCGGTCATGAAAGGAGCCGTATCAGATACTAAAGTGTGGCTGTTCGATACGGCAACCGCGATCGAAAAACTGCCAAAAGTGATTGCCAGCGAAAAGCGCTATTTCGTGATTGGCAAATCTCCACTCACGCTACAGCGCATTGAGCAGGCGGGCATTAGCCTGAAAAACAGCAACGGAAAAATTAACGTGGGCCCGATGAGCGCCCGGGCTAACACGATCACCATCGGCCCGAATCAATCGGTAACCCAGGATGAAGCGGCGGCGTTCGAGTGGCTGACCGGGCAGGGACACGCGATTGAATTCCGCCTGGTTCCTGATGCCAGTTTTTATACCTGGCAGGATGCCAGACAAAAGCTGAAATAAGGAGCAGATCATGATTATCGAAGCGGCTTTAATTGGCCTGCTGTGTTATCTGGGCGCACTCAGTAGTCCGTGGCTTTTAGGGCTGACGGGCGGCTGGTATCTCATCTCCCGACCGCTCATTTCCGGGATGCTGGTTGGCCTGATCCTGGGCGATATCAAAACCGGGATTATGATTGGCGTAGCGGTGCAGGCGGTGTATATCGCAATGGTGACACCCGGCGGCTCGATGCCAGCAGATTTAAACTTTGTGGCTTATCCGGCCATTGCACTGGGAATACTTTCCGGCAAAGGACCTGAGGTTGCCGTCGCGCTGGCGGCGACTATTGGGATCGCCGGAACCATTCTCTTCAATGCGATGATGGTGCTGAACTCCTTCTGGAACCATCGTGCGGATGTGGCGCTGGAGAACGGCGACGAGCGCGGGATCTACCTCAACAGCGCCATCTGGCCGCAGGCGATGAATTTTGTGCTGCGCTTTGTGCCTACCTTTATCGCCGTCTTTTTTGGCGCACAGTACATTAGCGGGTTTATGGACAGCCTGCCGCACATCGTCCTCTCCACCATGAATGTGCTGGGCGGCATCTTGCCCGCCGTCGGTATTGCCATCCTGCTTAAGCAGATCATCAAAAGCTATACCATGCTCATCTACTTTCTGGTGGGCTTCGTTTGCATCGTTTTCCTGAAACTCAATATGGTCGCGCTGGTGATCGTGGGCGCCCTGCTGGCACTGATTCATTACAACTATAAACCCGAGGCACCGCAGGCCGTGGCTTCAGCACCTGTCCCTGACGACGAGGATGAATTCTGATGGAAGAACGTAAACTCACCCGCAAGGATCTGCGCCGCTGCTGGCGAGCGTGGATGATGCACAACCTCTCCTCAATGAGCTTTGAACGCCTTGAATCCTTCGGCTTTTGCCTGAGCATGCTGCCGGTCGCAAAAAAGCTCTATCCCGACCCGGTACAACGTACCGAGATGCTGCGCCGTCACGCGTCGTTCTACAACACGGAGCCACAGATTGGCGCGATCGTTAACGGTATGGCGCTGGGGCTGGAGGAGAAAAAAGCCAACGGCGAGCCGATTGACGGTGAAACCATAAATACCCTGAAGGTAGGCCTGATGGGGCCAATTGCCGGGATCGGCGATTCGATGATCCCCGGCATGCTGATCCCGATCCTGCTTAGCATTGGGATGGCGCTGGCGGCAGGCGGAAATATCCTCGGTCCACTGTTTTATACCGTTGCCTGGCTGGCCATTATTATCCCTGGCTCCTGGTTCCTGTTTCTGAAAGGCTACCAGATGGGATCTGGCTCCGTGGAGATGCTGGTCAGCAGCAAATCTACCCGGCTACGGGAAGCGCTCTCGCTACTGGGCGTATTTGTCATGGGCGGCGTGGCGGCCAGCTACGTGAAGCTCGGCACCGGGCTGGAGTTCATCACCCGGGACGGGGTTAACATTCACGTTCAGCAGATGCTGGACGGTATTTTCCCGCAGCTGCTTCCGCTGGCGGTGGTGCTGGGGACCTGGTATCTGATGGCAAAACGCGGCGTGTCGCCGGTAAAAGCCATGATATTGCTGCTTATACTTGCAGCGCTTGGCGTGGCGTCCGGTTTGTTTGCAGGATAAGAAAACCGGGGCAATGCCCCGGCTTCTTTATGGATGGAAGTTATTCCACAGTTCTGCGACTTTATCCGGACGCGAAATAAACTGGAACCGTGCGGGGTCATCAATAAACTGCTGATAAACAGGCGCATCAGTAATGCCAAATTCCGGATAACTTCTCGGCGTAATCATCTGCAAGCGCCCTGGTCTGTAGTGACTGTTATGCTGCCAGACAATATGATTACCCTGAACTAAGGGATACCAGGCCAGACCTTTTCGCGCACGAACGGCCTCATACTCAAAGCCATATTCCCGATCGCACCACGCACCAAACGTCAGCGGCTCATTGGGCGAGGCCGAAATCGTCGCATGGCCCCATCCGGGAGGGACCAGTACCTTTTCACCCGGCCCCGCGAGTACCGCAAAACAACGTCCCGGATCGTCGTCCACATACTCCTGCATGTAGATAATCGCTTTACCCTGCCAGATTTCGTACAGCTCAGGGGGCGACCATCCGCTGTGCTGGCTAATACGGTGAACATGTCCCTGGCTGCGGACCGGCTCATCGCCAAGCGTGCCTGCCGCGTAGGTGACCACACCAAAAAGCAGCATGCGTTTTTCGAGCTCCGGCCTGTCCGCCAGACGCGCCACGTCCATCGCGATGGCATATACCTGTTCAGGCCCTTCGCAGTCCGGATTGCGCAGCGACGGGCGGATCTGATCCAGCGTTCTGATCTCCGGCATCGGCCCGGTAACATCCTCTCCGTAGCAAAAACCGAGCGGCTGACGGGTGATGGTCATATCAAGGCCATAGTTAGCCATGGCGCACCTCGTAACCTTCCCCGGAGGCAAAGATCCGCAGGGTGAAGCCCTCTGCCAGCGCCGCATAGTCGTGTCCCGCAATGCTCGGCCAGACGGCAAGGGAGGATAGCGTCTCGTTGCCAGTGTTAATCAAACGATGCGCTGTAAAAGGAGGAATAATATGCACGGAGCCAGCCGTCACCTGCTCAAGCCGCGCGTCGCCCGCCTCCGTTTGCAGCAGCAACAAGCCACATCCGCGCAGGCCAAAATAGACCTCGCCCTGTTCGCGGCGCTGATGAAAATGACCGCGAGTCATAAAGAACTCATCGCCCACGTTACCCGCACGCAGGTGAGTTACCCCAACGAAGAGTGCCCCTTCCCCTAAGGGCGAGCCCAGTATGTCTACGTCATACACACTTTTTTGAGGATTGCCGCACTTCCACGCCTCGCCGTCTGCGAAGATCCCAGGAAGATCCGCAAGACGAGTCGTTTTGCGGATAAGCGGCCCGCCGGCTAGCGCGCCGGTAGCCCACGTCAACTGAGGTGGCAAAAAGATGTCTGAATTCATATCGCTCTCCGGCCCGAGGAGAACAGCAATATCATGATGGCAGATTAAACGATTAACCTAGTGATAAAAGCGTCAATATTGATGGTGAATCACAGTTAACCAGAAACAAAAATGCCGGAGGCTTTCGCCACCGGCATTTTGAAGATTGAGAGGACATTATTCCACTTCGCGGGCGTCGATTCGCAGCTCTTTCGGCACTTCGAAGACAATGTTCTCTTCACGGCCTTCCAGCGGCACCGCTTCGCCACCGCCCAGCTCTTGTAGGCGGGCAATGACGTTTTGAACCAGGATATCCGGCGCTGAAGCGCCTGCGGTAACACCGACGCAGGCCGCGTTTTTCACCCACGCTTCCTGAATGTCCGTTGCGTCGTCGATCAGGAACGCCGCTTTCCCCATACGCTGCGCCAGTTCGGCCAGTCGGTTGGAGTTAGAGGAGTTTTTCGAGCCGACCACCAGCACCACATCCGCCTGTTCAGCCAGGGCGCGTACGGCTTCCTGACGGTTGGTGGTTGCATAGCAGATATCATCTTTGCGCGGCCCGACAATTTTCGGGAAGCGCTGGCGCAGGGCGTCAATCACGTCTGAGGTGTCGTCTACGGAAAGCGTCGTCTGGGTCATAAACGACAGACGGGCTTCGTTTTTCACGTCCAGCGTAAAGACATCTTCCGGTGACTCAACCAGATACATGCCCCCTTCCGGGTTGCTGTACTGGCCCATGGTGCCTTCAACTTCCGGGTGACCGGCGTGACCAATCAGAATTGACTCTTCACCACGACGGCTGGCGCGCGCCACTTCCATATGCACTTTTGTCACTAACGGACAGGTGGCATCGAATACGGTCAGATCGCGGCTTTTCGCCTCGTTGCGTACCGCCTGAGAGACGCCGTGCGCGGAGAAGATGAGGATTGCGCCGTCCGGCACTTCGCTGATCTGCTCGATAAAAATCGCACCGCGCTCGCGCAGGCTGTCGACCACGTAACGGTTGTGCACCACTTCGTGACGCACGTAAATCGGCGCGCCGTAAATCTCCAGCGCGTTTTCAACAATGCTGATAGCGCGGTCTACACCGGCGCAGAAGCCGCGCGGGTTAGCCAACAGGATCTGCATTTTACTCCTCCAGTGCCGGATCGATCTCCAGCACTTCGACATCAAAATGAACGGTACGCCCGGCAAGCGGATGGTTGAAATCGACGGTGATAGAATCGCCGTTGATTTCTCGGATCACGCCAGGCATTTCGCTGCCGTCCATAGCGGTAAAGAGCATAATCGCCCCGATTTCTGGTTCACCCGCATCCATAAACTCACGGCGCGAGAAATACTGGATCAGGTCCGGGCTTGGCACGCCAAATGCCGCATCCGGCTCCAGCGAAAACGCTTTTTTCTCGCCCTCTTTCAGACCCAGAAGCTGCTGCTCAAGGCCTTCAGACAGGGAGGTGTCACCCAGACGAAACAGCGCCGGTTTGCCATTGTTGCGGGTGGATTCGGCCGTGGAGCCGTCATCCAGCTTCAGCGTGAAATGAACGAGAACCGCGCTGTTGCTCTGTACGGATTTAGACATGCAAATTGCTCGCTTGTTTTGGGTCACCTGTTGCCCGGTGGCGCTACGCTTACCGGGCCTACGGGGGCCACAAATTCTGTAGGCCGGGATCGCTACGCGTCACCCGGCTGGTTTTGTTACGCCTGCTCTTTCGCGGCCGGTTTAGGCAAGAAGCCTTCCAGCACGATTAACGCCGCACCAACGCATATTGCGCTATCGGCGAGGTTAAAGGTCGCGAAGTGCCAGTCGCCGACGTAGAAATCGATCATATCGACCACAAAGCCGTGCCACAGGCGGTCAAACAGGTTACCCAGCGCGCCGCCAATGATCAGCGCGTAGGCGATGTTATTCAGCTTTTGCGTGGCCTTTGAGCGGTACATCAGCACCGCCAGCACGACGCAGATACCGATAGCGATACCCGCGAAGAACCAGCGCTGCCAGCCACCGCTGTCGGCAAGGAAACTAAACGCCGCACCATAGTTGCGGGCATAGTGCAGGTTAAGCGACGGAAACAGCGGGACCGTATCCCCCAGAGCGAAATTCTGGAGGATCAGGAACTTGCTGCCCAAATCAATAATCAGCACCACCACCACCAGCCACAGCCAGCGCAGTCCTGTTGAACAGAGAGTTTTACTCATCAGGCAAACTTACGTTTTTCGCCGTCACCGGCGACGTTGCTTACACAGCGTCCGCAGATGTCTGCGTGTTCCGCCACCTGACCGACATCAGTGGTGTAATGCCAGCAACGCGGGCATTTTTCACCGTCGGCTTTGCTCAGTGCGACCTTCAGTCCTTTGAGCAGTTCACTCTGCTGAGCATCAGCAGTAGCTTCGGCATAATCCGCAACTTTCGCACCGGAGGTCAACAGGACAAATCGTAATTCATCGCCCAGCGCGGTCAGTTTGGCCGCCAGCTCCGGTTCGGCGTACAGGGTCACGGTCGCTTCCAGCGAACCACCGACTTTCTTGTCAGCGCGCGCCTGCTCGATAACCTTATTCACTTCGCCACGCACTTTCAGCAGCTCGTCCCAGTAGGCATCGTTCATTGCTTCAGTGCTGGAGAGGTCGAACAGACCTTCGTACCACTCGCCGGTGAAGACATACTTCTCGCGTTCGCCCGGCAGGTAACCCCAGATTTCATCCGCGGTGAAGGACATGATCGGCGCCATCCAGCGTACCAGCGCCTCTGCGATGTGGAACAGCGCAGTCTGGCAGCTACGACGCGCCACGCTGTCCGCTTTCGCGGTGTACTGGCGGTCTTTGATGATGTCGAGGTAGAACGAGCCCATCTCGATGGAGCAGAAGCGCATCAGGCGCTGCACCACTTCGTGGAAGTCGTAAGACTCATAGGCTTTAAGAATATCTTCCTGCGCCGCTTTCGCGCAGCCTACCGCCCAGCGATCGAGCACAACCATCTCTTCCGGCTTCACCATGTCTTTCACCGGATCGAACCCGTTCAGGTTCGCCAGCAGGAAGCGCGCGGTGTTACGAATACGACGATAGCTGTCAGCAGCACGTTTCAGGATCTCATCAGAGACCGCCATTTCGCCGGTGTAGTCGGTAGAGGCCACCCACAGACGCAGAATGTCCGCGCCCAGTTTGTTCATCACGTCCTGCGGAGAAACGGTGTTACCGATAGATTTGGACATCTTACGGCCCTGACCATCCACGGTGAAGCCGTGGGTCAATACCTGGCGGTAAGGTGCTTTACCCTTCATGGCGGTGGAGATCATCAGCGATGACATGAACCAGCCGCGGTGTTGGTCAGACCCTTCCAGATACATATCGGCAGCGTGACCAGCAAACTCCGGACGCACGTCAACCACGGAGGAGTGGGTAGACCCGGAGTCGAACCACACGTCCAGGGTATCCGGCACTTTCTCGTAGCTGTCTGCGTCAGCGCCCAGGATGTCGCGGGCGTCGAGATCCCACCACGCCTGAATGCCGTCAACTTCGACGCGCTTCGCCACTTCTTCCATCAGTTCCAGCGTGTTCGGGTGCAGCTCCTGCGTCTCTTTATGTACGAACAGAGACATCGGCACGCCCCAGGTGCGCTGACGGGAGATACACCAGTCAGGACGGTTAGCCACCATGGATTCGATTCGCGCCTGGCCCCAGTCAGGGATCCACTGCACGCCTTTGATCTCTTTCAGAGACTGCGCGCGCAGGCCTTTCTGGTCCATGCTGATAAACCACTGCGGGGTTGCACGGAAGATGATCGGGGTCTTGTGACGCCAGCAGCACGGATAGCTGTGCTGCATTTTCTCAACGTGCAGCAGCGCGCCGCTGGTGCGCAGCATGTCAACGATGATGTCGTTAGCTTTAAAGACGTTGATGCCGTCCAGCGCCGGGTACGTGCCTGGCAGGTAAGAGCCGTCCGGACCAACCGGGTTAGCGATTTCCAGACCATATTTCAGGCTGATGTTGTAGTCGTCAGGACCGTGGCCACCGGCGGTATGCACCGCACCGGTACCCGCGTCCAGCGTGACGTGGTCGCCCAGAATCGCCGGAACGTCGAAGTCAAGGAACGGGTGTTTGAAGCGCATCAGTTCCAGCGCGTCGCCTTTTACGGTGCCCAGCACGGTGTAATCGGTGATGTTCGCGCGTTTCAGCACGCTTTCGACCAGGTCTTTCGCCAGGATAACCGCACGGCCATCAATCTGCACCAGCGCATACTCAAACTCGCCAGAAAGGGAGATCGCGCGGTTAGCAGGCAGCGTCCACGGGGTGGTGGTCCAGATCACCAGAGAGATCGGGCCGCTTACACCAGGCAGACCAAATTTAGCTTTGATCGCATCCTGATCGACCGCTTCGAAGGCCACGTCGATAGAAGGCGAGGTTTTGTCGTAATACTCCACTTCCGCTTCTGCCAGCGCAGAGCGGCAGTCGACGCACCAGTGCACCGGCTTCGCGCCTTTGTGCAGGTGACCGTTGCCGATGATTTTACCCAGCGCTCGGATGATGTTGGCTTCGGTTTTGAAGTCCATGGTCAGGTACGGATGCGACCAGTCACCCAGCACGCCCAGACGGATGAAGTCAGCGCGCTGACCGTCAACCTGGGTGGCAGCGTATTCGCGGCATTTCGCGCGGAATTCTGCGGCGGTGAACTTCTCACCCGGCTTACCGTACTCTTGCTCAACTTTCAGCTCGATTGGCAGACCATGGCAGTCCCAGCCCGGAACGTAAGGCGAGTCATATCCCGCGAGTCCTTTGGACTTCACGATAATGTCTTTCAGAATCTTGTTTACAGAGTGACCAATATGAATGCTGCCATTCGCATATGGAGGGCCATCATGCAGAATGAAGGTTTTTTTGCCTTTTTTGGCTGCACGAATGATGCCGTACAGGTCATCATCGGTCCAACGCGCCAGCATTCCCGGTTCACGCTTGGCGAGATCGCCGCGCATCGGGAACCCTGTTTCCGGCAAATTCAGGGTTGATTTATAGTCACTCATCAGATTCTCGGTTCCGTATTTATCACGTAGGCAGTTAAGCCGGTTCTAAAGCCCAAAAAACTCGCGGGCCGTTAATTCATCTCGCGCGATTTGCGCTTTAAGTTCATCCAGCGAAGCGAATCGCTGTTCATTGCGTATTTTTTTACGCAGTATCACATCTATATGGCGACCATACAGGTCCATTACAACGTCCAGCAGGTGTACTTCTAACTGTTGACGCACACCGGCAACCGTTGGACGTGTGCCAATGTTGGCGACGCCGTAGAAAGGCTTCTCGCCCAGTCCTGCCACTTCCACCGCATAGACCCCTTTAACCGGGGAGACCTGACGACGCAGCGGTATATTCGCCGTCGGGAAACCTATCGTGCGGCCCAGCGCATCGCCATGGACCACGCGACCTGAAATTGTGAACGGGTGACCCAGCAGCGTTTCTGCCGTGTCCAGTTCATCGTTCGCCAGCGCCTGACGTACCGCCGTGCTGCTGACGCGCACGCCGCCCTCACAGAAGGTCATCGTGCTGGTGACGTCAAACCCGTACTCCAGGCCAGCCTTCTGTAATAACAAGAAATCGCCCTGACGACCAGCGCCAAAGCGGAAATCATCGCCCACGGCGAGAAACTGCACGCCAAGCTGCCTGACCAACAGGTCGCTGACAAAATTTTGTGCGGTCAGCGCGGCAAAACGACGGTCGAACCTTACGCACAGGACGTAGTCCACCCCTGACTCCGCCAGGTAGCGTAACTTCTCACGCAGACGCGTCAGCCGCGCGGGGGATTTCTCGCCTGCAAACAGCTCCAGCGGCTGAGGCTCGAAAATCATCACCACGACGGGCAGGCCTCGCGCCTCGCCTTCTTTACGCAATCCCTGCAACAGCGCCTGATGCCCACGATGCACGCCGTCGAAATTACCAATGGTCAGCACGCACCCGTGCGGGGCTTGACTGAGATTATGTATGCCGCGTATCAGCTTCATGACTGGCTCAAAACAGTGAAAATCGCCAAAGTATACCTTGTACAGCGGTTAAGGTTAACCGGCGATTGTTCACGCTAAACAGAAAGCCGTATGATTTCATCACGCTGACCTTTCGCAGCAAAAAAATCTGTCCGCGAACTGCGATTTTTACGCCGAAAAGCTGTATTCACGAACGACAAGCTGGTAGAATCCTGCGCCATCACTACGTAACGTAGCGTCGCCACATTAACGGCGCTTATTTGCACAAATCCATTGACAAAAGAAGGTATAGAGGGCATATTCCTCGGCCTTTGAATTGTCCACATAGATCATATTTGGGAGTTGGACCTTGGCTAATATCAAATCAGCTAAGAAACGTGCCGTTCAGTCTGAAAAGGCTCGTAAGCACAATGCAAGCCGTCGCTCTATGATGCGTACTTTCATCAAGAAAGTATACGCAGCTATCGAAGCTGGCGACAAAGCTGCAGCGCAGAACGCATTTAACGAAATGCAACCAATCGTGGATCGTCAGGCTGCTAAAGGTCTGATCCACAAAAACAAAGCAGCGCGTCATAAAGCAAACCTGACCGCGCAGATCAACAAACTGGCTTAATCGCCACTTGTTGTTGCTTGTTTGAAAGAACCCGCTTAACGCGGGTTTTTTTATGTCTTCAGATTGCCGGCGGCGTAAAAAGCGCCGAATAGTCGCGATTGCAGATTCGCTGCACCGCCGGGTGCTGAATCATCCTTTCGGCGAATATGGCGTGATACTCTTCCATCACGTTATCCACCCTGCCGATCTCGGTTATTTTGTCGTCTGAATAGAGATCGTGCGCGTACAGCGTCGGAGCAACGAAGATAGCGTTATGCGCTTCGCCAAAGGCTTTCATCAGCGCCGCATCGTCGAACTCACCGAGAATTTCTACGTTCAGCCCCTGCGAGTTAAACCAGTTCAGCAGCTTCCGTCCGAGCATGGACCTCCGACCCGGCACCAGCAAGCGGCGCTCTTCCAGGCAGGCAGGAAACGGTTTTTCCGGTGGCGGATTGATGCACCAGAAACTGACGCCGCATTCGCCAATTTTCACCGAGAACAAGCCTTCCTGCTGCGTGGAATCGATAGGGCAATCCGAAATAATCATATCCAGCTTATGCTGGCTCAGCTGTTCCAGCAGCATCTCGTGAGTGGATTCAAAGCAGCGCAGGTGGATTTGCTCGTCTTCTACCACCGCCGCATCCAGTACGCCGCTCACCAGCCGTTTCGACAGCGCATCCGCCACACCCACGTCAAAAAGCAGGTTCGACTCTTTGCGGTAGTTGACGATGTCCAGCATCTCCTGACTCAGGGTGAACATTTTATCCGCATAGCGGAACACCAGCTCGCCCAACTCACTGGGCTCAATCCCACGGCCCTTGCGCTTGAACAACTTGCCCTGTAACCGCTCTTCCAGGGCTTTGATTTGCCCGGTAATGGTTTGTGGCGTCAGGTAAAGCGCTTCTGCCGCCCCCACGACCGAGCCCTGTTTATAAACGTGCCAGAAGTAATAAAGATGGTTGTAATTCAAATGAGACATCGCGTGTTCTCTCCCTGAGTGTGTATCGGGAGAAGGAGCCCCCTCCTCCCGGTTTTCCGTTATGCCTGGACAGCCTGTCCGGACAATTTCACCTTCAACAAGGTATAACCAATGACTGCGGCCAGTAATGACCCGATGAGAATGCCGAGTTTTGCCCAGACGATAAGCTCAGGCGCGTTTGCGCCAAACGCCAGCGTCGAGATAAAGATCGACATGGTGAATCCAATACCGCACAGCACGCCGACGGCCATAATCTGGCTAAAGGTGGTCCCGTTTGGCAATGACGCCAGCTTCAGCTTCAGCGCCAGCCAGCAGAACAGGCTGATACCCAGCGGCTTACCGATAAACAGACCGGCGATGATACCCAGCGGCAGCACGGAGGTGAGTCCGTCCAGGGTAACCCCGGCCAGGGAAACACCCGCGTTGGCAAACGCAAACAGCGGCAGGATCATAAAGCCCACCCACGGATGAAGCACATGCTCCAGCTGTCTGGCAGGCGATTTGCCGTCCTGCTCCTTCAGTGGAATAAAGAAGCCAACGATGACGCCCGCCAGCGTGGCATGCACGCCAGACTTCAGCACCGCCGTCCACAGCACCATGCCCACCAGAATATAAATACCCGTACGTCGGACGTTGAAGACGTTCAGCAAGGCCAGCACCACAATAGCCACGGCCGCCACGCTCAGCGACAGAACCGACAGATCGCTGGTGTAGAACAGCGCGATAATCACGATAGCGCCCAGATCATCGATAATCGCCAGCGCCATCAGGAAAATTTTCAGTGCTACCGGGACGCGGCTACCGAGCAAGGCTAAGACCCCGAGCGCAAACGCGATATCCGTTGCGGCCGGGATCGCCCAGCCGTCACGCGCAACCGGATCCTGCCACGCAAACGCGAGAAAGAGCAACGCCGGAACGATCATCCCGCCAATCGCCGCGATCACCGGAAACGCCGCGCGCTGACGGCTGGCAAGCGAACCGATCACCAGCTCACGTTTAACCTCCAGACCCACCAGCAGGAAGAACACCGCCATCAGCGCATCGTTGATCCACAGCAGCATGTTCTTGTTAATTTCCAGCGCCCCGACTTTCAGCTCGACGGGCGTTTCCAGAAATGCGTGATAGAGATCGCGCGTCATGCCCATATTGGCGAGCAGCATGGCGGCCGCAGCAGCAATAATCAGGATGACGCCGCCGGATGCCTCACTGCTAAAGAAACGGTGTAGTAATTTCACGTTTAAACTCTCTTTTACAACAATACCTCGGTAAAACCATAATATCAGCGCAAACAGATCGGTAAAAACAGATTAATATTGGGTATATATTCAGTTTAACCGAGGAATAACGCTATAAACAAAAAGCCCGGAATCGCTTCCGGGCTTTAAAGGATAGTAACCAGCTGGCGGGTTAGCGGGTTAAATCGTCGAAGAATTTTTTGACGCCATCGAAGAAGCTTTTGGAGCGCGGGCTGTTTTTCTCACCCGTCGGGCCGCCAAAGCTTTCCTGAAGCTCTTTCAGCAGCTGTTTCTGCTTATCGTTCAGGCCGACCGGCGTTTCCACGACCACGCGGCATAACAGGTCACCCTGCGCGCCACCGCGAACGGATTTAACGCCTTTGCCGCGCATGCGGAACAGCTTCCCGGTCTGGGTTTCGCCAGGGATTTTCAGGTTAACGCGACCGTCCAGCGTCGGCACTTCGATTTCGCCACCCAGCGCCGCCATCGCAAAGTTGATCGGCACTTCACAGTACAGGTTGTTACCTTCACGCTCGAAGATGGCGTGCTGCTTCACCTGAACCTGAACGTACAGATCGCCTGCCGGTGCGCCGTGCTCGCCGGCTTCACCCTCACCTGCCAGACGGATGCGGTCGCCTGTATCCACGCCTGCCGGGATCTTAACGGACAGCGTTTTGGTTTTCTCCACGCGACCGTGACCGTGGCATTTGGTGCACGGATCTTTAATCAGCGTACCGCGACCATGACAGTGCGGACAGGCCTGCTGCACCGCGAAGAAGCCCTGGCGCATCTGCACCTGACCGGAACCGTGACAGGTTGGGCAGGTCTGTGGCTGAGTCCCCGCTTTCGCGCCGCTGCCGTGGCAAACGTCACACTCTTCCAGCGTCGGAATACGGATCTCTTTGGTGACGCCGCGAACCGCTTCTTCAAGCGTCAGCTCCATGTTGTAGCGCAGGTCTGCGCCGCGCGCCGCGCGCTGACGACCACGTCCGCCGCCGAAGATATCGCCAAATACATCACCAAAGATATCGCTGAAATCAGCGCCGCCGCCGAAGCCGCCGCCACCAAATCCACCGCCGCCCATGCCGCCCTGTTCAAAGGCCGCGTGACCATACTGGTCATAGGCCGCACGTTTTTGTGCATCGGTCAGGACTTCGTAGGCTTCTTTAATCTCTTTAAATTTGGCTTCAGCCTCTTTGTCACCCTGATTACGGTCAGGGTGGAATTTCATGGCCAGGCGCTTATACGCCTTTTTGATTTCACGCTCTTCCGCAGTTTTCGGAACGCCTAAAATCTCGTAATAGTCTTGCTTTGCCATTGGTTTTTTTAAGCCCCTTAACATGCGAGCACGGGCGTGGAGGATTCTCCTACGCCCGTGCCGATTACTTACCCTGCATCAGGGCGATTATTTTTTGTCTTTCACTTCTTCGAACTCAGCGTCGACAACATCGTCGTCTTTCGCGTTGTTCTGGGAAGCCTCAGCGCCCGCCTGCTGCTGTGCGTGCTGCTGCTGAGCGATTTCCATCAGCTTCTGAGAAACCTGTGCCAGCTCCTGCATCTTCGCTTCGATGTCCGCTTTGTCTTCGCCTTTCAGAGACGTTTCCAGCGCGCTCAGTGCAGTTTCGATCGCAGTTTTGTCTTCCGCTGGCAGTTTATCGCCCGCTTCTTCAACCTGCTTACGGGTGCTGTGCAGCAGATGGTCACCCTGGTTACGGGTCTGAACCAGCTCTTCGAACTTACGGTCGGATTCCGCGTTAGCTTCGGCATCACGAACCATTTTTTCGATTTCCGCTTCGTTCAGGCCAGAAGATGCCTTGATGGTGATCTTCTGCTCTTTACCGCTGTTTTTGTCTTTCGCAGACACGTGCAGGATACCGTCAGCATCGATGTCGAAGGTGACTTCGATCTGTGGCATGCCGCGTGGTGCCGGGTTAATACCGTCCAGGTTGAACTGACCCAGAGATTTGTTATCCGCCGCGCGCTTACGCTCACCCTGAATCACATGGATGGTTACCGCAGACTGGTTGTCTTCAGCGGTAGAGAACACCTGGCTGTGTTTCGTCGGGATAGTGGTGTTTTTGTTGATGAGCGGAGTCATCACGCCACCCATGGTTTCGATACCCAGAGACAGCGGGGTAACGTCCAGCAGCAGTACGTCTTTTACTTCACCCGTCAGAACACCACCCTGAACCGCAGCACCGATAGCAACCGCTTCGTCCGGGTTCACGTCTTTACGTGGCTCTTTACCAAAGAATTCAGCAACTTTCTTCTGAACCATTGGCATACGAGTCTGACCACCTACCAGGATAACGTCCTGAATGTCAGACACGGACAGGCCAGCGTCCTGCAATGCAACTTTCAGTGGCTCGATAGAACGGTTCACCAGGTCTTCTACCAGGCTTTCCAGTTTCGCACGGGTCACTTTGATGTTCATGTGTTTTGGACCGGTCGCGTCTGCGGTGATGTACGGCAGGTTCACGTCGGTCTGCTGAGCGGAAGACAGCTCGATCTTCGCTTTCTCAGCGGCTTCTTTCAGTCGCTGCATGGCCAGCGGGTCGTTACGCAGGTCAATGCCCTGATCTTTCTTGAACTCGTCAACGAGGTAGTTGATCAGACGGGTATCGAAGTCTTCACCACCCAGGTGGGTATCACCGTTGGTTGCCAGAACTTCGAAGGTTTTTTCGCCGTCAACATCGTCGATTTCGATAATAGAGATATCGAAGGTACCACCACCCAGGTCGTAAACCGCGATAGTACGGTTGCCGACTTCTTTATCCAGACCGTAAGCCAGTGCTGCTGCGGTTGGTTCGTTGATGATACGTTTTACTTCCAGACCTGCGATACGGCCAGCATCTTTGGTTGCCTGACGCTGAGCATCGTTGAAGTAAGCAGGTACGGTGATAACAGCTTCAGTTACCGGTTCACCCAGGTAATCTTCCGCGGTTTTCTTCATTTTCTTCAGCACTTCAGCAGAGATCTGCGGAGGTGCCGTTTTGGTGCCTTTCACATCAAGCCATGCATCGCCGTTATCGGCTGCGATGATTTTGTAAGGCATGATGGAAACGTCACGCTGAACTTCTTCGTCCTGGAAGCGGCGGCCAATCAGGCGTTTGATCGCAAACAGGGTGTTTTGCGGGTTTGTCACGGCCTGACGTTTAGCCGGCTGACCAACCAGAGTTTCACCATCCTGGGTATAAGCAATGATAGAAGGCGTGGTGCGATCGCCCTCGGCGTTCTCCAGCACACGTGCAGTAGTGCCATCCATAATCGCTACACAAGAGTTGGTAGTACCCAGGTCGATACCAATAATTTTACCCATCTAAACGTCTCCACTAAAAATTCAGTCAACATGTGGTTGTGTACCTGTAATAAGGGCAGAACGTGCTTTTTCAACTGCCCAGATTTGATTTTTTTCAGGTCCACACACTGCGGTTGCTTACAAGATGGGGTCACAACAGCATCCATCAAGGGGGAAGGATAAAAAATTTTTTAATTTCACCCCGGTGAGATCATAGACGGCGTCGATGCCGCCCATTATGATGCCGCGCCCCGTCAGGTAGAACTGGCGCGGGTTTAACCATTTCACCATATTAATGATGATTTTTTTGAGGACTTATGGGCAACACTAAGTTGGCTAATCCGGCTCCGCTGGGCCTGATGGGTTTTGGCATGACCACCATTCTGCTGAACCTGCACAATATCGGGATGTTCCCGATGGACGGCATTATCCTGGCGATGGGCATTTTTTACGGCGGTATCGCACAGATCTTTGCGGGCCTGCTGGAATATAAGAAAGGCAACACCTTCGGCTTAACCGCCTTTACCTCTTACGGTTCCTTCTGGCTGACTCTGGTCGCAATTCTGCTGATGCCTAAAATGGGCCTGGCAGAGGCGGCAAACGCCCATTTCCTGGGCGTGTACCTGGGACTGTGGGGCGTGTTCACCCTGTTCATGTTCTTCGGTACCCTTAAGGCGAACCGCGCACTGCAATTCGTCTTCCTGAGCCTGACCGTACTGTTCGCTCTGCTGGCCATCGGTCACCTGGCGGATAACGAAGGCATCGTTCACGTTGCCGGCTGGGTAGGTCTGGTTTGCGGCGCAAGCGCAATCTACCTGGCCATGGGTGAAGTGCTGAACGAGCAGTTCGACCGCACCATTCTACCTATTGGTGAAAAACACTGATCCCTCTGTCGTGCCCGCGTCGCGGGCACGACGTCCCTCTGACTGGCGAAGCCACACCCCCAAAACCAGTCCCATCAGCGATAACGCCAGCACGTACCACGCAGGTGCAAGGGGTGACACCCCCATCAACACCGTCACCACAATCGGGGTCAGCCCACCGAAAATGGCATACGAGACATTATAAGAGAAAGAGATCCCAGTGAAGCGTACCTCCGGCGGGAAGGCGCGGACCATTACGTACGGTACGGCGCCAACGACGCCCACGCACAGCCCGACGACACCGTACAGCAGGAACAGCTGTTCAGGATGGGTGCCCGCAAGATGATAAAATGCCCAGCTCGACGCGGCCAGAAGCAAACTGCCGACAATAAAGGTCGCGCTTGCGCCGAAACGATCCGCCGCCAGCCCGGCGGCCAGACAACCAAAGCAGAGCATAATTGTCGCGATACTGTTCGCCTGTAACGTCACGGCAGGCGCAAAACCGTACTGTTTTTGCAGCCAGACCGGCGACATCAAAATGACCACCACGATCCCCGCAGACAGCAGCCAGGTCAGAAGCATCGACACCATTACCGCTTTTTTATGCCGCACTACTACGGTTTTCACCGGCAGTTCTTGCGCCAGCGCCTTCCGCTGCTGCATTTCCAGAAATATTGGCGTCTCTTGCAACCAGCGTCGCAGGTACATTGCCACCAGCCCAAACGCCCCGCCCAGCAGGAACGGTATACGCCAGCCCCAGTCGTGAACGGCCTGTTGCGTCATGCTGGTATTGATGATGGTTGCAACCACGGAGCCAAGCAGGATCCCGATCGTCAGCCCTGCGGTCAGCGTTCCGCACGCAATGCCGATGCGGCGCACCGGGACGTGTTCAGCGACAAACACCCAGGCGCCCGGCACTTCCCCGCCGATGGCCGCGCCCTGGAGAATACGCATCAGCAGCAGCAATAACGGGGCGATAATGCCCATCGACTCATAGGTAGGAAAAAGCCCAATCGCCAGCGTCGGCACGGCCATAAGCAGGATGCTGAGGGTAAACATCTTCTTGCGCCCGACCAGATCGCCAAAGTGCGCCATGACAATGCCGCCCAGCGGACGCGCCAGATAGCCGGCAGCGAAAATGCCGAAGGTTTGTACCTGACGCAGCCATTCCGGAATATCCGCCGGGAAAAACAGCGCCCCCACAACGGCGGCGAAGAAGACAAAGATGATGAAGTCGTAAAACTCCAGCGCGCCGCCCAGGGCAGCGAGCGTGAGGGTTTTGTAGTCCTGTCGATTCAGAGGTCGGGTGTTATGTGACATAGCGAACCATTGTGCATGTGTTGTGGATTATTTTTTACAGCAATCGTAAAGAAAAAATTACTATATCGTAAATCCATTTACACGCTACCGCGGCTGGCGCTAATGTCACATTTTAAAGAATTTCAGGAGATTGTTTCGCGGCGAGCGCTTTTAGGGCGAAATGCTGCTACCACATTGCCGTCAGTTTCCACATACGGACCGTCAAGCAGTTGTATACAATACGGTACACTTGCAAAGATACCGTGGACGATAACGCTGCCGTCCTCGGCTTTTACCCCTTCCAACGTTTCTTTTATCGACTTCGGCTGCCCCGGCAGGTTCAGGATCAGCGCCTGTTTGCGGATCACCCCGACCTGACGGGAAAGAATGGCCGTCGGGACAAAGTGTAGACTGATCTGGCGCATCTGCTCACCGAAGCCCGGCATTTCACGATCGGCGATAGCCAGCGTCGCGTCCGGCGTTACATCGCGGCGCGCGGGGCCGGTTCCGCCCGTCGTCAGCACCAGGTGGCAGCTCATCTCATCCACCAGTTCACACAGGGTTTGCTCGATGATCGGTTGCTCGTCCGGGATCAGGCGAGTCTGGATCTCAAACGGGGTAGTGAGCGCGCTGCCCAGCCACTCTTCCAGAGCAGGGATGCCTTTATCCTGATAAACACCGCTGGAGGCGCGGTCAGAAATCGACACTAAGCCGATGCGTAAGGTATTCATATCCATTCCATTCAAAAAGTACTGATTAAAGGGAATGATACACGCAGAGAGAAAATTCAGACAGAGGCGGGGGAAAGACGCGTGACCGGGAACCCGGTCACGCAGAATGATTACAGCAGGTCGCCGATCATTTTTTCCAGTTTTTCCTGGTCGATAGCAAACTTACGGATACCGTCCGCCAGTTTATCTACGGCCATTGGATCCTGGTTGTGCTGCCACAGGAACTCGGACTCGGTGATGCGCTCAGGGCGTGCTTTCACTTCGCCGGTGTAGGACAGTTTACGCTCGATAGCACCTTCGCTTTCTGCCAGCTCTTTCAGCAGCGCAGGAGCGATGGTCAGGCGGTCACAGCCAGCCAGCTCAATGATTTCGCCGACGTTACGGAAGCTTGCGCCCATAACAACGGTCTCATAGCCGTGCTGTTTGTAGTATTCGTAGATTTCAGTCACTGAAATCACGCCTGGATCTTCAGACGCCGCGTACTCTTTCTTGTCGGTGTTGGCTTTGTACCAGTCCAGAATACGGCCCACGAACGGAGAAATCAGGTATACGCCAGCTTCGGCACATGCACGCGCCTGCGCGAAGGAGAACAGCAGAGTCAGGTTACAGTTGATGCCTTCTTTTTCCAGCTGCTCAGCAGCGCGGATGCCCTGCCAGGTAGACGCCAGTTTGATCAGGATACGGTCATTGCTGATGCCCGCATCGTTGTACAGTTTGATCAGGCGTTTTGCTTTTGCGATAGACGCTTCGGTGTCGTAGGACAGGCGAGCATCAACTTCGGTAGAGATACGGCCAGGAACGAGCTTCAGGATTTCCAGACCGATGTTCACTGCCAGTTTGTCAGTAGCATCCACAACCTGCTGCGCGCGGTCATTGCTCTGTGCTTTTGCCCAGGTCACCGCCTCGTCGATCAGTTTGCGATACTCAGGGATCTGCGCGGCGTTAAGGATCAGAGAAGGGTTGGTTGTGGCATCCTGCGGCTGGTACAGCTTCATTGCCGCGATATCTCCGGTGTCAGCGACGACAGTGGTGAACTGACGAAGGGAGGTCAATTTATCCGTCATGATAGTGTTTCTCTTTTAACGTGCCCTGGATAATTCACACTACCGACAGCTTGCCAGCAGCGGAAAAATGACAGGTTTACTTGTTAGGGGGATGTAACCGGTCTGCCCTGATGATAACACGAGTGAGAGGCAGCGCAACCGCAGACAGTGCGCTTAGGCAGAGTATGATAAACTCAGAATATTAACAGGCTGCTAAGTAACAGCATGCACAATCAGTGGTAGCGCTTACATATTCACTTTGGCATCAACAAGAGGGACGTTAGTGCCTGATTTCTTTTTCTTTATCAACGAAGTCCTCTGGGGTTCGATCATGATATACCTGCTTTCAGGAGCAGGTATCTGGTTTACGTGGCGCAGCGGTCTGATTCAGTTTCGCTATATCCGCAAATTTGGCAGAAGTCTGAAAAACAGCGTCACCCCACAGCCGGGCGGCCTGACCTCGTTTCAGGCGCTCTGTACCAGCCTGGCCGCGCGCGTCGGCAGCGGTAACCTGGCCGGTGTCGCGCTGGCGATCGGCGCGGGCGGTCCGGGCGCAGTATTCTGGATGTGGGTGACGGCGATTATCGGTATGGCCACCTCCTTTGCTGAATGCTCGCTTGCGCAACTCTACAAAGAAAAAGACGGCAAAGGTCAGTTTCGCGGCGGTCCCGCCTGGTATATGGCTCGCGGGCTGGGAATGCGCTGGATGGGCGTTCTGTTCTCGATCTTTTTGCTGATTGCCTATGGCCTTATTTTCAATACCGTTCAGGCAAATTCCGTCGCCCACGCGCTGCGCTTTGCCTTCAATTGTCCGGAGTGGCTGACAGGCGGCGCGCTTGCCCTTCTCACCCTGCTGACCATTGTGACCGGGCTCAAAGGGGTTGCCCGCCTGATGCAGTGGCTGGTTCCGCTGATGGCGCTGCTGTGGGTGTCCACCAGCCTGATGGTATGCGCGATACATATCGATGAGGTGCCGAACGTCATCGTCACCATTTTCCAAAGCGCGTTCGGCTGGCGCGAAGCGGCTTCCGGCGCGCTGGGTTACACCCTTAGCCAGGCACTCACTGCGGGTTTTCAGCGGGGTATGTTCTCCAACGAAGCGGGAATGGGCTCCACGCCGAATGCCGCCGCAGCGGCCGCATCCTGGCCCCCACATCCCGCCGCGCAGGGCATTGTACAGATGATTGGCGTCTTCACAGACACCATTGTTATCTGCTCCGCCAGCGCGATGATAATGCTGCTGGCCGGTGCCGCTGAACAACCGTCCGGTAGTACGGCAGGCATTCATTGGGTACAACAGGCGCTGGTCTCCCTCGTCGGCGGCTGGGGCGCGGGCCTTGTCGCACTTGTCGTGGGACTTTTTGCCTTTAGTTCCATTGCGGTGAACTATATCTATGCCGAAAACAACCTTATCTTCCTGAAAGTTGACTCGCGTCTGGCCCGCAACATCCTTCGCGCGGGCGTGCTGGCGATGGTGTTTGTAGGTTGCCTGCTCAGCATGCCGATGATCTGGCAAATAGCGGACGTCATTATGGCGCTGATGGCCATCACGAACCTGACGGCCATTTTGCTGCTTTCACCGGTTGTGGCGCTGATCGCGCGCGATTATCTGCGTCAGCGCAAGCTCGGCGTACAGCCCGTCTTTGACGCCTCACGCTATCCCGAAATCGAGTCACAAATTGCCCCTGGCACCTGGGATGATTTGCCGCGGCAATAACAGCTATCGATCAATTCAGGGCGATTTTTTGTTAAAGTCGCTCTAAATTTCCTGCAAGGACTGGATATGCTGATTCTGATTTCACCTGCCAAAACGCTCGACTACCAGAGCCCGCTCGCCACTGAGCGTTATACCCAGCCGGAATTGCTGGACTACTCGCAACAGCTGATCCACGAGGCGCGTAAGCTTTCGGCTCCGCAAATCGCTTCGCTGATGAGCATCAGCGATAAACTCGCCGACCTGAATGCCACCCGTTTTCATGAGTGGCAGCCTGACTTCACGCCCGCCAACGCCCGCCAGGCGCTGTTGGCCTTCAAAGGTGACGTCTACACTGGCCTGCAAGCAGAAACGTTTAGCGAAGCCGATTTCGATTTTGCCCAGCTGCATCTGCGCATGTTATCCGGCCTGTACGGGGTGCTGCGACCGCTGGATCTGATGCAGCCGTATCGTCTGGAGATGGGTATCCGCCTGGAAAACGCCAAAGGCAAAGATCTGTACCAGTTCTGGGGCGATGTCATTACCGACAAGCTTAACGCGGCGCTGCAAGCCCAGGGGGACAACGTGGTGATCAACCTGGCCTCTGATGAGTACTTCAAATCGGTGAAACCGAAAAAGCTGGATGCGGACATTATCAAGCCGGTGTTCCTCGACGAGAAAAACGGCAAATTTAAAGTGATCAGCTTCTACGCCAAAAAAGCGCGCGGTCTGATGAGCCGCTTCATCATTCAAAACCGCCTGACGAAGCCAGAGCAGCTCACCGGCTTTAACAGTGAAGGGTATTTCTTCGACGAGGCATCGTCAGGAAAAAACGAGCTGGTGTTTAAGCGTCACGAGCAATAAAAGACAACCCCGCCAGCTGGCGGGGTTTGTGTTAATGGTGCTTCCGGTCCGGGCCCGGGCGACGATCGTCATGACGGTGGTGATCGTCACGATCGCGATGTTCATCGTGCGGACGCCAGTGGTTATCGCGCCAGTCATAGTGCGCTTTCCACCAGTCATGGTCGCGCCAGCGGCCGCCATCCCAGTAGTGCCCGTTATTATCCCGATCGCCAATTTGCAGTTTTACCGCTGGCACGAGGGTGATCTCAGCTGCCTGCACCGCCATGGGAGCGACCAGCATCAGTGAAAGCGCGATAAGTGCAGGTTTCAGTGTAGACATAGGTGACTCCTTATTCTTCTTGCCCAACGTGGGCCGATGTAAGGAGAGTACGTGATGGGGACGGGGGATGTTATCCTCTGCAATCCTAAACGCTAAGTGACCGCATTTATTGGGAATTTCTGCTTTTTTCCTGCTGTTTTTCTCCTTAATTTCTCCATAAAAAAGCCGGGTGGCGGCTTCGCCTTACCCGGCCTACGTTCTGAGCCGTTGTAGGCCCGGTAAGGCGTAGCCGCCACCGGGCAGCACAATCACGCTCGGGCCATCATCAGCTTACGCAGCGCGGCAAAGTCTGCGGGCAGCTCATGAGACAGCAGCGGCAGGTCGGCGCGATCGGCCAGCTCTTTTGGCAGCGGCAGCGTTTCCCCCAAGATCGCTTCCACGCTCTCTTTGAACTTGGCCGGATGGGCGGTGCCGAGGAACAGGCCATACTCACCCGGTTGAAGCTGATCGCGCAGGGCACGATAGGCAATCGCCGCGTGCGGCTCAGAGGTATAGCCCACCGCTTTCAGCTCGCGCATGGTGGCTTTAGTGGTTTCGTCCGTCACCGCTGCGTAACCCAGATCGCCCAGACGCCAGACCTTACGGCGGAACAGCTCTTCCACACGCGGCCAGTTGTTAGGCTGTGACACATCCATCGCATTGGAGAGCGTGGCCTGAGTCGCGTTCGGCGCCCATTTTCCGTCCTTCAGGAAACGCGGCACGGTGTCGTTGGCGTTGGTGGCGGCGATAAAGCGCTTCACCGGCAGGCCGAGTGATTTCGCCAGCAGGCCTGCCGTCAGGTCGCCGAAGTTCCCACTTGGCACGGAAACCACCAGCTGATTGCGCGCGTCCTGCGGCAGCTGCGCCACCGCTTCGAAGTAGTAGCAGATCTGCGCCAGAAGACGGCTGATGTTGATGGAGTTGGCAGAGTTCAGCCCCAGCGCCGCCTTCAGCTCTTCGTCATCGAAGGCCTGCTTCACTAGCGCCTGACAGGCATCGAAATCGCCGTCGATCGCCACGGTTTCAATGTTGCCCCCAAGGGTGCAGAACAGTTTTTCCTGAAGCGGGCTGATTTTGCCTTTCGGATAGAGGATCACCACGCGGACGTTTTTCAGGCCGTAGAACGCATGGGCCACCGCCGCCCCGGTATCGCCTGAAGTCGCGGTAAGAATGGTCACCGGTTTGTCGCCGCTGATGTGGGTCAGCATCTGCGCCATAAAGCGACCGCCGAAATCTTTGAACGCCAGCGTCGGACCGTGGAACAGCTCCAGACAACCAACGTCAGGCTCCACCTGCTTCACCGGCGCCGGGAAAGCAAACGCCGCACGCACGCGTTCTTCGAGCAGCTCCTGCGGGATTTCGTCGCCGATAAAGGCAGACAGAATTTTGGTGCTGCGGGTGACAAAGTCCTGCTTCAGCAGCTCATCGATTTCGGTCAGCTGAAATTCCGGCAGGTCGTGGGGGAAGAACAGCCCCTGATTTTTGCCAAGCCCCTGCGTTACCGCCTGCGCGAAGCTGACCTGCTCGTTATGATCTTTAAGGTTGTAGAGTTTCATTCGTTATCCCAGTACTCGTGCGCCAGCCGTGTCCAGACGGCAAATATGAACAAAGCCTTCCTGATTTTGCAGGTAGTGTTTAGAGAGCCAGTCCGCCACGCGCTGCGCGGTGTCTGGCTTGTCGCATAAGGCGAACAGCGTCGGGCCGGAGCCGGAGATGCCGCACGCCTGTGCGCCGATATCCATGGATGCCTGTCGCGCTTCGTTAAAGCCCGGCAGCAGCTTCGTGCGATACGGCTCGGCAATGACGTCTTTCATCAGTTTTGCCGCCAGCTGCGGCTGACGGGTGTAGCAGGCGTGAATAAAGCCCGCCAGATGACGCCCGTGGGCGATACAGTCCTGACGACGATACTGCGCCGGCAGGATCGCACGCGCTTCGGCGGTAGACACTTTAATGCCCGGATAGGCCAGCACCCACAGCCACTCATCAAACCCTGGCACCTGCTGGCTGATGATGCCATTTTCTTCAATCATCAGCTGCATGCCGCCAAGGAAGCACGGCGCCACGTTATCATAATGAATGCTGCCGGAGATGCGCCCTTCCAGCTCGCCCATCAGCGCCAGCAGACGGCTGTTGTTCAGCGGCTTGCCGCAATGCTCATTCATCGCCACCAGCGCGGCGACCACCGAGCAGGCGCTCGAGCCCAGCCCCGAACCAATCGGCATGCTCTTTTCCAGCGTCATGGCGACCGGCACGTTTTTGCCGATCTCCTGACAGAAGCGTTCCCAGCACTGATAAACGATATTCTCGCGCGGTTCAGACGGCAGCTTACTGGCGAAGCGGCCGATGTTATTCAGGCTGAAGCGCTCTGCCGCCTCAACCGTAACCGTATCGCCCAGCAGCGAACCGTCCACCGGCGTGACCGCCGCGCCCAGCACGTCAAATCCGACGCTCATATTGGCGCTGGAAGCCGGGGCATATACTTTAACCATCTTAAACTCCTAACTTCCATGACAGGGTACGCAGCAGATCGGCAAACACGCCTGCCGCCGTCACATCATTCCCTGCGCCATAGCCGCGAAGCACCAGCGGCAGTGGCTGATAATAATGGCTGTAGAACGCCAGGGCGTTCTCGCCGTTTTTCACCTTGTACAGCGGATCGTTGCCATCCACTTCGGCAATCTTCACCCGGCAGACGCCGTCTTCTTCAATGTTGCCAACATAGCGCAATACCTTACCTTCATCACGGGCTTTCGCAACGCGTGCGGCAAAGGCGTCGTCAAGCTGCGGCAACCTGGCCATAAAGGCGCTGACGTCACCGCTGTCATCAAATTCTGCTGGCAGCACCGGCTCAATCACGATATCCGAAAGCTCCAGCTCGCGGCCAGTTTCGCGCGCCAGGATCAGCAGCTTACGCGCCACGTCCATGCCGGAGAGGTCGTCGCGCGGATCCGGCTCGGTGTAGCCCAGCTCGCGCGCGGCGCGGGTGGCTTCCGACAAGCTCATCCCTTCGTCCAGCTTGCCGAAGATAAACGACAGGGAGCCGGAGAGGATGCCGGAGAAACGCTGTAGTTCGTCGCCCGCGTTGAGCAGGTTTTGCAGGTTCTCGATGACCGGCAGGCCCGCGCCCACGTTGGTGTCATACAGAAACTTACGGCGCGACTTACTCGCCGCCAGCCGCAGCTGGTGATAGTAATCCATCGACGAGGTGTTGGCCTTTTTGTTTGGCGTCACCACGTGGAAACCTTCGCGCAGGAAGTCGGCGTACTGATCGGCCACCGCCTGGCTGGAGGTACAGTCAACAATCACCGGGTTAAGCAGGTGATATTCTTTCACCAGGCGGATCAGGCGGCCCAGGTTAAATGGCTCTTTCGCCTCTTCCAGCTCCGCCTGCCAGTTTTCCAGATTCAGACCGTGGACGTTAGTCAGCAACGCTTTCGAGTTCGCAATGCCGCAGACGCGCAGATCGATATGTTTCTTCTTAAGCCACTCCTGCTGGCGCTTCACCTGCTCCAGCAGCGCGCCACCGACACCACCGACGCCCACCAGGAACAGCTCAATCACCTGGTCGGTGTTGAACAGCATCTGATGCACCACGCGCACGCCGGTAGTGGCGTCATCGTTATCCACGACAACGGAAATGGAACGCTCTGATGAGCCCTGGGCAATCGCCACGATATTGATATTAGCCCGGGCCAGCGCGGCAAAGAATTTGGCGGAGATACCGCGCAGGGTGCGCATGCCGTCGCCGACCACAGAGATAATCGCCAGACGTTCCTGAATCGAGAGCGGCTCCAGCAGCTCTTCTTTCAGCTCCAGATAGAACTCTTCTTCCAGCGCGCGACGGGCACGCAGGCAATCACCCTGCGGAACGCAGAAGCTGATGCTGTATTCGGAAGAAGACTGCGTGATCAGCACCACGGAGATCCCGTTGCGGGACATAGCGGCAAAGACGCGTGCCGCCATGCCGACCATGCCCTTCATCCCCGGGCCGGAGACGCTGAACATCGCCATATTGTTGAGGTTGGAGATGCCTTTCACCGGCAGGTCATCTTCATCCGCGCTGGCGCCAATCAGCGTGCCCGGCGCCTGGGGGTTACCGGTATTCTTAATCAGGCAAGGGATTTGGAACTGGGCAATCGGGGAGATGGTACGCGGGTGAAGAACTTTAGCGCCGAAGTAGGATAGCTCCATCGCTTCCTGGTACGACATCGACTTCAGCAGCCTGGCGTCCGGTACCTGGCGCGGATCGCAGGTATAAACGCCGTCGACGTCAGTCCAGATCTCACAACAGTCTGCGCGTAAACAGGCCGCCAGCACGGCAGCGGAGTAGTCAGAGCCGTTACGCCCCAGCACCACCAGTTCGCCCTTCTCGTTACCGGCGGTAAAGCCTGCCATCAGGATCATATGGTCAGACGGGATTTTGCTCGCCGCAATACGGCGTGTCGACTCGGCAATGTCGACGGTGGATTCAAGGTAGTGGCCCACAGCCAGCAGTTTTTCAACCGGATCGATGACCGTCACGTGGTGACCGCGCGCTTCCAGCACGCCTGCCATGATGGCGATAGAGAGTTTTTCACCCCGGCAAATCAGCGCCGCGTTGATGCTGTCCGGACACTGACCAAGCAGGCTGATACCGTGAAGAACGTGTTTAATCTGGGCAAATTCAAGTTCAACGGTGCTTTTCAGCTGCGCCAGCGGGAAACCAGGCTGGGCGTCGGCCAGCCCCTGAAGCAGATCGGCAAAGATACGCTCGGCGTCGCTGATGTTCGGTAGTGCATCCTGACCACCGATGGTTTTTTCAATCATCGCCACCAGGTGGTTCGTGATTTTGGCCGGGGCAGAGAGCACGGTGGCAACCTGCCCCTGCCTGGCGTTGCTTTCCAGGATATCGGCAACACGCAGAAAACGTTCTGCATTTGCCACTGACGTACCGCCGAACTTCAACACTCGCATGGTTCTACCTCATTTCCTTTAGCCGAAAAAAAAGCCCGCACTGTTCAGGTGCGGGCTTTTTTCTGTTTTTCCTGTACGCGTCAGCCCGCATCGTTACCTGTGGTAATGATGATGGTTGTAGTAATGGTGGTGATGCTGATGCGTTTCATGGATGTTGTGTACTCTGTCATTATTATCTGTCTGTGCTCTATTCTTTTAGGGTTAAAGGATCGAGCCCCTTAAGTCAATGAATTTTTAATTCGATCACAATTCGGGACATTCTCACGTCCCGCTGCGGGCAGATTTATTTTCATCGGAATACCCCAGATGCAACCCCAGACATCAGCAGGATCGGCCATAATAAAAACCTATGACACTATTTTACTCGGCTAATTTTTTTTCAATATCATGAAGCAATCGGTGCAGCATTGCCGTGTCGCGCTGCTCAAGACGCCCCAGGCGCTGCTGTAACCAGTCCACCATTTTTTGATCGTCAGCGACGCCCAACTGCTCAAGAAGGTTACCTGCACGAACACGCAGTGCCGCCAGCTGGTTTTCATCCGAAACTGTCACCGGTGGCTGAGAAATTTGTATTAAGGATGCTAATTGATAGCAATAGACCATCACCGCCTGCCCCAGATTGAGTGACGGATAATCCGCCACCATCGGCGCGCCCGTCAGCACGTCAGCCAGCTCCAGCTCTTCGTTAGTCAGCCCGGAATCTTCTCGCCCAAACACCAGCGCGGCTTTCTCCAGCCACTGGCTTTTCTCTTCCAGCATCGGCACCAGTTCAGCAGGCGTGGCGTAATAGTGAAACTTCGCCCGGCTGCGCGCGGTCGTCGCGACGGTAAACGAAATATCGTGGAGTGCGTCGGCGAGCGTAGCGTAAGTGGTTATATTATCGAGAATATCACCCGAACCGTGCGCCACCCAGCGCGCAGCAGGCTCCAGATGCGCCGTGCTGTCCACAATACGCAAATCGGTAAAACCCATAGTCTTCATGGCACGCGCCGCAGCGCCAATATTTTCAGCTCTTGCTGGTGCCACCAGCACAATCGACAGATGCATTTACGCTCTCTTTTTAATCAGTTAGCAGGTAAAAATGTGATTCAGTTCAACATATTACGCAGCACGAATTTACAATTTTGCAACACAAATCACCGAAATAGCGTTTCATAACAATTAAAAAAAGCTAAACTATTTTGTGGCTGAACAATCAGTTAGAATGTTAACAGAAGTCCATTATCCTTATGTTTTGTAATGATAATGACCATATGAATACTCTTTTCTGATTGGATTCGTACCGTTTATCAATCAATGTCCGCAACTAGTTGGTTTATTGAAAAATTGTGACAAAGGCTAGCATTCAGCTACGATGATTTCATCAAACTGTTAACGTGCTACAATTGAACTTGATATATGTCAACGAAGCGTAGTTTTATTGGGTGTCCGGTGTCACTTAGCCTGTTATGTTGCTGTTAAAATGGTTAGGATGACAGCCGTTTTTGACACTGTCGGGTCCAAAGGGAAAGTACCCACGACCAAGCTAATGATGTTGTTGACGTTGATGGAAAGTGCATCAAGAACGCAATTACGTACTTTAGTCACGTTAAGCCGATCATGTTAATTTGCGACATGCATCAGGCAGGTCAGGGACTTTTGTACTTCCTGTTTCGATTTAGTTGGCAATTTAGGTAGCAAACATGCAGACCCCGCACATTCTTATCGTTGAAGACGAGTTGGTAACACGCAACACGTTAAAGAGCATTTTCGAAGCAGAAGGCTACGATGTCTTTGAAGCGACCGATGGCGCAGAGATGCATCAGATCCTTTCTGAAAATGATATCAACCTGGTGATTATGGATATCAACCTGCCGGGCAAAAACGGGCTTCTTCTGGCGCGCGAACTGCGTGAACAGGCGAACGTCGCGTTGATGTTCCTGACGGGCCGTGACAACGAGGTTGATAAAATTCTTGGTCTGGAAATCGGCGCGGATGACTACATCACCAAGCCGTTCAACCCTCGCGAGTTAACCATTCGTGCACGCAACCTGCTGTCCCGCACCATGAATCTGGGTACGGTAAGTGAAGAGCGTCGTAGCGTCGACAGCTACAAATTCAACGGCTGGGAACTTGATATCAATAGCCGTTCGCTGATTAGCCCGAACGGTGAGCAGTACAAACTGCCGCGCAGTGAATTCCGCGCGATGCTGCACTTCTGCGAGAACCCGGGCAAGATTCAGTCCCGTGCAGAACTGCTGAAGAAAATGACCGGTCGTGAGTTGAAGCCACACGATCGTACCGTTGACGTAACCATCCGTCGTATTCGTAAGCACTTCGAATCTACGCCGGATACGCCGGAAATCATCGCCACGATCCATGGTGAAGGCTATCGTTTCTGCGGTGACCTCCAGGAGTAATTCTCCCGTCACGCAGTAAAAAACGGCGCATTTGCGCCGTTTTTTTTATCAGTGCCACGGCATAATCGGTACCGCGCTTATCGCGTTTTTCGGTGAGCCGTCCACGACTTTGTCGGAATAAGCCAGATAAGCCAGGGTGTTACGCTTCGCGTCATAAAAACGGACCACCTGTAGCTTTTTGAACACCAGCGAGGTCCGTTTCTGGAATACGACGTCGCCCTGCGCTTTGCCGTTTTTGATTTTATCACTCAATTCCACCGGGCCAACCTGCTGGCAGGAGATGGCCGCGTCAGACGTGTCTTCAGCCAGCCCCAGGCCGCCTTTAATCCCGCCGGTCTTTGCCCGGCTGACATAGCAGGTGACGTTTTTAACGTCCGGATCGTCAAAGGCTTCCACCACAATTTTGTGGTCCGGCCCAAACATTTTAAACACAGTATCCACGGAGCCAATTTGCTCCGCCTGTGCCACGCGCCCTGCCATCAGCGCCAGTGCTGTAAAGACTAAAACCTTGTATTTCATATTGTTACCATTCATAAAAATTACGCTGAGCGATTATTCAACAGGTTAGATAAAAATGTAGCAAGATCACAGGATTAGAATATATCCGCACATAAATCACTACAAAAAGCATTTATGCGCAAAAAAAACACTGAATGCTAAAACGTCAAAAAATGCTATTATCCGCTAACCTGTAAACAGGCACCTGCGGCAGTTTTAAGGATGAGGATAGTATATGGATCAGGCTGGAATTATTCGCGACCTGCTCACCTGGCTGGAAGGTCATCTCGACCAGCCTTTGTCACTGGATAATGTGGCGGCAAAAGCAGGCTATTCCAAGTGGCATCTGCAAAGGATGTTCAAGGATGTCACCGGTCATGCTATCGGTGCCTATATTCGCGCACGTCGTTTATCAAAGTCTGCTGTCGCGTTGCGCCTGACCGCGCGACCAATCCTGGATATTGCCCTGCAATATCGCTTCGATTCACAGCAAACCTTCACCCGTGCCTTTAAAAAACAGTTCTCGTTAACGCCAGCACTTTATCGCCGCTCGCCGGACTGGAGCTCCTTTGGTATGCGTCCGCCGCTGCGTCTGGGCGAGTTTGCGATGCCAAAATATGAAATCATCACCCTGCCGGAAACGCACCTGGTCGGCACCACGCAGAGCTACTCCTGTTCCCTGGAGCAGATCTCCGAGTTCCGCCATCAGATGCGCGTTCAGTTCTGGCGCGAATTTTTAAGCCATGCTCCGGCGCTCCCGCCGATTCTGTATGGCCTGAACGAAACGCATCCCAGCCAGGAAAAAGACGACGAGCAGGAGGTGTTCTATACCACGGCGCTGACGCCTGACATGGCGAACGGTTACATTCATGGCTCGAAGCCTGTCGTGCTGGAAGGCGGCGAGTATGTGATGTTCTCATACGAAGGTTTAGGAACGGGCGTTCAGGAGTTCATCCTGACCGTTTACGGGACCTGCATGCCGATGCTGAATCTGAATCGCCGTAAAGGTCAGGACATTGAGCGCTACTATCCGGCGCAAGATGCTAAACCGGAAGAAGGCCCTATCAATCTGCGTATGGAATTCCTGATTCCGGTACGTCGTTAACGCTGCAATTCGTCCAGTGCAGGGGCATCAAGATGCGAAATGTCCCCTGCCATCTCAACCACCCACCCCGATGCCAGCCAGGCACTTTCCTGATAGTCGATACGGGAAATGGAGCAGTTGCGCAGACGCAAACGGCGCTCGGCGTAAGCCGGCAGTCCCAGAATGGTGCTCACCAGGCAACCCAGCGCGATACCGTGGCTTACCAGCAGCGGTCGGCTACCTGCCGGGAGTTTCAGGCACTCGGCCAGCGCGGCATGCATGCGCACGCTCAGCTCCTGCATGGATTCCCCTTCAGGGATGCGACCATCTTCAGTGCCGTTCACCAGCGTGCGGCGCCAGCCTTCTTCGGTTTCCGTCAGCGTATCGATAGGACGTTTTTCCAGCACGCCCATATCCAGCTCGCGCAGACGCGGTTCGAGGGTCACGTCGCAGCCACAGGCATCGGCGATGATGCGTGCCGTCTGCTGCGTGCGGCCTAAATCACTGGAGATGACGTGAGTGATACCCAGCGTTCTGGCGCGCTCCGCCACCTGCCATGCTTGCTGCACACCTTTGTCGGTGAGAGGACTATCTGACTGGCCTTGAATACGTCGCTCGGCGTTCCACTGCGTTTCACCGTGGCGAACAAGGTATACCTGTAACATGCTTTTTTTCCGTTATACTGCGATGAATTTTTTAAATCGAGCTTAATTATGCACCATGTTGTCTCTGCTACCACCAATCCTGCCAAAATTCAGGCAATTCTAAGGGCATTTGAAGAGATCTTCGGCGAAGGATCCTGCCATATTGACGCCGTCGGCGTCGAGAGCGGTGTGCCGGAACAGCCGTTTGGCAGCGAGGAAACACGCGCTGGCGCACGAAATCGCGTGGCTAATGCAAAAGCCGCCGCGCCAGACGCTGACTTCTGGGTCGCGATTGAAGCAGGTATCGACGAAGGGGCGACCTTCAGCTGGGTTGTCATCGAAAGCCGTGAGCAGCGCGGCGAAGCGCGTTCTGCCACGCTGCCGCTGCCGGAGGTCATACTGGAGAAAGTCCGCGCGGGTGAGGCGCTGGGGCCGGTAATGTCGCACTACACCGGCATTGATGAAATTGGTCGTAAAGAGGGGGCGATTGGCGTCTTTACGGGTGGCAAGCTTACGCGTTCAGGCGTTTACCACCAGGCCGTTATTCTGGCGTTAAGTCCGTTTCATAACGCGATTTATCGTTAAGTTTGCAGGCCGGATAAGGCGAAGCCGTCATCCGGCGTTTTTCAGCAATACGGCTTCCAGCCACTGACGCAGTTCAACCGGCGCCGACTTCAGGCTGTTTGAACCCCGGGTGATGGTCGCGATACCCGCGCCCAGCTCGTTTTTCAGCTCGCGCTGGCTCATTTCGCCGCGCAGCAGTTCCTCAATAATGCGTACCCGTGTACCCAGCGCTTCACGTTCGTCTGGCGTCAGCATCAGCTGTAGCAACGGTAAATGCAGATCTTTGTCGTAAGACTGGCGGAGCAACTCCACAAAACGAAGCCACTCCTGATGACGCTGTTCGGCCATGGCCGAGGAATACGGGGAATGCTGGGTCATGTTATGCTGCCTCTTGTACTCATTAGCGAGTACAGCATAACACAACCCGCGCCGATCAGTAACGTCTCTGCCACTCGGCATCGCTCATCAGGGTATCTTTCTGCCCCATGAAGTAGCGATAGTAGGCGTCATAGGCCAGCACGTTCTTCACATAGCCGCGCGTTTCCGAGAACGGAATGCTCTCGACAAACGCCACGGCGTCGATACGCCCTGCGCTGTTGCCAAGCCATGTCCGCACGCGGCCAGGCCCGGCGTTGTACGCCGCTGACGCGAAGATACGGTTATTACCGAACTGCTGATAGACGTACTGCAAGTAGCTGGTACCGATGTTGATGTTAGTCTCCGGATCCAGCAGCTGGGACGGGCTGCTGTAGCCTGGAATATTAAACATCTTCACCGTGTGCGTCGCGGTACCCGGCATAATCTGCATCAGGCCGCTGGCACCCACCGGAGAACGCACTTTCGGGTTCCAGGCGCTCTCCTGACGGGCAATGGCCATCGCGTAGCTTTGCGGAATATCTTTGCCGCTGGTGTAGCGATCGAACAGATCCTTATAAGCCAGCGGGAAACGCTCTTCGAGATGATCCCACAGTTTGCCGGCGATCGTCGCCTGCACGCTCAGATCCCACCAGCGATTATCAAATGCATAGCGGGCAAGCTGCGCTTTCTCATCGGTGGTACGGCTGGTGACCAGATTCGCCCATTCGCTGCGCGCGGTATTATCCAGATTCCAGTACATCAGCTCGCGCACGCGCGCCATTTCCGGCCCCTGCGTCAGCGCCGGGTTCGCGTTGGCTGGCGCTTTGTCGATCTTCAGGGTGTACTCCTCGCCCAGACGCTGCGCCGCCGCCATCGGGTAGAATCCGCGCTGCTGCATCAGGGAGTGGAGGATCTCTTTGGCTTCATCTTCACGACCACGTTCGAGCAGCATGTCCGCCTGCCAGTAACGCCATTCATCTTTCTCTTTGGCATCCATCGGCAGACGCGCCAGCCAGGTATTGAGGCCACGACGATCGCCCGTTCCCAGCGCCATGCGCACGCGACGCTCCACCAGCGAGACAGAGTTTGAACGCATCACCGCATCATCACGCCAGCGCGCCTGTTCGTCGGTGACATCTGTCCCCATCAGTCGCCATGCCACGATATCGCGCAGCTCCTGAGTTTGATCGTCATTAAGCTGCTGGGCCTGCACCAGCTGCGGGATCATCAGCCGGGCGTTTTCCACATCATCACGCGCCACGCTGGCAAAGGCCACCGCCGCCATCTGGCGGGTAAAATCGGTCGCGCCGGTAGTACGCGCAAACGTCAGCACGGTATTGGGATCGTTTGCCAGACTGATAACGGCAGACGCAATAGTCTGATAATCTGCGGGCATCTGGCCCGCCAGCACAGTGACCAGCCGGGTGTTTCCGGCCTTCATCGCCAGGCGAATACGTTCCAGGTAAGAGAGCGGATCCTGCTTGCCCGAGGCGCGCCAGGCGCTGAACAGCGGGTCACAGGCGTTTGGCTGGCTTTTGCCCGTCAGCCACAGCTCTTTCGCGCCGGTCCAGGCTTCCTCCTGCTGACCGGTCGCCCATTTCGCATAATAGTAATTACACTGCGCTTCCGTCGCGCCCGGTTTATCCGGGCTGAAGGCCAGCAGGCCGCGCCAGTCTTCGCGACGGGCCAGCTCGTTCACAAACCGGGACTTCAGGGTGCGCGCAGGCGGCAGGGTCGGGTTCGCCTGAATGAAGTTATTCACGGTGACGGTCGGTTGATTCATGAGATCGTCCGTGATCTGACGATACTCAAGATACGGATACAGCGGATAATCCTTCAGCGTCGGCATCAGCGCCTGCACGGTATCCATCTGCTTGTTGTCCCATGCCTGTTTAATCTGGGCATAGCGGTTACGTTGTTCATCCAGTGAATCGGCATGCACCGCCTGGCTTACCGCCATTACGCATACGCTGGCAGCCAGCAGACGCCAGACCACCCGTTTGGCTTTTTCCACAAGCTCTTCCTCATTGTTTTTCGTCAGTTGCAGCGTCTTGCCACGTCAAAGTTACATCAACTTATGCTAACCAGGCATCCCACAACGCGCCACGTCATGGACACTTTTTTACCTTTCTTGCGCGTTTTAACACTCCCGACGTTCCTGGCTGGGATTAGGGCGTGAAAAAGGCTACACTTCGAGGCTGAAATTCATTCTCATCACGATAAAAGAGGCGAAGTCCAACGTGGCTCAATTCGTTTATACCATGCATCGTGTCGGCAAAGTTGTCCCGCCGAAACGTCATATTCTTAAAAATATCTCGCTGAGCTTCTTCCCGGGCGCAAAAATCGGTGTTCTGGGTCTCAACGGTGCCGGTAAGTCCACCCTGCTGCGCATCATGGCCGGCATCGATACAGACATCGAAGGTGAAGCCCGTCCGCAGCCTGGCATTAAGATCGGCTACCTGCCGCAGGAACCTCAGCTGAACCCGGAACACACCGTGCGTGAATCCGTTGAAGAAGCGGTATCCGAGGTGGTTAACGCCCTGAAAGGCCTGGATGAAGTGTATGCCAAATACGCCGAGCCGGATGCGGACTTCGACAAGCTTGCTGCACAACAGGGCAAGTATGAAGAGATTATCCAGGCGCACGACGGTCACAACCTGAACGTGCAGCTGGAGCGCGCGGCCGATGCCCTGCGTCTGCCAGACTGGGATGCGAAAATCGCTAACCTGTCCGGTGGTGAACGCCGCCGCGTGGCGCTGTGCCGTCTGCTGCTGGAAAAACCAGACATGCTGCTGCTCGACGAACCTACTAACCACCTGGATGCGGAATCCGTGGCGTGGCTGGAGCGCTTCCTGCACGACTTCGAAGGCACCGTGGTGGCGATTACCCACGACCGTTACTTCCTCGACAACGTTGCGGGCTGGATCCTGGAGCTGGACCGCGGCGAAGGTATTCCGTGGGAAGGCAATTACTCCTCCTGGCTGGAGCAGAAAGATCAGCGTCTGGCGCAGGAAGCATCTCAGGAAGCGGCGCGTCGTAAGTCTATCGAGAAAGAGCTGGAGTGGGTGCGTCAGGGCGCGAAAGGCCGTCAGTCCAAGGGCAAAGCCCGTCTGGCACGCTTCGAAGAGCTGAATAACACTGAATACCAGAAACGTAACGAAACCAACGAACTGTTTATTCCACCTGGCGCACGTCTGGGGGATAAAGTGGTTGAAGTGACCAACCTGCGTAAGTCCTACGGCGACCGTCTGCTGATCGACGACCTGACCTTCTCCGTGCCGAAAGGCGCTATCGTTGGCATCATCGGTCCGAACGGCGCAGGTAAATCAACCCTGTTCCGCATGATGTCCGGTCAGGAACAGCCTGACAGCGGCTCTATCACCCTGGGTGAAACCGTGAAGCTGGCTTCCGTGGACCAGTTCCGCGACGCAATGGACAACAGCAAAACCGTGTGGGAAGAGGTTTCC
Source organism: Enterobacter sp. Res13-Sevr-PEC09-46 (assembly GCF_015672585.1). Taxonomy (NCBI): domain Bacteria; kingdom Pseudomonadati; phylum Pseudomonadota; class Gammaproteobacteria; order Enterobacterales; family Enterobacteriaceae; genus Enterobacter; species Enterobacter sp. Res13-Sevr-PEC09-46. The sequence continues at coordinate 274,483 of NZ_JADABR010000018.1, read as the reverse complement.
GGCGGTCTGGATATCATGCGTATCGGCAACACCGAGATGCCAAGCCGCGCTTACGTTGGCCGCTTTAACTTTAAGGGCACTGACCAGGGCAAACGCGTGGGCGAGCTGTCCGGCGGTGAGCGCGGTCGTCTGCACCTGGCGAAGCTGCTCCAGGTTGGCGGCAACGTTCTGCTGCTTGATGAACCTACCAACGACCTGGACATCGAAACCCTGCGCGCGCTGGAAAACGCCCTGCTGGAGTTCCCGGGCTGCGCGATGGTTATCTCGCACGACCGCTGGTTCCTGGACCGCATCGCAACCCACATCCTGGACTACCAGGACGAAGGTAAGGTGGAGTTCTTCGAAGGTAACTTCACCGAATACGAAGAGTACAAGAAACGCACGCTGGGCGCAGACGCGCTGGAGCCGAAGCGTATTAAGTACAAGCGTATTGCGAAATAAAAGCAAAACGGCAACTTCGGTTGCCGTTTTTTATGTTTGTAACCTCTCCCCGTGGGAGAGGGCCAGGGTGGGGGCATCAGGCCGCACAGTGTGTAGGCCGGGTAAGGCGAAGCCGCCACCCGGCTTTTTTTATTTGCCCACGTAATACCGCTTCACCTCATCAAACTGCATCGCAAAGTCGATATAGCTCATCAGCGCAGGCGAATTGAGCTTACGGCTCGGGTAGGCCAACCAGAGATCGTTTCCCTCAACGCTCCACGCCGGCAGCACCTTCACCAGCGCGCCCTTTTCGATCTTATCTTCCAGCAGGAATGCGGGTAACAGCGTGATCCCCGCCCCGGCAATGGCGCATTCCCGGGCGTACACCAGGTTATCCGTCATATGGGCGTTATCCGGCAGATACCGATAATCCTCACTCTCGCTTCGCAGAAGCCACTCCGACCATGCCCGGTGCGTAATGCAGCGGTGCTCCACCAGCTGTCGGGGATGGATTAACGGCGCCCGACGCGCCAGGTAGTGGGGCGAGGCCAGCATGTAGCGCGGACAGTGCCCAATCATGCGGCCAATCAGGGAAGAATCCTGCGGTTTGCCGGTGCGCAGCGCCACGTCAAAGCCAGACTCGACCAGATCCACCACGTCGTCTGAGATCGACACATCCAGCGACACGTCCGGATAGCGAAGCTGGAACTCGGCATTCATATGCGCCAGCAGCGTCGCGCCAATTCCCGCCGGACAGGTGATCCGCAGCCGCCCGCTGGGGTTTTCGCGCAGCCGCTGAATGGCATACTCCGCGCGCTCGCTGGCCGCCAGCATCTCGCGACAGTGCACCAGATAGTGCTCGCCTGCAAACGTCAGGCTGATCCTGCGCGTGGTGCGATTCAACAGACGGATCCCCACCTGCTGCTCCAGCTGGCTAATCCGCTGGCTGACGCTGGATTTCGGCAGTTCCGCCTTCTGCGCCGCCGCGGTAAAGCTGCCCATCTCGGCCACCAGCGCAAACAGCGCCATATCCTGAAGCTGTTTAAACATGATTGTTCACCCTGTACGAACGCTGAGTTCTGGATTGTCCATCTTATCATGCAGCTGACCACTTAATAGACTAGCCTCAACAAAACGCATGCCATTGAGGAGCACACCATGTCAGTGAAAGCCATTGCCGTTAACCCAGAAAATCCTTCCACCTTCATTGAAATCACTCCGCCGATGCCGCAGCCCGGTGAACACGATCTGCTGGTGGAGGTAAAAGCCGTCTCCGTAAACCCGGTGGACACCAAAGTACATGCAGGCATTGCTAAAAGCGGACTGAAGGAGCCGCGCATTCTCGGGTGGGATGCCAGCGGGATCGTAAAAGCCGTTGGGGCTGGCGTCACCGGATTCAAACCGGGTGATGAAGTGTGGTACGCGGGGGACATCACCCGTCCGGGCAGTAATACCACGCACCAGCTGATCGATGCGCGCATTGTCGGGCACAAGCCTGCAATCCTTGACTGGGCCGCCTCGGCAGCACTGCCGCTGACGGCGCTCACCGCGTGGGAAGGCCTGTTTGAACGGCTGAAGATTCAGGATGCCGACGCAGATAAAACGCTGCTGATAATTGGCGGCGCGGGTGGAGTCGGATCGCTGGCGATCCCGTTTGCGAAGCACAACAGCAAGGTGAAGATCGTCGCAACCGCTTCACGAGAAGATTCCGCCCGGTGGTGTCGCGATCGCGGTGCAGACATTGTTGTAAATTACCGCGACCTGAAGGGTGAACTGGCGAAACAGGGGCTCACCTTTGTGGATTACATTTTTATCCTCAACGATACCGACGGGCACTGGGATGCGGTCAGCGATCTGATTGCCCCTCAGGGACACATTTGTTCCATCGTTGAAAACGCGCATCCGCTGAACCAGGACAAGCTGAAGTCCAAATCTGCCGCCCTGCACTGGGAATTTATGTACACCCGTAGCATGTACCAGACCACGGATATGGCGCGTCAGGGTGAGATTTTAGATGAGGTGGCGAAGCTGGTGGATAACGGCGTGGTGGAAAGCTCGCTCAGCGAAACGCTGCACGGGCTAAGCGTGGAAAGCATTACCGAAGCGCACCGCAGGGTGCTGGAGGGGCATATGCGTGGGAAGGTGGTGGTTGAGTATTGAGTGGACTGATTCCCTCACCCCGGCCCTCTCCCAAAGGGAGAGGGCGATTAAAGCCCCCTCTCCTGGTGGGAGAGGGGAAGTTATTAACCCTGCTCCCCCATCATCTCCTTCACCAGCTCGACGCAGCGCAGGAAGCGGGAGTCGTAGTCCGACTCTTCCACATGTACAAACTCAACGTTGTTCTCGTTAAGCATCTCTACCAGCATGGTCTGGAACTCCCTCCTGTCCACCGAGCTGCCCAGGCTGCGCATGCCGTCGGCCACCCACGGGGTGTTGTTTTCCAGCAGGATCACCAGGTCAAAGCGGTATTCGTCAATCAGCGCCTGCACAAACGGGTGCTCGCGCCCTTCGTACTTTTTGCAGAACGCCTGCGTGGTGACGAAATCGGTATCAATAAAGGCAACTTTATTGGCGTATTTCACCGCGAAATCAATGTACTGGGCATGACCGAGCGCGATTTTATCGTAGTCGGAATACTGCAACGCCATCTCGTCGCCGCCAAGGTGTGAGAAGACGTAATCGCGGCCATACTCCCACGCACTGGTGGTATTGAAGATGTTAGCCAGCTTATTTACCAGCGTCGATTTCCCGCTCGACTCGCCGCCGAGGATCGCCACCGTACGCACGAAGAACGGCTTCACCTCGGTCGGGATGTAGTCCCAGTAACGGAACGGGTTCTCGCGGATCTGCGCCCCGCTGATGTTCATGAAGGTGCGTTTAGGATCGATCAGCACCGTCTCAATGCCCAGATGCTCACGGAACTGCGGCGCGTCGGACTCTTCAGAGGTGTAGATCCAGTTAGGCGCAATGCCCTTCTCTTCCATAAACGCTTTGATGCCGTTGCTCCACACGTCCCAGCCGTGCGGATACGGCTCCATGCCCTCTTCGTTAAAGGCATGAATACGAATATTTTTCTGATATTTAAAGGTCTGAAGCAGCCAGCGCAGGCGGTCCGGCACGGTGGGCTGCTGCGACATGGCGCTGTCTTCAAACAGCTGGCGATCGCGGGTTTCATCATAACCCATGATGATATGCAGTTCGTCGACCTGGCTACAGGCGCGCTGGATCAGATAGATATGCCCGGTATGCAGCGGGTAGAACTTACCGAACACCACGCCAATGTTCTTTTGCATCCGCGGAAATTCAAGCCCCAGAAAACGGTGCAGCGCTTCCAGCTTCTGCGCGCTGGGGCTTTTGATTTTGGCGTTCAGCAGTTGGCTCAGGTAGCCCTTGGTCATGCCGCTGGCGTCCGCCACCTGCTGCAACGTGCAGCCCTTCTGGCGGATAGCGGTCTTGATGTAGTCAAATGATGACATAAATTACGGTGCCTCCTGCAAAATCGAATACGTAATTATAAGTCGTCAAAGACATTTAACGCATCTGCAAGTTTTTTAACGCCAAAAACCTGCATCCCTTCCGGGATTTTTTTCGGCACGTTGGCGGCCGGAACAATCGCGCGGCGGAAGCCATGTTTTGCCGCTTCGGAGATACGCTCCTGACCGCTCGGCACCGGGCGGATCTCGCCGGCCAACCCTACCTCACCAAATACCACCAGATCCTGCGGCAACGGTCTGTCGCGCAGGCTGGAGACCATTGCCAGCAGCAGCGCCAGGTCCGCGCTGGTTTCCGTAACCTTCACCCCACCAACCACGTTGACGAACACATCCTGATCCGCCATTTGCAGACCGCCGTGACGGTGCAGCACCGCCAGCAGGATCGCCAGGCGGTTCTGTTCCAGACCGACCGCCACGCGCCGCGGGTTGCCCATCATCGATTGATCCACCAGCGCCTGAATTTCAACCAGCAGCGGACGCGTCCCCTCCCACAGCACCATCACCGAACTACCGGACGTGATCTCGTCGCCACGGCTCAGGAAGATGGCCGACGGGTTGCTGACTTCGCGAAGCCCCTGCTCGGTCATGGCAAACACGCCCAGCTCATTCACCGCGCCAAAGCGGTTTTTATGGCTGCGCAGGGTACGAAAACGGGAATCCGCATCGCCATCGAGCATCACCGAGCAGTCGATACAGTGTTCAAGCACTTTCGGTCCCGCCAGCGAGCCGTCTTTGGTCACATGACCAACCATTACAATCGCCACGCCGCGCGTTTTGGCAAAGCGCGTCAGGTAGGCCGCGGTTTCACGCACCTGCGCCACGCTTCCCGGTGACGACTGAATGTCAGCCATATGCATCACCTGAATGGAGTCAATCACCATCAGCTTCGGCTGCTCTTCTTCGGCGATCATGCAGATCTGCTCGATGCTGGTTTCCGAAAGCATATTCAGATTGCCGGTCGGCAGGCCGAGGCGGTGCGCGCGCATCGCCACCTGCTGAAGTGATTCTTCCCCCGTGACGTACAGGGTTTTCATCTGTTCGGCTAGCTTGCAGAGCGTTTGCAGCAGCAGGGTCGATTTACCCGCGCCCGGGTTACCGCCGATCAGAATGGCGCTGCCCGGCACTACGCCACCGCCGAGCACGCGGTCAAATTCTTTGAATCCGGTGGAAAAGCGCGGCAGCGCTTCCAGGCTGATATCCGAAAGTTTTTGTACCTTCGACACGCCTGCATTGCCCGCATAGCCGCTCAGCCGTTCATTGCGGGCCACGCTCGGCGAAGCCGCCACACCACGCACTTCGGTGATGGTGTTCCAGGCATGACAGGCGCTGCATTGCCCCTGCCAGCGCGGATAATCCGCACCACATTCATTACAGACAAATGCGCGTTTTGGAGCTTTCGCCACGGTTTACCTCGTTATTTCTGTGCGGTCTGCGCGCCGGGTGGCGCTGACGCTTACCCGGCCTACAAAAGCAGGCCGCTATTTTTGATTAATGCTGCCGGAGAGAATGCAGAACACCCCCATCAGATCAGCATGACGGATAGTGACTTCCGTCTTTTCATTCACTTTCGGCTTGGCATGGTAGGCAATACCCAGCCCGGCAACTTTGATCATCGGCAGATCGTTCGCGCCATCGCCGATGGCGACGGTCTGCTCGACCGGAATGGCATATTTCTCCGCCAGACGCGTCAGCGTATTGGCTTTGTACTGCGCATCCACGATGTCGCCGATGACCTGTCCGGTGAGTTTGCCGTCCATGATCTCCAGCTCGTTTGCCACCACGGTGGTCAGACGCAGCTTGTCACGCAGGTAGTCGGCAAAGAAGGTGAACCCGCCGGAGGCAATCGCCACTTTCCAGCCGAGCGTCTCCAGCTTGAGCACCAGCTGCGTCAGCCCAGGCATCAGGGGCAGTTCATCGCGCACCTGACGCAAAATGTTAGCATCGGCCCCCTTCAGGGTCGCCACGCGCTGTCTCAGGCTGGCGGTAAAATCCAGCTCGCCGCGCATCGCGCGCTCGGTGACTTCCGCCACCAGCTCGCCGCTGCCCGCCAGTTTAGCAATCTCGTCAATACATTCGATCTGAATGGCGGTGGAGTCCATGTCCATTACCAGCAGGCCGGGCGTTTTCAGGTGCGGAATTTTGCCGAGGGGGGCAACGTCCAGCCCGGCGTCGTGCGCCAGACGCGTGGCGCGCTGCGTCAGGGAACCCGCCAGGCGAATAACCTGATAATCTTCCACGCACCAGGCCGCAACGATGACCATCGCTGCGCCCAGTTTGGTTTGATACTGGGTGAGGCGTTGCTTATCCAGGCCGCGTCCGTACAGCAGCCAGCCGCTACGGCCAGCGTGGTAATCGAGAGGCATCACCTCATCGCCACTTAAAGAGAGCGGCAATCCTGGCCATAAAGAGACATCCGTTGGCAGGTCGCACCAGGTAATGTTCGGCATTGAAGCTCCTGTAATTTCGTTCGCGCCGGAAGGTTCCAGAGGGAAAATAACGCATGAGGCTACCCTGTAACCATCACTTCTGGCAACATTAAGCCGTAAATTTTAAGCAGGTGGAATATGGCTCGCGCAAAACTGAAATTCCGGCTTCATCGCGCCGTGATTGTCCTGATCTGTCTCGCACTATTAGTGGCGCTGATGCAGGGGGCATCCTGGTTTAGCCAGAATCACCAACGACAGCGTAACCCGCAGTTTGAGGAACTGGCCCGGACGCTGGCGCGCCAGGTGACGCTCAACGTTGCGCCGTCTATGCGCACCGAAACGCCGGATGATAAGCGAATAGCCCAGGTATTGCGCCAGCTTACGGAAAACAGCCGCATTCTGGATGCGGGCGTGTACGATGAACAGGGCGACCTGATTGCCCGCGCGGGTGAGCATGTCGACGTGCGCGACAGGCTGGCGCTGGATGGCAAAAAAGCCGGGGGTTATTTCAACCAACAAATCGTCGAACCCATTCAGGGCAAGAATGGTCCGCTCGGCTATTTACGTCTGACACTCGACACCCACACCCTGCCAACCGAAGCCAAACAGGTGGATAACACCACCAATATTTTGCGCCTGATGCTGCTGCTCTCGCTGGCGATTGGCGTGGTACTGGCGCGCACGCTGCTCCAGGGCAAACGCACCCGCTGGCAGCAGTCGCCGTTCCTGTTAACCGCCAGCAAGTCGGTTCCCGAAGAGGAAGAGAGCGAGAAGAAAGAATAGTGATAAAGTAGGCGGATGATTCGGAAAAGGAACTCTGCCATGTCGACGTTACGCCTGCTAATCTCTGACTCTTACGATCCCTGGTTTAACCTGGCGGTGGAAGAGTGCATCTTCCGCCAGATGCCTGCCACCCAGCGCGTCCTGTTTCTCTGGCGCAACGCCGATACGGTCGTTATTGGTCGCGCGCAAAATCCGTGGAAAGAGTGTAACACCCGCCGTATGGAAGAGGACAACGTCCGCCTGGCGCGCCGCAGCAGCGGCGGCGGTGCGGTGTTTCACGATCTGGGCAACACCTGCTTTACCTTTATGGCGGGCAAGCCGGAATACGACAAAACCATCTCGACCTCCATTGTGCTTAACGCGCTCAATTCACTCGGCGTGACGGCTGAAGCCTCGGGACGTAACGATCTGGTCGTGAAAACGCCTGAAGGCGACCGGAAAGTGTCAGGCTCAGCCTACCGCGAAACGATGGATCGCGGATTCCACCACGGCACATTATTGCTGAATGCCGATCTGAGCCGTCTGGCAAACTATCTGAATCCGGACAAGAAAAAGCTCCAGGCCAAAGGCATTACCTCCGTGCGCGGTCGCGTGGCGAATCTGGTGGAGCTCCTGCCGGGGATTACCCATGAACGCATTTGCGATGCGATCCGCGAGGCCTTTTTCAGGCATTACGGTGAACGCGTAGAAGCCGAGGTGATTTCTCCGGATAAAACCCCGGATCTGCCAAACTTCGCGGAAACCTTCGCCCGCCAGAGCAGCTGGGAGTGGAATTTCGGTCAGGCACCGGCGTTTTCACACCTGCTGGATGAGCGATTTACCTGGGGCGGCGTTGAGCTGCACTTTGACGTCGAGAAAGGCCATATCTCTCGTACCCAGGTATTTACGGATAGTCTTAATCCGGCACCGTTAGAAGCGCTGGCTGCACGTTTGCAGGGCTGTCTCTATCGGGCAGATATGCTGCAACAGGAGTGTGACGCGTTACGTGTTGATTTTCCGGAACAGGAACAAGAGTTGCGGGAGTTATCGGCGTGGATTGCGCAGGCAGTACGCTAATAAAAAAGCCCGCTGGCGCTCTGCTTAGCGGGCCTGGAAAACCGCAGGCCGGGTCAGGCGAATCCGCCACCCGGCACAACAGATATTACTCTTTATCGCCCAGCAGAACGGATTCCAGCGCGATTTTGATCATGTCGTTGAAGGTGGTCTGACGCTCGGCAGCGGTAGTCTGCTCGTGGGTACGGATGTGGTCAGACACGGTGCAGATGGTCAGCGCTTTCGCACCGAATTCAGCCGCCACGCCGTAGATACCGGCCGCTTCCATTTCCACGCCCAGAATGCCGTATTTTTCCATCACGTCGAACATGTCACCTTCTGGCGAGTAGAACAGATCGGCAGAGAACAGGTTGCCCACGCGCGCGTCAACGCCCAGCGCTTTTGCCGCGTCAACCGCGTTACGCACCATGTCAAAGTCAGCGATGGCCGCAAAGTCATGATCTTTAAAGCGAATGCGGTTGACTTTAGAGTCGGTGCACGCGCCCATGCCGATCACCACGTCACGCAGCTTAACGTCCATGCGCACTGCGCCGCAGGAGCCGACACGGATGATTTTCTTCACGCCGAAATCGGTGATCAGCTCTTTGGTGTAGATGGAGCAGGATGGGATACCCATGCCGTGACCCATCACGGAGATTTTGCGGCCTTTATAGGTGCCGGTGAAGCCCAGCATGCCGCGCACGTTGTTCACTTCACGCACGTCTTCGAGGAAGGTTTCTGCAATGTGCTTCGCGCGCAGCGGGTCGCCCGGCATCAATACGACGTCAGCGAAATCACCCATTTCTGCATTAATGTGAGGAGTTGCCATCTTCAGTTCCTTTTACATTGTTGTTTTTGCCGGGTGGCGGCTACGCCTTACCCGGCCTACATTCTGTTTCTCCCTCTCCCGGTGGGAGAGGGCCGGGGTGAGGGCATCAGGCCGCACCCAATCCGTTTAGAACATAGCCTTGCCATATTCCATGTCAGATGTACCAAAGTATTTCGCAATCGTCTGGCCGATGTCCGCGAAGGTTTCACGGTGACCCAGCGAGCCCGGTTTGACTTTCGGGCCGTACACCAGCACCGGAATGTGCTCACGGGTGTGGTCGGTACCGGTCCAGGTCGGGTCACAGCCATGGTCAGCGGTCAGGATCAGAATGTCATCTTCCCCCACCAGCTCCATCAGCTCTGGCAGACGGCGGTCAAACAGCTCCAGACCCGCAGCATACCCGGCGACGTCGCGACGGTGGCCCCAGGAGGAGTCGAAGTCCACGAAGTTGGTGAAGACAATGGTCTTATCGCCCGCTTCTTTCATCTCTTTGATGGTGGCGTCGAACAGCGCATCCAGACCGGTCGCTTTGACCTTTTTGGTAATGCCGCAGTTGGCGTAAATGTCCGCGATTTTACCCACGGAAACCACGTGGCCGTCTTTCTCGTCGACGAGTTTTTGCAGCACGGTCGGTGCCGGTGGCTCCACGGCCAGATCGTGACGGTTGCCGGTACGCTGGAAGTTACCCGCTTTGTCGCCGATAAACGGACGCGCGATAACGCGGCCAATGTTGTAGCCGCCTTCGGTCAGCTCTTCACGGGCGATCTCGCACAGCTCGTACAGTTTATCCAGGCCAAACGTCTCTTCATGGCAGGCGATCTGGAACACGGAGTCAGCAGAGGTATAGAAAATCGGCTTGCCGGTTTTCATATGCTCTTCGCCGAGCTGATCCAGAATCACGGTACCGGAGGAGTGGCAGTTGCCGAGGTAGCCCGGCAGGTTGGCGCGCTTCACCAGCTTATCGAGCAGCTCCTGCGGGAAGCTGTTCTCGTGATCGGAAAAGTAACCCCAGTCAAACAGCACCGGCACGCCGGCAATTTCCCAGTGGCCGGACGGAGTATCTTTCCCGGAAGAGAGCTCATGCGCCCACGCGTAGGCGCCCACCACTTCCGCGTTACCGTCCATACCGGCTGCGATCTTACCGGTAGAGCCTTCATGCGCTTTTACCAGCCCCAGACGGGTCAGGTTTGGCAGGTTCAGAGGGCCTTTACGACCGTTGTCCGCTTCGCCTTTTGCACAGGCTTCCGCGATGTGACCTAGGGTATCGGAACCCACGTCACCAAATCGTTCTGCATCTTCGGTTGCGCCGATGCCGAATGAGTCCAGCACCATAATAAATGCACGTTTCATAATTGTTCTCCGTACTTAGTGCTTCATAAAAATGCGATCAGATCAGTATACCGCTATTCAGTGATACGACGATAGACCGTCGGTGTGGTTTCCGGTGCTTTATCGTCAAGAGATATTGCCGCCTTCACCGCTTTCGCCGCGTCCTGCCAGCTGGCTTCATCTTTCGCGTGGATCACCGCCAGCGGACGTTGGCCGTCAACGCTGTCGCCCAGACGGGCCATATCGGTAAAGCCGACACTGTAATCAATGGTGTCCGATGCCTGACGACGACCGCCGCCCATAGACACGACAGCCATGCCGAGCGCGCGGGTATCCATAGCCGAGACAAAGCCTTCGCTGTCCGCATAGACCGCTTTGCTGAGCATCGCGGTTGGCAGGTATTTCGCGTAGTTTTCCACGAAGTCGGTCGGGCCTTTCTGCGCCGCCACCATCCGACCAAAGATCTCTGCCGCTTTGCCGTTGTCCAGCACCGCCTGAAGCTTCGCGCGGGCTTCCGCGTCGTCTTTGGCCAGCTTGCCGGAGATTAACATCTCAACGCACAGCGCCATGGTGACATCGAACAGGCGCGGGTTACGGTATTCGCCTGTGAGGAACTGCACGGCCTCACGGACTTCAACCGCGTTACCGGCGCTGGAGGCCAGCACCTGGTTCATGTCCGTCAGCAGTGCAGTGGTGCGCACGCCCGCGCCGTTGGAGACGCCAACGATCGCTTCGGCCAGCGCCTCAGAGAGTTCATAGGTTGGCATAAACGCGCCGCTGCCCACTTTCACATCCATCACCAGCGCATCCAGACCTTCCGCCAGTTTTTTGGCAAGGATAGAGGCGGTGATCAGCGGGATGGAGTCTACGGTCGCGGTAATGTCACGCGTCGCGTAGAAACGCTTGTCAGCCGGAGCAAGAGAGCTGGTCTGGCCGATAATCGCCACGCCAACGTCTTTAATAATGTCGCGGAAGCGGTTGTCATCCGGGAAGATATCGAAGCCCGGAATGGCTTCCAGTTTGTCGAGCGTACCGCCGGTATGACCCAGGCCGCGCCCGGAAATCATCGGGATGTAACCGCCACAGGCCGCCACCATTGGGCCGAGCATCAGGGAGGTCACGTCGCCCACGCCGCCGGTGGAGTGTTTGTCCACAATCGGGCCGTTGAGGTTGAGGCTTTTCCAGTCCAGAACGGTTCCTGAATCTCGCATCGCCATGGTCAGCGACACGCGCTCAGGCATCGACATATCGTGGAAGAAAATGGTCATCGCCAGAGCCGCAATCTGCCCTTCAGAGATGGTGTTATCACGAATGCCGTTGATAAAAAAGCGGATTTCTTCGTCGCTTAATGCATGACCATCACGTTTTTTACGAATAATTTCTTGTGCGAGAAACACGGTAACCTCCATGCGGAATCGGGTGAATGGCGGCGGATATGTTGACCCGCCCTACGATCCTGTAGGCCGGGTTAGCGTAGCGCCACCCGGCAATTCAACTTAGTAGCTGCTTGCGCTCTTACCGTCACCGTGACCCAGCGCTTTCAGCAGGCTGGCCAGCAGGCTGGACGCGCCGAAGCGGTAGTGGCGGGAATCAGCCCAGTCGGCGCCGAACAGCTCGTCGGCAATCGCCAGGAACTGCTGCGCGTCTTCCGCGGTACGCACGCCGCCCGCCGGTTTGAAGCCAACGGTTTTGGACACGCCCATATCACGGATGACTTCCATCATGATGCGTGCGCTTTCCGGAGTAGCGTTGACCGGCACTTTACCGGTAGAGGTTTTAATGAAGTCTGCGCCCGCTTTGATGGAGATTTCAGACGCCTTACGAATCAGCGCCTCTTCTTTCAGCTCGCCGGTTTCGATGATCACTTTAAGCAGCACGTTTGCCGCCGCACACGCGTCTTTACAGGCTTTCACCAGGTCAAAACCGACCTGCTCGTTGCCGGCGATCAGCGCGCGGTACGGGAATACCACGTCAACTTCGTCCGCGCCGTACGCAATCGCCGCGCGGGTTTCTGCCAGCGCGATCTCGATATCGTCATTGCCGTGCGGGAAGTTAGTTACGGTGGCAATGCGCACGTCCGGCGTGCCCTGCTCTTTCAGCGTTTTGCGGGCAATCGGGATAAAGCGCGGATAGATACAGACGGCGGCGGTGTTACCCACTGGCGTTTTCGCCTGATGGCACAGGGCGATGACTTTTTCATTGGTGTCGTCATCGTTCAGGGTGGTCAGGTCCATCAGTTTCAACGCGCGCAGGCTGCTTGCAGTTAAATCGGTCATAACATTCTCCAACGGCAGTGCCGTATAAATTTTACCTTGCGGGTCTGTGAGTATTCTAACATTCACCCGCATCCACACTTCGACATTCATCACAGTTAATGAAAACTGTGTGCAAATTTGCATTACTGTAATGAGATCTTCTTCAAATTTTAGTGCGTTAATTGCTGACTAAATCGGCGATATCCCCGTTCTGATCAAAAGCGCCACCAGGCTGGCTTCCTACAATTCGTTCACCATCCGCAGAACAACCAAGGAAGTGAACATGCCCGACGCCCTGCAACAACGTTGCCAGCACATTGTGACCAGCCCGGTGTTAACCCCGGAACAAAAACGTCATTTTCTGGCGCTGGAAGCGGAGAACAATCAGCCCTATCCCGCTCTGCCAGAGGCGGCCCGCGCCGCGCTGGACGAGGGATTCATCTGCGACATGTTCGAAGGCCATGCGCCTTACAAACCGCGCTACGTGCTGCCGGACTACGCTAAATTTCTGGCTAACGGCTCAGAATGGCTGGAGCTGGAAGGGGCGAAAGATCTGGATGATGCCCTCTCGCTGCTCACTATCCTTTATCACCATGTTCCGTCCGTCACATCGATGCCGGTCTATCTGGGCCAGCTCGATGAGATACTCAGCCCCTATGTTAAAATTCTAACACAGGATGAAATCGATAGCCGAATAAAACGTTTCTGGCGTTACCTGGACAGAACCCTGCCCGATGCGTTTATGCATGCCAATATCGGCCCGGCGGATACGCCTGTCACCCGAGCCATCCTTCGCGCGGATGCCGAACTGAAGCAGGTTGCGCCGAACCTGACCTTTATCTACGACCCGGATGTAACCCCCGGCGATCTGCTGCTGAGCGTGGCGGAAAACATTTGTGAATGTAGTAAACCGCATATTTCTAATGGCCCGGTGAATGATAAAATTTTCACAAAAGGTCGCTATGGCGTGGTGAGCTGTTACAACTCCCTGCCGCTGGCGGGCGGCGGCAGCACGCTGGTGCGCCTTAACCTGAAGGCGATTGCGGAACACAGCCGCTCACCGGAAGACTTTTTCACCCGTACCCTTCCCCACTACTGCCAGCAACAAATCGCGATCATCAATGCGCGCTGCGATTTTCTATATGAACAATCCGGCTTCTTTGAGAATAGCTTCCTGGTGAAAGAGGGGCTGATTGATGCCGATCGCTTTGTGCCGATGTTTGGCATGTACGGTCTGGCCGAAGCGGTGAATGTGCTGTGCGAGAAAGCAGGCATTACGGGACGTTACGGTAAGAACGAACAGGCCAATGCGCTGGGCTACCGCATCAGTGAACAGCTTGCGGCGTTTGTTGAAAACACGCCGGTGAAACACGGCTGGCAGCACCGCGCGATGCTGCATGCCCAGTCTGGGATCAGTTCCGATTCTGGCACCACGCCGGGCGCACGTCTGCCGTACGGCGACGAACCGGACCCAGTCAGCCACCTGCTGGCCGTGGCGCCGCACCATAAACACTATCATTCGGGGATCAGCGATATTCTCACCCTGGAGGAAACGGTTAAACGCAATCCTCAGGCTGTGGTGCAGCTGTGCCTGGGGGCGTTCAACGCCGGTATGCGTGAGTTCACCGCGAATGTAGCCGGAAACGACCTGGTGCGCGTCACCGGGTATATGGTGCGGCTCTCCGATCTGGAGAAATACCGGGAGGCCGGCTCGCGCACCAACACCACCTGGCTCGGCGAGGAGGCCGCGCGCAATACCCGTATTCTGGAACGTCAGCCGCGCGTGATAAGTCATGAACAGCAGATGCGCTTTAGTTAGTCAGGTCATACCCTTCTCCTGCGTGGACGGGCCGGGCAGCCGCCTGGCGTTGTTCCTCCAGGGCTGTAACCTGCGCTGCAAAACCTGCCACAACCCGTGGACGATAGGGCGCTGCAACGACTGCGGCGACTGTGTTCCCCACTGTCCTCATGATGCGCTGGCAATTCAGGCCGGGCGCGTCTGGTGGCAGGAGAGTCACTGTCAGCAGTGCGACACCTGTCTGCACCTGTGTCAGCAGCAGGCGACGCCGATGGCGCAGCGCTATAGCGTCGAGGAGATCCTCTCCCGGGTTCGCACGTCCGCGCCGTTTATTGAGGGCGTGACCGTCAGCGGGGGTGAGGCCACCACGCAGCTGCCGTTTTTGGTTGCGCTGTTCACCGCGATCAAAGCCGATCCGTCCCTGCGCAATCTGACGTGCCTGGTGGACAGCAACGGCCTGTTAAGCGAAACCGGCTGGCAAAAGCTGTTACCGGTGTTTGACGGCGCGATGGTGGATCTGAAAGCCTGGGGCAATGAACATCACCGTTTTCTGACCGGGCGCGAAAACACGCAGATCAAGCAGAGCATCCGCTGGCTGGCCGATCGTCATCGCCTGACGGAGCTGCGCCTGCTGGTGATCCCCGCTCGGTGTGATTATCTGCACCATCTGCCATCGCTGACCGCTTTTATCCACGCGTTGGGGAACGTTCCGGTGCGGATCAACGCGTTTCATGCCCATGGGGTTTACGGGGAGGCGGCGCGATGGCGGAGCGCCACGCCGGAGGACATCGAGCCGCTGGCGCAGGCCCTGGAACGGCAGCAGATCACGGTGATCCGCCCGGCCCTTTATCTATAGCGTGATGCCGAAGACCGCGCGGGTATTTTCCAGCAGCGCGCTGGCAATCACATCTTCAGGCTCCTGACGCAGCTCACACAGCACATCAAAAACGCGCGCCGCCTGCTCCGGGCGATTGGGCTGGCCCTGAAAACCATTCAGCGGCATGTCAGGCGCATCCGTTTCCAGCAGGAGCGAGGTCAGCGGGAGCTGCGCCATCACATCACGGGTTTTGCTGGCACGCGGATAGGTAATGGTGCCACCGACGCCAATCTTATAGCCCAGCTCAATAAAACGCTGCGCCTGCTGAAGGCTTCCAGCGAAACCATGGACCACGCCCCTGCGCGGCACGTCGATACGCTTCAGGTGCATCGCCAGTTTGTCATGGGTACGTCTGGAGTGGAGGATCACCGGCAGATCGTGGCGCTTTGCCAGCCGGAGCTGCGCATCCAGGATCGTCTGCTGGCGCTCAAACTGCGGATCTTCACGATAGAGATCGAGGCCGATCTCACCGATGGCAACCAGCTTTGTATCCGCATTTTGCAGCGTGGCATCCAGCCTGTCGAGATGGTCATCAAGATGGTGCTCAATAACGATCGGATGCAGACCCAGCGCGGCATACAGCGCATCGTGCTCCCGGGCAAGCGCCAGAACTTTGTCGAATCTCGCCGCTTCAATAGCGGGCACAATAATGGCTCTCACACCGGCCTCAGCCGCGCGCGCAATACTTGATGTTTCCTCCCCGCTAAACGGCGGGAAATCAAAGTGGCAATGGGTATCGATAAAGCAGTGCGTCACGCCAGATCCTCCTTATCGAGTAAGCCATCGTTGGCCTGCGGCGCGTCCACCAGCGGCATCGCCACCGCGTCATTGGCCACAACGGCAGGCGGCAAAATGATGCTTTTATGCCGATGAAGAGGCGGTTGCTCCGCCAGCATTTTCCCGACGGTCGCCAGGAAGTAACGCCCGCACAGCCGCCCCGTTTTGTAATCCATACGCAACGCAGGCAGCCGACTGCCCAGCGCCATGCTCAACAGCGGCTTAGGCGGATAAATTTCAAAGATGCGCAGCTTGCCCGGTGGTCTTTCAATAAAACGCTGCATCGCGCCGTAGGTGGTTTCATGCTGCTTCGCGATATTCACCAGCGGTTGCAGGCTGCTGTCGCCCAGCCAGCGTTCCATCCGCTTAAACCACTGTGGGGTGTAATACATCTGCGAAGGCACCGTGCGGATCACCACAATGGTTTTTGCCCCGCGCCGCGCCGCCTCCTGTACCGGCACCGCGTCGCTGATACCGCCGTCAAGATAGCTTATCCCCTCCAGCAGGGCGCCGGTGCGGTAGAATCCCGGGATCGCGCTGGACGCGCGGATGATATCCAGCCAGTTCTCTTTCTGCGGCGAAAAGTAACCCGGCGAATAGTCATCGCCACGGCTGGCGCACATCCAGAACTCTTTGCCGGTATCGAACAGACGTGACGCGGTATCCATGGCCAGCGGCATCTGGCTGGAGGTGGCATCCAGTAACCAGTCGAGATCGATCAGGTTCCCGCCGCGTACGAAGCGTACCGGATTGAAGAATTCTTTGGAGGTGGTGTAGCGCATAATCACTTTGCGCGCATAGCCGGGCTGGTTGCAGACATAGGCGGAGAGGTTCTGCGCCCCGGCAGAGGTGCCGAAATAGAGATCGAACGGGTTGAATTGTGCGCGCATAAATTCGTCAAGCACGCCGGCGGTAAAGATACCGCGCTGCCCTCCCCCTTCACAGACCAGCGCAAGCTGGCCTGCATGAAACGGTTTTAACGTCAGCGGCGCAATATTGCCGAGCGTAACGGGAATTCGTTGCCCCACCTCTGCCTTCCTGTTTTCATTATTTTGATGAGACACAGTAACGCACTTCCCCGGTGGTTCTCAAACGAGAAAAAGCCAGTCACGAGGACTGGCTTGAGTTTGTTTAGTAAATATTGCGTTTGCTACGGGCGACGTCGACCCGTAAACAGGCTGACCAGGAACAGAATAATACCGACGACGAAGACAATTTTCGCTGCCCATGCCGCGGTACCCGCCAGTCCACCAAAGCCCAATGCGGCGGCAATTAACGCGATAACCAGAAATATAATGCCCCAACGAAACATAAGCCTCTCCTTTACCATAGTTAATGTCGGCCGCTAAACGTGAGCGCTCAGGTCACTCACCGGCTTTTCCAGAATCGTTTTTATTTCGCCCGCGGTTTTCAGCCTGACGGGCGAATGGTACTGCTTTACTTCGTTTTCAGATCGTTTTTGACGCTTTTCACACCATCAATAGCTTTCGCAATTGTCTCGGCACGATCGCTTTGTGCCTGATTCTCAACCGTACCGGACAGCTGGACCACACCATCGGTGGTTTCAACTTTCACCATACGGGATGGCACGATGTCGTCAGCTAACAGTTTAGCTTTGATTTCGCTGGTAGTTGCTGCATCTCCGGCATAGCCCTTCACCGACGATTCTTTGCTGTCACGTACGTGCAGTTTGTCGCTGACGGAGCTTACGCCCTCAACGCCTTTCGCCACTTTAACGGCTTCTTCGGCCTGGGTCTGGCTTTCAACGAAACCGCTCAGGGTGACAACCTTGTTGTCGGTTTTAACAGAAATATCGGTGCTCTTGATGGATTCGTGATCCACCAGTGCGGCTTTCACTTTTGCTGTGATTGAGCTGTCATCCATGAAATTACCGACTTTATTCATAGAGCTATCGATTTTTTCCCCTGCGGTATTGGCGGAATTTTGCGCTTTATCCATGGTGCTGGTTTCCGCCAGAGCAGAACCGCTTACCAGGACACTACCCAATGTTACAGCCAGCAGAGTTTTAGAAATCTTCAGTCTTGTCATATTCATCGATTTATTCCTGTGTTTTGCCCATTATTTGGGCGACATACTTCCCTAATCTTGGTTTTATATATTGCGAATTAACACCGGGGCAAAATGGAGAACCAATGGACATGCATTGAACAGTTAATTCATCCACGCCCGGTGCTAAACACTGAGTTAAATATAGATCACAATCAGAGGGGTGCATTCAGAATTGGGGAAAAAACGAACGAATAGCGAAAAATTGCGGTGAATTAAGAACATTCCGCAAGGGTTTAATATCACAGGAATTAAAGAAGAGCACGGCGGCTGCCGTGCTCTGAAAGGAAATTAATGCTCGCGCGTTTTGCGGAACTGAACATCAGGATAACGTTCCTGCGTCAGGTTCAGGTTTACCATGGTTGGGGCGATATAGGTCAGGTTATCGCCACCGTCCAGCGCCAGCTGAACTTCGTTCTTACGTTTAAATTCTTCGAATTTCTTCACGTCTGAACATTCAACCCAGCGGGCGGTCGCCACGTTCACCGATTCGTAAATCGCTTCCACGTTGTACTCGCTCTTAAGACGGGCAACCACCACGTCGAACTGGAGCACACCCACCGCGCCCACGATCAGATCGTTGTTGGCGATTGGGCGGAACACCTGTACCGCGCCCTCTTCGGAAAGCTGGACCAGGCCTTTCAGCAGCTGCTTCTGCTTCAGCGGATCGCGCAGGCGAATGCGGCGGAACAGTTCTGGCGCGAAGTTCGGGATACCGGTGAACTTCATCATTTCGCCCTGCGTGAAGGTATCGCCAATCTGAATGGTACCGTGGTTGTGTAAACCAATGATGTCACCCGGATAGGCTTCTTCTACATGCGAACGGTCGCCCGCCATGAAGGTCAGCGCGTCGGATATCACTACGTCTTTACCGATACGGACCTGACGCAGCTTCATGCCCTTTTCGTACTTACCGGAAACCACGCGCATAAAGGCGACGCGGTCGCGGTGTTTCGGGTCCATGTTGGCCTGAATTTTAAAGACGAAGCCGGAGAACTTCTCTTCCTTCGCTTCTACTTCGCGGGTGTCGGTTTTACGCGGCATCGGCTGCGGGGCCCACTCAACCAGACCGTCGAGCATATGGTCAACGCCGAAGTTGCCGAGTGCGGTACCGAAGAAGACCGGGGTAATTTCACCGCTCAGGAACAGCTCTCTGTCGAACTCATGCGACGCGCCTTTAACCAGCTCCAGCTCATCGCGCAGCTGGGCGGCCAGCTCTTCACCGACAGCGGCGTCCAGCTCCGGGTTGTCCAGACCTTTCACAATGCGGACTTCCTGAATGGTGTGGCCCTTACCGGTCTGGTACAGGTAGGTTTCGTCTTTATAGAGGTGGTAAACCCCTTTGAACAGCTTGCCGCAGCCAATCGGCCAGGTGATTGGCGCGCAGGCAATCTTCAGCTCGTTTTCCACTTCATCCATCAGTTCCATCGGATCACGGATGTCACGGTCGAGTTTGTTCATAAAGGTGAGGATCGGCGTATCGCGCAGACGGGTGACTTCCATCAGCTTGCGGGTACGATCTTCAACACCTTTCGCGGCGTCGATCACCATCAGGCAGCAGTCCACCGCCGTCAGCGTACGGTAGGTATCTTCGGAGAAGTCTTCGTGCCCCGGGGTGTCCAGCAGGTTCACCAGGCAGTCGTGATACGGGAACTGCATCACGGAGGTGGTAATCGAAATACCACGCTGCTTTTCCATCTCCATCCAGTCGGATTTAGCATGCTGGCTGGAGCCACGGCCTTTAACGGTACCCGCGGTCTGGATCGCCTGTCCGAACAGCAACACCTTCTCGGTGATGGTCGTTTTACCGGCATCCGGGTGCGAGATAATGGCAAAAGTGCGGCGTTTGGCCACCTCTTGCAGATAAGGAGACAACGTCATAATCAATTCTTCTTAGGTAAGCGCGGCAGCAGGCCGCGCATCATGGAATACGAAAAATGCGGCTATTTTACCCATCAACAGGGGGCAGGCAATCATTGTTTACACAGGAGCTGCTCCAGTTCGTTCAATGACGTAACGGTCCAGGTCGGCTCGATGCCTTCCGGCAGCGTGCGACCATGCGCATTCAGCCAGACGGTCGACAGGCCCGATCTCATACCTCCCAGAATATCAGATTCTGCCGTATCCCCCACCATCAGCACGCGATCGCGGTCAGGACTGCCCGCTTGCGCCAGCGCATAATCGAAAATACGCGGATCCGGCTTCGGTACGCCCACCTCTTCGGAGATCACCAGCGCGTCGAAATGATCGCGCAGGCCGGTGCGTTCAAGGCGGATCTGCTGAAGCGCGGTAAAGCCGTTGGTAATGATCCCAAGCTTCACCTTCCCTTTCAGCGAATCCAGCAGAGAAACGGCGCCGGGCAGCGGCGCGCAGATATCCGCCATCGCATTCAGGAAGGCCTCGTTCAGCGCCCCAGGACTGACGTTTAACCGTTCAGCCCACACGTCAAAACGCTGATGCTGAAGCTGTAACGCGGTGATGGCTCCGTTCTGGTAATCCACCCACAGCGGTTTGTTCACCGCCTGATAGTCCTGAAAATCTTCCGCGGTGAACGTCACGCTATAGTCGAGAAACATCCGCTGTAGGCCGCCGAACGAGTCAAACGTAAACAGCGTTTCGTCGGCATCAAAGAAAATCCAGTCCCATTTCATCGTTACAACCTTATTTTCGTTATCCAATCGGCAGAGCCATGATAATGGCGTCTTCACGTCCCTCTGCGGTGGGGTAGTAGTTACGGCGGATAGTCGCCTCGTTGAAGCCTAAGCTTTCATAGAGCGCGATGGCGGCGACATTCGACGCGCGCACCTCCAGCCACAGGGTGAAAACGTCACGGGTTTCCAGCTCACGAATGAGGTGCTCAAGCAGTTCCCTGCCCAGCCCGCGGCGCTGGTAAGCGGGATCGACCGCAATATTAAACAGCGTCGCCTCGTCCAGAACGACCTGCGTGATGGCGAACGCAGCCATCGCACCGTCAACGTCCAGGCGGAGATTTAAATAGCGTTCGCCCTGATTGCTGGCAAACGTCTTTTCGCTCCACGGAAAGGCATGGGCGCGGGTTTCAATCGCGAACGCGGTGGTCAGGTCAGCCGTCGTGAGGGAAGAAATCGTGTTCATATTCGCAAATTTGTTGCCATAGCGCGCTACGCGCTTTTGGGTTGGCTTTCAGTTCGTCCAGCGCTGGCGAACTGATCTGGCTTCCTTCAAGAGGTAGCTCGTCCACCGCCCCGATTCGCCAGCTGTTACAGCGGCTGTCAGGGGGAAGCATCGCGACGCTTTCAGGCGCCAGCTGTAATACCTGATCGCGGGTCACCTTCAGGGTGCGAAGGACATCCTCAATCAGGGGCTCGTTCAGGGCAGGCGGCGCTTCTGCCACCATCACCAGGCGGACATGCGCAGGGATGGAGATGGCTATTTCGCCCCGCAACGCCGTCGGGCGACGCAAAGCCCACTGGGTAATGCCCAGCTGCTGCAACTGCCAGTCTCGTCGGGATGTCATAGCGAAAACTCCTGTCTCTCAGGCGCGCAAATATAGCAAATGTGTCGAAACTGCGCCATCTACCTACTATAATCCCCGCCTGAGTTTATTGAGGAACAATTCATGTCTGCATTTACCCCGGCAAGTGAAGTCTTGCTGCGTCACAGTGATGATTTCGAAGAAAGCCGTATTCTGTTTGCCGGAGATATGCAGGATGACCTGCCCGCGCGTTTCGACTGTGCTGAAAGCCGTGCCCACACCCAGTACTATCACCACTGGCAGGTGCTGAGCCGCCAGATGGGCGAGCGCGCGCGCTTTAGCCTGGCGGCGGAGCAGAGCGATATTGCTGACTGCGATACGCTCATTTACTACTGGCCGAAAAACAAGCCGGAAGCCCAGTTCCAGCTGATGAACCTGCTTTCTCTGCTGCCGGTCGGCTGCGATATTTTTGTTGTCGGTGAGAACCGCAGCGGGGTGCGTAGCGCAGAGCAGATGCTTGAAGCCTGGGCGCCGCTGACGAAAATCGACAGCGCCCGTCGCTGCGGCCTGTACCATGGTCGTCTGGAAAAACAGACCACCTTCGATGCCGACGCCTTCTGGGACGAGTACCAGCTTGACGGCCTGACCATTAAAACCCTGCCGGGCGTGTTCAGCCGTGATGCGCTCGATACGGGCAGCAAGCTGCTGCTGTCCACCCTGACGCCTCATACCAAGGGCAAGGTGCTGGACGTCGGCTGTGGTGCGGGCGTGCTGTCAACGGTTCTCGCCAGCCACTCACCAAAAGTGCGTTTAACCCTGTGTGACGTGAGCGCCCCGGCAGTAGAAGCCAGCCGCGCCACGCTTGCTGCGAATGGCATAGAAGGTGACGTGTTTGCCAGCAACGTTTTCTCCGACGTGACCGGCCGCTTTGACATGATCATCTCTAACCCGCCGTTCCACGACGGAATGGAGACCAGCCTTGAAGCGGCGCAAACGCTGATCCGTGGCGCAACCCGTCACCTCAACAGCGGCGGTGAGCTGCGTATCGTAGCGAACGCCTTCCTCGCGTACCCGAAAGTGCTGGATGAAACCTTTGGCTTCCACGAAGTGATCGCCCAGACGGGCCGCTTTAAGGTCTATCGCACAGTGATGACGCGCCAGGCGAAAAAGTAAACCCCCGGTCCGGCGATGGCTGACGCTGCCATCGCCCATTTTTGCAGCAATCAAAACAACGTGCGCAATTTTCTGTTGACGTAAAGCTGAAAACATCTAGAATGCGCCTCCGTGGTTACGATACTTTTACAGTGTCGATGGTATGCGAAGGTGGCGGAATTGGTAGACGCGCTAGCTTCAGGTGTTAGTGTCCTTACGGACGTGGGGGTTCAAGTCCCCCCCCTCGCACCATAAATCACGTTGATATTGCTCGCACTGGGCGAAGGTGGCGGAATTGGTAGACGCGCTAGCTTCAGGTGTTAGTGTCCTTAGGATGTGGGGGTTCGAGTCCCCCCCCTCGCACCAACGAGGCGATATCAAACCAGTAAGATGACTGTGCGAAGGTGGCGGAATTGGTAGACGCGCTAGCTTCAGGTGTTAGTGTCCTTACGGACGTGGGGGTTCAAGTCCCCCCCCTCGCACCAATTATCTTACATCCCCTCAGCAGTGCCTCCTGTTTTTCCCTTTTATTTCAAACTCATCAGAATCACCAGCAGTCCACTGATTAGCGCAACGCATGATGGCAGCAGCACGTAATGCCGTAACTGTTTGTGCCAGATCATTGCGGATGTCACCAGCAAGCCTGAAACAATCATTGCTTTCCAGACATCAATGGGGAGATCGGCAAACATTAGCCCACCGATAATGGAACCAGGCAGTAATATTCCCCACCCACTTCCCAGCGCTTTGCTCAACATGGTTTCACCTCTCGCACTGATAATGATAACCAGTATCATATGATAGTAATTATCACTTGTCAGCATGCGACGTAAGAAATTGCGCCAGCAATTGCTTTCCCATAATGACAGAGAATGTGTAAGGTGATAAATTGCCCACCTGTTAACTTCCGATAAAGTTTTTCTGATAATAAAAATTCAATTTTTTAGCGCCCAATATTACACAACAACACCTTGCTCATTGTTTTAATTGAGTTTTAATAAAAACGCACGCATATGACATCACAATCCTGGCTGTCTTTAGTCAACAAGAAATATCAGCTATCTTTACGTTTGTTTTTATTTCTGAACGCCGCATCAGCATTGTTCTCGGTAACAAACCCTCTCTATTCCGTGCGTGTGTTATCAGTCCCGCTCTTTGCCGTACTGACTATCAGCACAGGCTTACTTATCTGGCACTGGAAAAACAGCACGCGAAAAATAAATATCCCTGTTGTTTCAGCTATTTTTGGTCTTTTATGGGCCTGGCAGATCGTCTCTAAATTTCTGTTAATCACGCACGATCACGCGACCTATTTAATGATGGCGCTATTAACAGTGCTTTTTATAGGGTCTCTGGCGTTCGCAAGTAATATTAAAGCCTTTACGTTACATTCATTTCCCGCTTTTATATCCTGCCTGTGGCTTAGTCCGTCCGAAAACTGGCTGAGAATGGCCTATTTTTTCGCGCTGCCGGTGGTCGCCATTGGTATCCATCATGTTCTTCAGCGGCGCAATGACCGTTTCGCCCAGGAGCTGCTTTCCGAACTGCTGGAGGAGCGCGAAACCCTGACCGATCTCAGCATGATGGACCCGCTCACCGGCCTATATAACCGTCGCGGGCTGCAAAGCCGGCTGGAGAATCTTCCCAGGCCTGACGCTGGCGAGCACTTCGTGCTGCTGATGGATATCGACCACTTCAAAGCCTACAACGACCATTATGGCCATATGATGGGCGATCAGGCCTTGATCAGGGTCTCGGCTGCGATACGCGACGCCGTGCGCTCACGCGATGTTGTCGCCCGGTTTGGCGGGGAAGAATTTATGGTGCTGTTGAGTAACATCCCGCTGGAGCAAGCGCGACAGACTGCTGAACGCATACGTCAGAAGGTTTACGATCTTAAAATCCCCCATATGTTTAACGAAAGCGTCGCCACTAACGTGACCATCAGCATCGGCATCGCCATGTTCGAAGGTGACGACGTTGAGGGCGCGCTGGCGAAAGCCGATAAAGCCCTCTA
Organism: Enterobacter sp. Res13-Sevr-PEC09-46; assembly: GCF_015672585.1. Lineage (NCBI taxonomy): Bacteria > Pseudomonadati > Pseudomonadota > Gammaproteobacteria > Enterobacterales > Enterobacteriaceae > Enterobacter > Enterobacter sp. Res13-Sevr-PEC09-46. Next base: position 249,773 of record NZ_JADABR010000018.1, on the reverse strand, counting down.
TGAAGCCAAGCATATGGGACGTAACAGCATTCTACTGAGCGAAGAGCTTCATACCGCCTGAAACCGCCTTCACAGCGCCAGGATAAAACGCTTGCGCTCGGTTTTATCTATAGTTAGGATTGGCAATCATTATCATTTAGATTTGTAATCCACACTATGGCGACTCGTACCGCACACATCGTTGAGCCCCTGCTCTGGCGAGCTCCACTCTCCGCCGGGGAAACGACGCTTGCGGATGCCATTCGGGAAAAAATTGCCGTAACGCGCGCCCATCTGCTGGATTTCATCAAACTGGATGAAGCACCGCCGCATCATGCTCTGACGCTGACTGAGTGGCAACGTCCTGCGGAGCTGCGGTCACTGCTGGCAACCTATTCCGACCATATTTATCGTAACCAACCTACCCTGACGCGGGAAAACAAACCGCTGTTATCCCTCTGGGCACAGTGGTATATCGGGCTGATGGTGCCGCCTGTCATGCTGGCCCTGTTGACCCAGGAAACGATGCTCGATCTCTCGTCGGAACATTTCCATGTTGAGTTTCATGAAACCGGGCGCGCTGCCTGTTTCTGGATTGATGTACATGAAGATCCGAGCGCGAGACACCTGTCAGCGCAGGCGCGTATGGAACGGCTGATTACAAGAGCGCTGGTTCCGGTCATTGATGCGCTGGAAGCGACGGGAGAGATTAACGGCAAACTGATCTGGAGTAATACCGGGTATCTTATCCACTGGTATTTAACGGAGATGAAGCCGCTGCTCGGCGACGAGAAAGTGGATGCACTGCGTCAGAGCTGTTTCTTTGCCAGACAGCTGTCGGATGGACGGGACAACCCTCTTTACCGCACCGTGGTTCCGCGTGAGGGACTTCTGGTACGTCGTACCTGCTGTCAGCGCTACCGTCTGCCGGACGTGCAGCAGTGTGGCGATTGCACGCTTAAGTAGTCTGGCCCGGCCTGAAACCCGCAGAGAGAGGGAACAAACATTAAAAACGGCAACCTGCGTTGCCGTTTTGCTTTTACCTAAGCGACCTGCTGATTTTCCTCTTCTCCATTACGCTGTGCTTCTTCCGCTTCCTGCTGAAGCAACTGTTTCTCGTACACCTTGAAGAACGGGAAATAGATAATGGCGGAAACGCAGGCCAAAACCAGCACCAGAATGGCTGCACGGAAATCCCAGCCCAGCGCCCAGGCGGCACCAACCGGAGCCGGTGCCGTCCACGGCACAACGGAAATCACGCGGCCAATCAGATCAAACTTCATCGCTGCCCATGCCAGCACGGCATTAACCATCGGCGCCAGCAGGAAAGGAATAAAGAACACCGGGTTCATCACAATCGGCGTACCGAAAATCACCGGTTCATTGATATTGAAAATGCTTGGTACCACGCTCAGACGTCCAATGGAGCGCAGGTGCGCGGAGCGGCTACGCAGATAGCAGAACACCAGCCCCATCGTCGCCCCCGATCCGCCGATAACGATAAAGAACGTCCAGAAGGCTTCCATAAAGATGTGTGGCAAAGGCTGGCTCGCCGCCAGCGCGGTCTGGTTCGCCCCCAGGTTTGTCAGCCAGAACATTTGCAGCATCCCGGAGACAATCGCCGCGCCGTGGATCCCGGCAAACCACAGCAGGTGGCCAATCAGCACCGCCAGCAGGATCGCAGGCAGCGAGTCAGCCGCAGAGACCAGCGGTTTGAATATCGACATGATGGCCTGTGGGATCAGCATACCGAACTGCGACTGGATCAGCAGGCTCAGCGGGTAGAGCGTGAGCACCACCACCAGCACCGGGATCAGCAGGTCAAACGAGTTTTTGATCATCGGCGGTACCTGGTCTGGCAGGCGGATACCGATATTGTGTGCTTTCAGGAAACGCATCATCTCAACGCAATAGATCGCCACCAGAATCGCGGTGAAAATACCGGTCCCTCCCAGGCTATCCACCGGTAAAGCGCCTTTGGTTTTAGGGGCGGCGACCAGCAGGAACGCCATCAGCGACAGCATCGCGCACATGAACGGATCCAGCTGATGCGTTTTAACGTAATGTTTGCCCAGGTTGTAGGCAATAGCCGCACAGATATAAAGGGACATCACCCCCATTGTCATATCAAACGGCGTCAGAATTTGACCTTCAAACTGCTTCGCCATATCCAGCCAGGCGCGAGCAAAACCCCAGGTGGTATCAGGCGAAAAAGGCGGGTAAGCGAACACTAATAAAAACGAGCCTACAATCATAAACGGCATCGCTGAGATAAACCCGTCACGAATAGCCATAACGTGACGCTGGGAAGAGATGCGCCCGGCAATAGGGCTGACATAATTTTCAACGAAGCGGAAAATCAGATTAAATGCAGCGTGGTTGGCAGACATAGCAGATCTCCTGTCAGACGTTCGTTTTGGACGCTCTCACGTCACACGTTGTTCCATACATCAGCGTCACAACCTTGCCGGATCGTGTACCTGCGGTACTGCTCAAACGGAATGGTTTCATAATTAGCTCTTATTATTAGATACAGGGGAAGTTACACACTTAGTATTAATCTCTGCATCACGCTCTGCAACCGGTTACTGTAACCGGTTTCTGTGAATGTGAAGGCGATCCAGAAATCGCCCCTGACGGATATTTGTTACTTAAGGGATATTTACAGCGACTAAATTCTTATGACAGATTACGCAGGATATTTGTCAGGAGGAATCAATGAGTTTGCAGTCTGTACAACAGTTTTTTGCCGAACACGCTCCGGATATAGAGATCATTGAGCTTAACCAAAGCACAGCGACTGTTGCCCTTGCTGCTGCCGCGCACAACGTTGAACCCGGCCAAATTGCCAAAACGCTGTCACTGAAAATTAAAAATGACGTGATTCTGGTGGTTGCAAAAGGCGATGCGCGTCTGGATAACAAAAAGCTTAAAGAGACATTCGGCGCAAAAGCCCGCATGCTCAGCAGCGATGAGGTAGTCACCCTGACGGGTCATCCTGTTGGCGGCGTCTGCCCTTTCGGACTGGAAAATCCGCTCTCTGTTTACTGTGACATCACATTAAAACAGTACGCGGAAGTGTTACCCGCAGCGGGTGCCATCCACAGTGCGGTGCGTATATCGCCCGACAGAATGGCGGAGCTGACCGCAGCAAAATGGGTCGATGTCTGCATTTAAACGTTGCGCCAGAAGAACTCTGGCGCACCACTTAACGCTGAGAGAATGAAGGAACGGTGAGAGCTGAACGACGCACTTCCCGGGCAGGGAGATGCGCCAGGATATCCGCCGCATCCAGTAATCCCACGTCAGAATTGACGCCCAGCTTTACCATTGCGTTAAACTTATGCGCCCGGATGGTTTTAATATTGCGTTCAAGCTGCGCCGCAATTTCAGGGATTGAAAATCCCGATGACATATAACGCAGTATTGCCCTTTCGGTTGGGCTTAACATACGATTCTGGCTCACACACCAGTGATTGTACATGTTGTCATTCACCTGATGCGTTTCGCTGAGTAATGTCTCCAGCCCCTCCATTAGCTGCTTTAGCGGAACCGATTTACTGATTATCCCATGCAAGCGAGAAGGCGAAAGATGGCTGACCAGCCTCGCCTCCATTTCGTCAGAGGCCAGCACGATACGCTGGACGTCGCTGTGGGTGAAGGTGAGATCCCGTAAACAGGCCAGACAGTTTCTCCGCTCTTCACGCTCATCAGACAGTGAATAGATAACCGCATAGAATGAGATATCCACGAGCGCCGCTTTAAAGCTGGCGAATCTGCTAAACAGGTGCACCTGGTAATGGCTCAGGGCGGGCATCGCAAAGAGATGCTTCAGCCCTACAGCGCTCATTGAGCAGCTTTCGATGACGGCGATATGTCTTGTTGCAGTGGTCTTTTCCATTCCTCAAACTCTCCATAAGCCGACATTAAACTGAGTTCTCGCATTCCCTGGGTACTGCTTATCCACGCGTACATATCGGCATTACTGCGAAGTGATAAGCGGCGCATTGCACTGTTTTTTTGTGCACTGATCGTTTTATTACTTTTATTCAGCAGCGTGGCTATTTGGTTGATTCCCCAACCTTTACCTAATAAACGCAACACCTTGCGTTCAGAGTGGGTGAGCGCAATCATTTGCTCACTCTCTTCTTCAATATCGGACGTTTCCGGTATTAATAACGTCTGGCTTATTCGCTCGGCACGTTCACTGCCCGCGCGAATAGCGTTAATAACGCCTTCGATCGGTTCCATATCCGAAAGCAGCGTGCTTTCCGGACGCATAAGAAGCTCTACTGCAAGTGGATAAAGGGGACGCGAGACAAGGAATATCCAGTGAATGTCCCGATACTGATTCATTAATCCATAATACTGCTCAAGCGTGCCGCGAGGATTACGATACTCACCTGAAATATCGGCAATAACGACCCCAGCGCGACGCAATTGTAGTAGCGTCAACTCCTGCATCGAACGGCAGTACGTTATTTCAAAATCAGGAAAATGACGCGTCATGACGCCACCTAGCCCATTTTGCATAACCGGCACTCTACTAATCACCACTCCGTGTTTACCATTCAATGGCAACATAGACCCTCCCTGTCATAAATTCATTATTTAAGAACGAACTAACCCTACGAGTTTAAACACGCTTGCATCCCTCAGTACAAAACGGCTTAATACTCGCAAATCAGAAGAAATGTCACATGGGTTAAGAAACGCCCAATACTCGCTTAATATCGCATAAAGACCACAAAACTTTAATTAAGATTGCGTGAAAAGATTGAAAATATGAAATTAGAAATACTTAATATATTGTCTTTATAAATCTCTATTTTTATATTCATTAAATAAATAGAAAGTGCGGTTTTCTCCCCCTGCTCACGCGACTGATTGCACAAATGTTGATCTGGCCCAGCGCAAAGGGCCCGGCCCTTTGTGTTAAAAGTAAGCAATCTCTCTTCTCTTCAGGGCGTTTCATGCAGGCAGATCGGTCTACGCAACGTGCTACCACGCGGCTATGTATTCAGTGCGGGCTTTTTCTCTTACAACACGGGGCAGAAAGCGCCCTCGTGGAAGAACTTTCCACACGCCTTGGGCTGGCGCTGGGGATGGACAGCGTTGAGAGCTCCATCTCGTCAAATGCCATTGTGCTGACCACCATTAAAGACGGACAGTGCCTGACCTCCACCCGTAAAAATCATGACCGCGGCATTAACATGCACGTCGTGACGGAAGTGCAGCACATCGTGATCCTTGCTGAACACAAGCTGCTCGATCTGAGGGAGATAGAGAAACGCTTCAACCAGATCAAACCTCTCCGGTATCCACGCTGGCTGGTTGTGCTGATGGTGGGACTCTCCTGCGCCTGCTTCTGCAAGCTCAACGCGGGCGGCTGGGACGGCGCTGTCGTGACCTTCTTTGCCAGCAGCATCGCGATGTATGTCCGCCAGTTGTTGACGCACAGGCAACTGCATCCGCAAATTAACTTCTGCATCACGGCGTTCGTGGCGACAACCGTATCCGGCCTGCTTTTGCGCCAGCCTTACTTCGCCAGCACGCCTACTGTTGCGATGGCCGCCAGCGTATTGCTGCTGGTGCCGGGTTTTCCCTTAATCAACGCCGTCGCTGATATGTTCAAAGGCCACATCAACACCGGTCTGGCGCGCTGGGCGATAGCCAGCCTGCTGACGCTGGCGACCTGTATCGGGGTGGTAATGGCCATGACACTCTGGGGGTTACGCGGATGGGCGTGATGGATTTTCTGCTCGCACTGGCGCAGGACATGCTCCTGGCAGCCCTTCCCGCCGTTGGCTTTGCGATGGTGTTTAACGTCCCACAGCGTGCATTACCCTGGTGTGCGCTGCTGGGTGCCATTGGCCACGGCTCACGTATGATCATGATGACCTCGGGCTTTAATATCGAATGGTCGACGTTTATCGCCTCCATGCTGGTCGGCAGCATCGGTATTCAGTGGTCCCGCTGGTATCTGGCGCACCCGAAAGTGTTCACCGTGGCGGCAGTCATTCCTATGTTCCCGGGCATTTCAGCCTATACGGCGATGATCTCCGCCGTCAAAATCAGCCACTTTGGCTACAGCGAACCGCAGATGATCCTGCTTCTGAGCAATTTCCTTAAAGCCTCGTCGATTGTGGGCGCGCTCTCCATCGGCCTGTCGATCCCCGGATTATGGCTTTACCGCAAACGTCCACGCGTATAATAAAATCGCTTGCAATTGTATCGTGCGCTATCTATATTCATTTCATGGACGCAAAAACGAACGACACCACCAACGCGCTTCTGCTGGATAACCAGCTCTGTTTTGCCCTCTATTCGGCAAATCTGGCGCTTAACAAGCTGTACCGGCAACTGCTGGCGCCGCTTAACCTGACCTACCCGCAATACCTGGTGATGCTGGTGCTGTGGGAGCAGGATGATATTACGGTGTCAGACATTGGCGAGCGGCTGTTCCTGGATTCCGCCACGCTGACTCCCCTGCTGAAACGCCTGGAAAGCGCAGGATTAATCTTCCGCCAGCGTTCCCGTCAGGATGAGCGTCAGGTCGCCGTCACCCTGAGCGACACGGGTCGGGCGCTGCAACAGCAGGCCGTGACGATACCCCACGCCGTGGGCTGTGCAGCGCAGTGTGATACCGACACCATGCTGGCGCTCAAGCAACAGCTCGAACTTTTGCGCCAACAGCTTCATCGCGCGTAAGGCTATACTTTACGCGTCTGATTCTAACTTAATACATCGCGCGCTATTTAATAGTGCATATAAACGTAAGATGAGGAACCTGCCATGTCTTTAGAAAAAGTTGTCTACACTGCCAAAGCCAAAGCAACCGGAGGCCGTGATGGCCGCGCAACGTCTTCCGATGGCGTTCTGGATGTCAAACTGGGTGTGCCAAAAGAGATGGGCGGCATGGGGGGTGAAGTAACCAACCCTGAACAGCTGTTCGCTGCGGGCTACTCCGCCTGCTTCCTGGGCGCAATGAAGTTCGTTGCGGCACGCGACAAATTCGCTCTGCCAAAAGACGCCTTTATTGAAGGCGAAGTGGGGATTGGCCCGCTGCCAACCGGTTTTGGTATCGAAGCGAAGCTGAACATCCACGTTGAAGGGATGGACGCAGCGGAAGCCAAAAAACTGGTGGATGCAGCGCATATCGTCTGTCCGTACTCTAACGCGACGCGCGGCAATATCGACGTGACGCTGAACATCATCGCGTAAACAGCCCTTGTGATTTTAGCCCCGGTAAGCGTAACGCCGCCGGGGAAATCCTCTCCTTTCCTCTCCTCTCTCTGTGCTACCATAACCCTCAATCACGCCCGTAGTAATCAGTTGAGAAAGTGTTATGTCCTCCAGAATCCTGACCACCAGCATTGCTGGCATCGATGCCTTTATGCGCGATCCTCGCGGTGTGTTGACGCACGCCGAAGGCGGCACGCTCGCGGTATTTGCCGACAACGCCCCGGCGTTTTATGCGGTCACGCCGGAACGTCTGGCGCAGCTTCTGGAAATTGAAGCGAAGCTGTCGCGTCCGGCGAGCGATGTCATGCTGGATAATCAGTTTTTTGACGAACCCGCCAGCGCCCCGGTGGCCGTTCCAATGGGGAAATTTCCCATGTACGCCGGTTGGCAGCCGGACGCCGATTTTCAGCGGCAGGCGGCCTTATGGGGAATAGCCCTCGCGCAGCCCGCGACGCCAGAAGAGCTGGCGGCCTTTACCGCTTACTGGCAGGCTGAAGGAAAAGTCTTCCACCATGTTCAGTGGCAGCAAAAGTTCGCGCGCAGTCTGCAAATCAACCGCGCCAGCAACAATGGCCAGCCAAAACGTGATATCAATGCCTTTTCAGAACCGGACAAAAAAATCCCTGATGGATTCCGAGGTGCGAAATGAAAAACGTCGGCGACCTGATGAAACGTTTGCAGAAGATGATGCCCGCCAACGTGAAGCCCGCCTTCACCACCGGTGAAGAGCTGCTGGCATGGCAAAAAGAGCAAGGTAAAATTCGCGCGGCTGCCCTCGCCCGCGAAAACCGCGCGATGAAAATGCAGCGCACCTTTAACCGCTCGGGCATTCGCCCTCTGCACCAGAACTGTTCCTTCGAGAATTATAAGGTCGAGTCACAGGGGCAGATGAACGCCCTCAACCAGGCGCGCCAGTACGTGGATGAATTTGACGGCAACATTGCCAGCTTCATCTTTAGCGGAAAACCCGGCACGGGGAAAAATCACCTTGCGGCCGCTATCTGCAACGAGCTGCTGCTGCGCGGGAAGTCAGTGCTGATTATCACCGTGGCCGATATTATGTCCGCCATGAAGGACACCTTCAGTAACCGCGAAACCAGCGAAGAACAGCTGCTGAATGATTTGAGTAACGTGGATTTGCTGGTCATCGACGAGATCGGCGTCCAGACGGAGTCCCGCTACGAAAAAGTGATCATCAATCAGATTGTCGATCGCCGTTCGTCGTCAAAACGCCCGACCGGTATGCTGACGAACCACAATATCGACGAGATGACCCGACTTCTTGGCGAGCGGGTGATGGATCGCATGAAGCTGGGTAACAGCCTGTACGTCATCTTCGACTGGGACAGCTATCGCAGCCGCGTCACCGGCAAAGAGTATTAAGATATTTCCAGGGAGCACCGGAAGAGCAGAGGTATATACTGAACCCACTTTTGGCCCAAAACGGACCTTGTTGAGTAAATCATTATGAAAAAACAGTTTCTTATCAGCATCCTTACTGGCGCCCTGCTGGTGACTGGCGCAGCGCAGGCCGCATCATGGCAGGAGTCGCTCTCCAGCGCAGCAAGTGAGTTAACCAAAGAGAGCGGCACTTCCCAGGGCGGGCTGTCAGCCTCGTCCCTCACCGGCCTGCTGAGTAACAGCTCCCAAAGCCTGAGCGCCGGAACGATGAACAACGCGGCGGGCATTCTGGAATACTGCGCGAAGCAGAAACTGGCTTCCGTTACCGATACCGAAAACATCAAAAACCAGGTGCTTGGTAAACTGGGTCTGGACACCCAGGAGCAGAAAGCGGACACCAACTATATGGACGGTATTCAGGGTCTGCTGAACGCGCAAAATGGCCAGCAGCTGAACCTCAGCACCCTTGGAAATTCATCTCTGGCGAAACAGGTGAAAACGAAAGCCTGCGATCTGGTGCTGAAACAAGGCGTTAATTTCCTCTCCTGATCGCCTCCCATTATCTGCCACAACACGCCGGGTTTATTACGTTAGTCTTACACCGCGGCGTGAAGTGCGTTTTTTTACCCCCTGCCACCACCTCAGCCTCCGTGTGCCACGATGCGACTGTATTCAAAAATCCGATTTTATAAACCAAATCCTAACAACAGCACACTTTCGTGACACTAAAATTGCAGCTAAGCGACATCGCAATTACATTGTATTACCCAAAAAATAAGCAATTAGCCGGCTAAGCGTCCGGCATGATGAGGATCTGCTGTTGTCAGAGTTAATGTCCCTTGTCCTTTTCCTGGCTTCCATCGGCGTTTATGCCTGGAAAGCCGGTCGTCACACCTGGTGGTTTGTGGCCACCCTGGTGGTGCTCGGCATTTTTATTGTTTTAAACATTACGTTATATGCCAGCGATTACTTTACCGGCGACGGTATTAACGACGCGGTGCTCTACACGTTGACCAACAGCCTGACCGGCGCTGGTGTAGGTAAGTACATCCTTCCGGGCCTGGGGCTGGTGGTCGCCCTGGTGGGCATCTTCGCCGCGCTGGCCTGGGTTCTGCGCCGTCGCCGTCACCGTCCGCATCATCATGGCTACAGCCTGCTGGCGCTGTGCCTGGCGCTGGCCTCCGTGGATGCCAGCCCGGCATTCCATCAAATTACCGAGCTGGTAAAATCCCAGTCGCGCGATGGCGATCCGGACTTTGCGGCCTATTACAAAGAACCCTCGAAGAAGATCGACAATCCCAGACTCAACCTGGTCTATATCTACGGCGAAAGTCTGGAACGCACCTATTTTGATAACGATGCTTTCCCGAACCTGACGCCAGAGCTTGGCGCGCTGAAAAACCAGGGCCTCGACTTCAGCCACACCATGCAGCTTCCTGGCACGGATTACACCATCGCCGGGATGGTGGCCTCTCAGTGCGGCATTCCGCTGTTCGCCCCGTTTGAAGGCAACGCCTCCGCCTCAATGTCGAGCTTCTTCCCGCAGAACATTTGCCTCGGCGATATCCTGAAAAACTCGGGCTATGAAAACTACTTTATGCAGGGCGCTAACCTGCGCTTTGCCGGGAAAGATGTGTTCCTGAAATCCCACGGTTTCGATCACCTGTATGGTTCCGAAGAGCTGAAAACCACGGTGGCCGATCCGGCCTACCGCAACGACTGGGGCTTTTACGACGATACCGTTCTGGATGAAACCTGGAAGAAATTCGAGGAGCTTTCCCGCGCCGGTAAACGCTTCTCGCTGTTTGCGTTGACCGTTGACACGCATCATCCGGATGGTTTCGTCTCACGCACCTGTAAACGTCAGGGCTATGACATTGACGGTAAAAACAACAAGTCGTTCAGCGCCGTGACCTGTAGCCAGGAGCATATCGCGGCGTTAATCGAGAAAATCAAAGCGTCGCCGTATTTCAAAAATACGGTCATCGTCGTCTCATCTGACCATCTGGCGATGAAAAACAGCGCCTGGGATGAGCTGAATAAGCTGGATCGCAGCAACCTGTTCTTTGTGCTGCGCGGCGATAAACCGCAGCAGGAGATCATTGCCGCTAAACGTAACTCGATGGATAACGGCGCTACCGTGCTGGATATTCTGGGTGGCGATAACTTCATTGGCCTGGGCCGCAGTACGCTTTCGGGCCAGTCCCTGTCGGAAATCTTCCTCAACATGAAGGAAAAAATTCTCGCCTGGAAGCCGGATATCATTCGTCTGTGGAACTTCCCGAAAGAGATAAAAGACTTCACCATCGATCAGGATAAAAAAATGATCGCGTTCTCCGGCAGCCATTTCCGCCTGCCGCTGCTGCTGCGCGTGTCGGATAACCGCGTCGAGCCGCTGCCGGAAAGCGAATACTCCGCGCCACTGCGCTTCCAGCTGGCGGAATTTGCCCCGCGCGATAATTTCGTCTGGGTCGACAAATGCTACAAAATGGGCCAGCTCTGGTCGCAACAGCTGTCGCTGTCCACCGACTGGTGCGTCTCTCAGGGGCAACTCGGCGGCGAGCAGACCGTGCAACACGTTGACAAACCGCAGTGGCAGGGAAAAACCGCGTTTAAAGATACGATTATTGATACCGCACGCTATCAGCGCAACGTAGACCTGCTGAAAATCGTCGACAACGACATTCGTTATAAAGCAGACAGCTTCATCTTTAATGTTGCCGGCGCGCCGGAAGAGGTGAAGCAGTTCAGCGGTATTTCACGGCCGGAATCCTGGGGGCGCTGGTCTAACGCGCAGTTGGGCGATGAGGTGAAAATTGAATATACCCATCCGCTGCCGGAGAAATTCGATCTGGTGATCACCGCCAGGGCATTTGGTCCCAACGCAAACCGTCCTATACCGGTGCGCGTCGGTGATAAAGAACAGACGCTGACGCTGAGCAACGATGTCACCACCAGCACGCTGCATTTCGATAACCCAACGCGCAGCAATACGCTGGTCATTGTGCCACCCGATCCGCAGTCCACTAACGAAGGGAATATTCTCGGTCACGCTCCGCGCAAGCTGGGGATCGGCATGGTGGAGATTAAAATTGTGAGCAGCGCTGGCTGATGACGGCGTTAACTCTTCGCCCGACGCGCATCGACGACGTCGCTGCCCTGCCCGCCATTGAACGCGCGGCGGGGCAGCGGTTTCGCGACGTTCCTGAGCTGGCCTGGCTGGCAGACAATGAGGTTATTTCTGTTGAAGATCACCTCGGTTACGCCGGACGCGGATTAAGCTGGCTGGCGCTGGCTGACGACAGGCCCGTGGGCTTTATTCTCGCCGAAGCTCATCCATCGTCGTTGTTTATTGTGGAACTGTCGGTTCACCTGGACTGGCAGGGACGAGGTCTTGGACGCCAGTTAATCGCCCGTGCCGCCGCGCATGCCCGCAGTCTGGGGCTGAACTCGCTGACATTAACGACGTTTCGTGATGTCCCGTGGAATGCGCCCTTCTACAGGCGATTAGGGTTTGAAATGATGACGACGCTGACGCCGGAACTGCGCCAGAAACGCGAGGAAGAGACGGCGCATGGTTTAGCGTATGGTTCCCGCTGCGCCATGCGCCTGCCTCTGTAAAATCGCCCGGTGGCGCTGCGCTTACCGGGCCTACAAAACCCAATTCCGCAGCCGCCACCCGGCAAAACGCACAATCCGTAGGCCGGGTCAGGCGTAGCCGCCACCCGGCGAAACGCACAATCCGTAGGCCGGGTCAGGCGCAGCCGCCACCCGGCGAAACGCACAGCGTCAGAACGTTTCCCAGTTATCGCCCGCGTCTGCGGTCGCCGGTTTACGCGCCACTACCGGTGCGGCAACGCTTTTCGCCGAGGCGAACTCGCGCGCCTTCATCTGTTCCTGCTGAATACGGAACACCGCAACGGCCTGCGTCAGACGGCTCGCCTGCTCTTCCAGTGCCGCGGCCGCCGCCGCAGACTCTTCCACCAGCGAGGCGTTCTGCTGGGTCACGCGATCCATCTCAGCCACCGCCAGCCCAACCTGGTCAATACCGCGGCTCTGCTCGTCAGACGCAGACGCGATTTCGCCCATGATATCCGTCACGCGCGTTACCGCATTCACGATCTCACCCATGGTTTCACCCGCGCTTTCAACAAGCGTTGAACCAATTTCCACGCGCCCCACGGAGTCTTCAATCAGGCTCTTGATCTCGCGAGCCGCCTGGGCGCTGCGCTGCGCCAGGTTTCGGACTTCACCTGCAACCACCGCAAAACCACGCCCCTGCTCGCCCGCACGCGCCGCTTCTACCGCCGCGTTCAGCGCCAGAATATTGGTCTGGAAGGCAATCCCGTCGATCACGCTGATGATATCGGCGATTTTCTGCGAACTGCCGGCGATGTCACGCATGGTCTGCACCACGTTATCCACCACCTTGCCGCCTTTCTGCGCGGTTTCAGACGCGCTCAGCGCCAGGTTGCTCGCCTGACGGGCGTTCTCGGCGTTCTGCTTCACGGTGGCAGTCAGCTGTTCCATGCTGGCGGCGGTCTCTTCCAGAGAGGCAGCCTGCTGTTCGGTACGGGATGAGAGATCGTTATTGCCCATCGAGATTTCGCTCGCACCGCTGTAAATAGCGTTGGCGCCGTTACGCACGTCACCCACGGTACGCACCAGCTCGCCCTGCATATGGCGCAGGGAGTCAGCCAGTACACCCATCTCGTTGGAGCCTTCCACGTCGATGCGCTTCACCAGGTCGCCGCTGGCGATATGACGAATGCTGTCAATCAGACGGTTCAGCGGCGAAATCAGCGCCTGACGAATACCCAGCCAGACGGCAACAATCACCACCAGCACCGCAGCCAGCACGCTAATCAGCACCCAGATAGCCTGGCGGTAAGAGCTGTTGCTGTCTTCAACCGCGGTCTGATACAGCGCGTCGTTCTGTTGCAGGTAGTTGACGTACTGCTTCTCAAAGCCATCCTGATAGCTCTGGGTCGGCTGGTCGAAGAACTCATTGATTTTGCCCGCCCCCAGCAGCTGGATCAGCTCAGCCAGCGCGCCATGGTAAATATCGTAATTACGTTTGATTTCCAGTGCCGCAGCGTCGCTCTGACGCGGGTCGCGCGGCAGCGCTTCGTAATCCGCCCAGTTTTTTTCCGCCTGTTTCAGAGACGCAGAGGCAATCTGCATCAGCTCGGCGACGGTTGAGCCGCTGCCGATATTGTTCTGATCCATCATATAGCGGATACCCGCGCGGTTCAGGGTGTTACGGGTTTGCAGCAGCGCCACCCAGCTACCGTTCAGGGTGGATTGTTGCTGGCGAATGGTTTGCAGGATGGTGAAATTCTCTTTGTCATGCTTCAGGGCATTGAAGAAAAGACCACCAGACGTGAGTTGTAAAAGGCCAAATATCGCTAAAACCAGCAGTAAGCTGGTGACAATCTTGATTCGGTTTAACATGTTTTCTCTTTCCTCAGGCAGATACAGAATATTCGGCCTGGCATGAGAAAACTTTACGAAAATCATCCTGGAATTTAGGGTTTTTACGCTTCGTCCCTCGCGGCGATATGTCGGTTTCCAAGTTCAATAAACTCTTCCAGCAGCGCCGTGAGCTGCTTCATCTTCTCAGGCGTATATTCCGCCTCAATCTGCTGGTACGCCTCTTCCACCTGAGCCTGAGCACGCTGGTACAGCGCGTTGCCTTCTTTCGTCAGCGACACGTACAGCTTGCGCTGGTCAGTCACCGGTTTTAAGCGCAGCACCAGACCGTCGCGCTCCATCCGCGTCAGAATGCCGGTCAGGCTTGGGCGCAAAATGCAGGTGCGGAACGCAAGATCGTGAAAATCCATGGAGGGATGCTCGGCCAGCACGCGGACGATACGCCACTGCTGCTCGGTCAGATTATGCCGCTTCACTATCGGGCGGAAGTAGCCCATCGCCGCTTCACGCGCCTGCAACAGCGCGATGGTTAATGAGTCATGCATCATCTACCCCTTACATCATTAACAAATAAACAATTAAAAACAGATGCTTTTATAGACAACACGTTTTAACCCAAAAAGTCTAACAGAAACAAAGCTATTTTTTTAACTTATTGATTTAAATATATATTAACCCTTTTATGTAAATTTATTGTTATTTGCATCACAAATTATTCACTTCTGATTGCGAAACGAACAGCAAAAGCATAAAACCAGATCATTAACATATTAATGAAATCAAAACCGGACAGCCGGTTTGAGGAGTATGGGAATGAAAGGTACTGTTTTTGCCGTAGCGCTAAACCACCAAAGCCAGCGTGTGGCCTGGGCTGAGGCGTTTGAAAAAGCCCCCTATAACGCGCCGCCAAAAACGGCGGTGTGGTTTATCAAGCCACATAACACTGTTATCCGCGCAGGCGAACCGATTCCCTTCCCGCAGGGAGAAACCGTGTTAAGCGGCGCGACGGTGGCGCTGGTGGTGGGCAAAACCGCCAGCAAAGTACGCGTTGAAGAGGCGGCGGCGTACATCGCCGGCTACGCGCTGGCTAACGAAATCAGCCTGCCGGAAGAGAGCTTCTACCGTCCGGCGATCAAAGCCAAATGCCGGGATGGATTTTGCCCGCTCGGCGAACCTGTCGCCGTTGATAATGTGGATAATCTGACCATCATCACCGAGATCAACGGCCGCGAAGCGGACCACTGGAACACGGCCGATCTGCACCGCAACGCCGCCGAACTGCTGAGCGCCCTGAGCGAATTTGCCACCCTGAACCCCGGCGATGCGATATTGCTCGGCACTCCGCAAAGCCGCGTCGAAGTTCGCCCGGGCGATCGGGTACGTATTCTGGCAGAAGGATTTCCGCCGCTGGAAAACCCGGTGGTGGAGGAACGCGACGTTGCCATCGCTTCGCGCACGCCGCCGCACGCCACGCTGTTTGCCCTCGGTCTGAACTATGCCGACCACGCCAGCGAGCTGGACTTCAAGCCACCCACCGAGCCGCTGGTGTTTATCAAAGCGCCAAACACCTTTAACGGCGACAACCAGACCTCGGTGCGCCCAGACAACATTGAATACATGCATTACGAAGCCGAGCTGGTGGTGGTCATCGGCAAAACCGCGCGCAAGGTCAGCGAAGCCGAGGCGATGGACTATGTTGCGGGCTACACGGTGTGCAACGACTACGCCATCCGCGATTATCTCGAAAACTACTATCGCCCGAACCTGCGGGTGAAAAGCCGCGACGGGCTGACCCCCATCAGCCCGAACGTGGTGCCAAAAGAAGCCATTCCTGACCCGCACAACCTTCGTCTTCGCACCTACGTCAACGGTGAACTGCGTCAGGAAGGCACCACGGCAGACCTGATCTTCAGCATCCCCTACTTGATTGCGTATCTGAGTGATTTCATGACCCTGCAACCGGGCGACATGATTGCCACCGGCACGCCGAAGGGGCTGTCCGACGTGGTGCCGGGCGATGAGGTGGTGGTGGAAGTGGAAGGCGTAGGCCGTCTGGTAAACCGAATTGTCAGTGAGGAGACTGCAAAATGAAAAAGATTAACCACTGGATCAACGGTAAAAACGTCGCCGGAAGTGAGTACTTCCACACCACCAACCCGGCCTCCGGCGAGGTGCTGGCAGAAGTGGCCTCCGGCGGCGAAGCCGAAATCCATCAGGCCGTTGCCGCCGCCAAAGAGGCGTTCCCGAAATGGGCCAACCTGCCGATGAAGGAGCGCGCGCGCCTGATGCGTCGCCTGGGGGATCTGATTGACCAGAACGTGCCGGACATTGCCGCGATGGAAACCGCCGACACCGGCCTGCCGATCCACCAGACCAAAAACGTGCTCATTCCGCGCGCCTCGCACAACTTCGAGTTCTTCGCCGAGGTGTGCCAGCAGATGAACGGCAAAACCTACCCGGTCGACGACAAGATGCTCAACTACACCCTGGTGCAGCCGGTGGGTGTCTGCGCGCTGGTGTCGCCGTGGAACGTGCCGTTTATGACCGCCACCTGGAAGGTCGCGCCGTGCCTGGCCTTAGGGAATACCGCGGTGCTGAAGATGTCTGAACTCTCCCCGCTGACCGCCGACCGTCTGGGCGAGCTGGCCCTCGAAGCGGGCATTCCGGCGGGCGTGCTCAACGTGGTGCAGGGCTATGGCGCCACGGCGGGCGACGCGCTGGTGCGTCATCATGACGTGCGCGCCGTCTCCTTCACCGGCGGTACCGCCACCGGGCGCAACATCATGAAAAACGCCGGGCTGAAGAAGTATTCCATGGAGCTGGGCGGCAAATCGCCGGTGCTGATTTTTGAAGACGCGGACATTGAGCGCGCGCTGGACGCCGCCCTGTTTACCATCTTCTCCATCAACGGCGAACGCTGCACCGCCGGCTCGCGCATCTTCATCCAGCAGAGCATCTACCCGGAGTTCGTCAAACGCTTTGCCGAGCGCGCCAACCGCCTGCGCGTGGGCGACCCGACCGATCCGAACACCCAGATTGGCGCGCTCATCAGCCAGCAGCACTGGGAAAAAGTCTCCGGCTACATCCGCCTCGGCATTGAAGAGGGGGCAACCCTGCTGGCGGGCGGCCCGGACAAACCGACCGATCTGCCTGCGCACCTGAAAGGCGGCAACTTCCTGCGCCCGACCGTGCTGGCGGATGTCGATAACCGCATGCGCGTGGCGCAGGAGGAGATCTTCGGGCCAGTGGCCTGCCTGCTGCCGTTTAAGGACGAAGCGGAAGGCCTGCGCCTGGCCAACGACGTGGAGTACGGCCTGGCATCTTACATCTGGACCCAGGACGTCAGCAAAGTGCTGCGTCTGGCGCGCAGCATCGAAGCGGGCATGGTGTTCGTCAACACCCAGAACGTGCGCGACCTGCGCCAGCCGTTTGGCGGCGTGAAGGCCTCCGGCACCGGGCGTGAGGGCGGCGAGTACAGCTTCGAGGTCTTCGCGGAGATGAAGAACGTCTGTATCTCCATGGGTGACCATCCGATTCCAAAGTGGGGGATCTGACCATGGGTAAATTAGCGTTAGCGGCAAAAATCACACACGTTCCGTCAATGTATCTCTCCGAACTGCCGGGCAAAAACCACGGCTGCCGCCAGTCGGCCATCGACGGGCATAAAGAGATCAGCAAGCGCTGCCGCGAGCTGGGCGTGGACACCATTATCGTCTTCGACACCCACTGGCTGGTGAACAGCGCGTATCACATCAACTGCGCGGACCATTTTTCGGGCGTCTACACCAGCAACGAGCTGCCGCATTTTATTCGCGACATGACCTACGACTACGACGGCAACCCGGAACTCGGCCAGCTGATTGCCGACGAAGCGGTGAAGCTTGGCGTTCGCGCCAAGGCGCACAACATCCCGAGCCTGAAGCTGGAGTACGGCACGCTGGTGCCGATGCGCTACATGAACGCGGATAAGCACTTCAAAGTGATCTCCATCTCGGCGTTCTGCACGGTTCACGACTTCGCCGACAGCCGCAGGCTGGGCGAGGCCATCATCAGTGCCATCGAAAAATACGACGGCACCGTGGCGGTGCTTGCCAGCGGCTCGCTCTCGCACCGCTTTATCGACGACCAGCGCGCGGAGGAAGGGATGAACAGCTACACCCGCGAGTTTGACCGCCAGATGGACGAGCGCGTGGTGAAGCTGTGGCGCGAGGGTCAGTTCAAGGAGTTTTGCAGCATGCTGCCGGAGTACGCCGACTACTGCTACGGCGAGGGCAATATGCACGACACGGTGATGCTGCTGGGGATGCTCGGCTGGGACAAATACAACGGTAAGGTGGAGTTTCTCACCGAGCTGTTCGCCAGCTCCGGCACCGGCCAGGTCAACGCCGTTTTCCCGCTGCCCGCGTAAGGAGCCACCATGCCGCATTTTATTGCTGAATGTACCGACAACATCCGCGAGCAGGCCGACCTGCCAGGGCTGTTCGCCAAAGTGAACGAGGCGCTCGCCGCCACGGGCATCTTCCCCATCGGCGGCATCCGCAGCCGCGCCCACTGGCTGGACACCTGGCAGATGGCAGACGGTAAGCACGATTACGCCTTTGTGCATATGACGCTGAAGATCGGCGCGGGGCGCAGCCTGGAAAGCCGGAAAGAGGTCGGTGAAATGCTGTTTGCGCTGATTAAAGATCATTTCGCAGCGCTGATGAACAGCCGGTATCTGGCGCTGTCGTTCGAGCTTGACGAGCTGCACCCGACGCTTAATTACAAGCAGAACAACGTGCACGCGTTGTTTAAGTAGCCGTTTGCTCGCCCGGTGGCGCTGCGCTTACCGGGCCTACAACGGCCCCAAACCGTAGGCCGGGTAAGCGCAGCGCCACCCGGCAACAGCAGCACCGAACCGTAGGCCGGGTAAGCGAAGCGCCACCCGGCAACAGCCGCACAAAGGATACGCCATGCTCGACAAACACACCCATACCCTGATCGCCCACCGCCTGCATCAGGCGGAACAATCCCGGGAGCAGATCCGCGCGATCTCGCTGGAGTACCCGGAGATCACCATTGAAGACGCCTACGCCGTCCAGCGCGAATGGGTGAGCCTGAAAATCGCCGAAGGCCGCGTGCTGAAAGGCCACAAGATCGGCCTCACCTCCAAAGCGATGCAGGCCAGCTCGCAGATCAGCGAGCCGGACTACGGCGCGCTGCTGGACGATATGTTCTTCCACGACGGCAGCGACATCCCCGTGGATCGCTTTATCGTCCCGCGCATCGAAGTGGAGCTGGCCTTCGTGCTGGCAAAACCGCTGCGCGGCCCGAACTGCACGATCTTCGACGTCTACAACGCCACGGATTACGTCATCCCCGCCCTGGAGCTGATCGACGCCCGCTGCCATAACGTTGACCCGGAAACCCAGCGCCCGCGCAAGGTGTTCGACACCATCTCCGATAACGCCGCCAACGCGGGCGTGATCCTCGGCGGCCGCCCGATTAAACCCGACGAGCTGGATCTGCGCTGGATCTCCGCCCTGCTCTACCGCAACGGCGTGATCGAAGAGACCGGGGTCGCCGCAGGCGTGCTTAACCACCCGGCAAACGGCGTGGCGTGGCTGGCGAACAAACTGGCGCCATACGACGTGCAGCTTGAGCCAGGCCAGATCATCCTCGGCGGCTCGTTTACCCGCCCGGTTGCCGCCAGCAGAGGCGACACCTTCCACGTCGACTACGGCAACATGGGCTCGATTAGCTGCCGCTTTGTGTAGGAGTGCACCATGGAAAACGCATTTAAGACCGCGCTGAAAGCCGGAAAGCCACAAATCGGCCTGTGGCTGGGGCTGACCAGCAGCTACAGCGCTGAGCTACTGGCCGGGGCCGGTTTTGACTGGCTGCTGATCGACGGGGAGCACGCGCCGAACAGCGTGCAGACCGTCCTGACTCAGCTCCAGGCCATCGCCCCTTATCCCAGCCAGCCGGTGGTGCGCCCATCGTGGAACGATCCGGTGCAGATCAAGCAGCTGCTGGACGTGGGGGCGCAAACCCTGCTGGTGCCGATGGTGCAAAACGCCGACGAAGCCCGTCTGGCGGTCAGCGCCACCCGCTATCCGCCTGCCGGCATTCGCGGCGTCGGCAGCGCGCTGGCGCGGGCGTCGCGCTGGAACCGCATCCCGGAGTATCTGCATCAGGCTAACGACGCCATGTGCGTGCTGGTGCAAATCGAAACTCGCGAGGCGCTGAAAAACCTGCCGCAGATCCTGGACGTGGAAGGGGTGGACGGCGTGTTTATCGGCCCGGCGGATCTGAGCGCCGACATGGGCTTCGCCGGTAATCCGCAGCACCCGGAGGTGCAGGCCGCCATTGAACAGGCGATCGCGCAGATCCTCAGCGCGGGCAAAGCGCCCGGCATCCTGATGGCGAATGAACAGCTGGCAAAACGCTATCTCAGCCTCGGCGCGTTGTTTGTCGCGGTCGGCGTGGATACCACCCTGCTCGCCCGCAGCGCCGAAGCGCTGGCGGCCCGCTTTACCGACGTCACCACAGCAGTTGATAACAATAAATCCGTCTACTAAACGTACGATGTGGAGCGCAACATGACGACCTCAACCCTGCATAATAAAGCTGTTGAACATCGCGTTATTAATAAGCTGTTCCGTCGTTTGATCGTGTTTCTTTTTATCCTGTTTGTTTTCTCGTTTCTCGATCGCATCAACATCGGCTTTGCCGGGCTGACGATGGGCAAAGATCTGGGCCTCACGTCGACCATGTTTGGCCTGGCCGCGACGCTGTTTTACGTGACCTACGTGCTGTGCGGTATCCCCAGCAACATCATGCTGGCGAAGGTCGGCGCCCGCAGCTGGATCGCCGGGATCATGGTGGTGTGGGGCATCGCCTCTACCTGCACCATGTTCGCCACCAGCCCCGAAACGCTTTATGTCCTGCGCATGCTGGTGGGCATTGCCGAAGCCGGTTTCCTGCCGGGCATTCTGGTCTATCTCACCTGGTGGTTCCCGGCGTATCACCGCGCCCGCGCCAACGCGCTGTTTATGATCGCCATGCCGGTGACCATGATGCTCGGCTCGATCCTCTCCGGGTACATTCTGGCGATGGACGGGCTGTGGAACCTGAAGGGCTGGCAGTGGCTGTTCCTGCTGGAGGGGCTGCCGTCGGTAGTGCTCGGCGTGGTGACCTGGTTCTACCTTAACGACACGCCGGATCAGGCCACCTGGCTGGATGATGACGAAAAGCAGGCACTCAAAACGATGATCGCTCGCGAGCAGGAGCTAGCCATTGCGCACGTCGCCACGCCGCGATCGACGCTGCGCGAGGTGCTGACGCCCGCCGTGCTGCTCTACACGCTGGCCTACTTCTGCCTGACGAATACGCTGAGCGCGATCAACATCTGGACGCCGCAGATCCTGCAAAGCTTCAACACCGGCAGCAGCAATATCGTGATCGGCCTGCTGGCGGCGATCCCGCAGTTTTGCACCATCCTCGGAATGATCTGGTGGAGCCGCCGCTCCGACAGGCTGAAAGAGCGAAAAAAGCACACCATCCTGCCGTATCTGTTTGCGGCGGCGGGATGGATGCTGGCCTCGGCGACCGATCACAGCCTGATCCAGCTGCTTGGCATCATCATGGCCTCAACCGGATCGTTTACCGCCATGGCGATATTCTGGACCACGCCGGATCAGGTTATTAGCCTGCAATCCCGCGCGGTGGCGCTGGCGGTGATCAACGCCATCGGCAACGTCGGGTCTGCCGTCAGCCCATTGCTGATAGGTATTCTGCGCGACGCGACCGGCAGCTTCAGCTCGGGGCTGTGGTTCGTGGCGGGTCTGCTGGTGGTGGGCGCGCTGGTGCTGACGCGCATTCCGATGACGCAGCGGGATCAACAGAGGAACGATCATGTGCCAGAGCCCCATCGCCAACATTGATATCAGCAAGGATTACGACGAAAGTCTGGGCACCGACGATGTGCATTACCAGTCGTTTGCCCGCATGGCGGCCTTTTTTGGCCGCGACATGCAGGCGCACCGCCACGACCAGTATTTTCAGATGCACTTTCTCGATACCGGGCAGATTGAGCTCCAGCTCGACGACCACCGTTACTCGGTGCAGGCGCCGCTGTTTGTGCTGACGCCGCCGTCGGTGCCGCACGCGTTTATTACCGAATCCGACAGCGACGGCCACGTGCTGACGGTGCGCGAGGATCTCATCTGGCCGCTGTTAGAAGTGCTCTACCCCGGTACGCGGGAAGCGTTCGGCCTGCCGGGGATCTGCCTGTCGCTTGCCGACAAGCCGGACGAGCTGGCGGCGCTGAAGCACTACTGGCAGCTGATTGCCCGGGAATCCACGGAACAACTGCCCGGTCGCGAGCATACGCTGGTCCTGCTGGCCCAGGCCGTTTTTACCCTGTTGCTGCGCAACGCGAAGCTCGACGACCACGCGTCAGGCGGCATGCGCGGTGAGCTGAAGCTTTTTCAGCGCTTTAACCAGCTGACAGATGCTCATTACCACGAGCACTGGACGGTGCCGGAGTATGCAAGCGAATTGCATCTCACCGAATCTCGCCTGACCTATATCTGTCGCCGCTTCGCCAACCGCTCGCCGAAACGGCTGATCTTCGACCGCCAGCTGCGGGAAGCCAGGCGTTTGCTGCTGTTTTCCGACAGCACCGTGAGCGAAATTGCCTGGCAGCTGGGGTTTAAAGATCCGGCCTATTTCGCCCGTTTTTTTAACCGACTGACGGGGTGCTCACCCAGCGCGTACCGGGCGCAGAAAGTACCGGTTTCCTGAACGCATCACGGTTCGTAGGGCGGGTAAGCGCAGCGCCACCCGCCGAAAAGCCGCACAGATCACAAAACCACATCCCACCCGAAAAGTACCTGCCGTTGTCCCAATCGTCCCTTCACGTTCCGCCCCTCTCAAGCTTCAATTAAACAACAAAAACAAAACATAAATTTAACAATCATCTTCCGATACGAGGTCCCTATGAAGCCTGAAGATTTCCGCGCTGATGCCAAACGTCCGTTAACCGGTGAAGAGTATTTAAAAAGCCTGCAAGATGGCCGTGAGATTTATATCTACGGCGAGCGCGTTAAGGACGTCACTACCCACCCGGCATTTCGCAATGCGGCGGCGTCCATCGCCCAGATGTACGATGCCCTGCACAAGCCAGACATGCAGGATACCCTCTGCTGGGGCACCGACACCGGCAGCGGCGGCTACACACATAAATTCTTCCGCGTGGCGAAAAGCGCCGACGATCTGCGCCAGCAGCGTGACGCCATCGCCGAGTGGTCGCGTCTGAGCTACGGCTGGATGGGGCGTACGCCGGACTACAAAGCCGCGTTCGGCTGCGCGCTCGGCGCTAACCCTGCCTTCTACGGTCAGTTCGAGCAGAACGCCCGCAACTGGTACACCCGTATTCAGGAAACCGGCCTGTACTTTAACCACGCCATCGTCAACCCGCCGATCGATCGCCATAAACCGGCGGACGAGGTGAAAGACGTTTACATCAAGCTGGAGAAAGAGACCGACGCCGGGATCATCGTCAGCGGCGCGAAAGTGGTGGCCACCAACTCGGCATTGACCCACTACAACATGATCGGTTTTGGTTCTGCGCAGGTGATGGGCGAAAACCCGGACTTCGCGCTGATGTTCGTCGCGCCGATGGATGCCGAAGGGGTGAAGCTGATCTCCCGCGCCTCTTACGAGATGGTGGCAGGGGCGACAGGCTCTCCGTACGACTACCCGCTCTCCAGCCGCTTTGACGAGAACGACGCCATTCTGGTAATGGATCATGTGCTGATCCCGTGGGAAAACGTGCTGATCTACCGCGATTTCGACCGCTGCCGTCGCTGGACGATGGAAGGTGGCTTCGCCCGCATGTACCCGCTTCAGGCCTGCGTGCGTCTGGCAGTGAAGCTCGACTTCATCACCGCTCTGCTGAAGAAGTCGCTGGAGTGTACCGGCACCCTCGAGTTCCGCGGCGTGCAGGCGGATCTCGGCGAAGTGGTGGCGTGGCGCAACATGTTCTGGGCGCTGAGCGACTCCATGTGCTCCGAAGCCACGCCGTGGGTAAACGGCGCGTATCTGCCTGACCACGCGGCGTTACAGACCTACCGCGTGATGGCGCCAATGGCCTATGCGAAGATCAAGAACATCATCGAACGTAACGTGACCTCCGGGCTGATCTACCTGCCGTCCAGCGCGCGGGACCTGAACAACCCGCAGATCGACCAGTACCTGGCGAAGTACGTGCGCGGCTCCAACGGAATGGATCATGTCGAACGCATCAAGATTCTGAAACTGATGTGGGATGCCATCGGCAGCGAGTTTGGCGGACGTCACGAGCTGTACGAAATCAACTACTCCGGTAGCCAGGATGAGATCCGCCTGCAATGCCTGCGTCAGGCGCAAAGCTCCGGCAACATGGACAAGATGATGGCGATGGTTGACCGCTGCATGTCCGAGTACGACCAGCACGGCTGGACGGTACCGCACCTGCACAACAACACTGATATCAATATGCTGGATAAGCTGCTGAAATAACGCAGCGGGAGGTTTCAATGCAATCTGAAGAACGCCTGCGTTTTCGCGACGCGATGGCCAGCCTGTCGGCGGCGGTGAATGTGATCACTACCGAGGGCGATGCGGGTCGCTGCGGCATTACCGCCACCGCCGTCTGCTCGGTCACGGACACCCCGCCTTCGGTCATGGTCTGCATTAACGCCAGCAGCGCCATGAACCCGGTCTTCCAGGGCAACGGCAAACTGTGCGTCAACGTGCTGAACCACGAGCAGGAGATCATGGCCCGCCACTTTGCCGGGATGACCGGCATGGCAATGGAGGAACGCTTTGCTCTCTCCTGCTGGCAGAAAGGACCGCTGGCGCAGCCGGTGCTGAAAGGCGCCCTGGCAAGCCTGGAAGGTGAGATAACCCAGGTGCAAACCATCGGCACCCATCTGGTCTACCTTGTTGAGATTAAGAACATCATCCTCAGCAGCGAGGGGCACGGCCTGATCTACTTCAAACGCCGTTTCCACCCGGTGATGATGGAGATGGAAGCCGCGATTTGATCCCGTTGCACAAAAAAACGCTAAGGTTTCCGCAAAGGTGCGCCGTTAACTATCCATAAGATAAATTTTCCGGGGCGGCTGGCGACGTCGTCAGCCGCCCCCTTAACGCTGGAAAGTCTTATGGCCCCTTCACCCCGAAGCCGCTCGGCTGAACGTCTGGTTGAAATCATTATTGCCCTGCACCGCAACGGAAGCGTTAATCGCCGCGATCTGATGCAAAAATTTGGCATTACCGAACGCACGGTGTACCGCGATTTACAGGCGCTTTCCCCGATTATTGAACACGACGGCAAAGGGCGCTATCAGCTGCTGCCCGCGTATCAGCCCTGCCGCTGCGTGCACTGCCCTGAAGCGAACGACAAAAGCCCACAGGGCTAAATTATTCTCAGTGATCTCAATCACATATTTTCTCCCACCGGGGGTGAGCCTTAACCACTCACCCTCGCTTTTGACCGCTCACGCATCGCTTTCAACCACTCACCCATTTACCGTGCTTTACACGCGCGAGGATCTGGCACGATCGCTCCAGCATTAATCAATACCTCCTCACAACGAACCCTGACCCTTTTTTCTTTACATAAAAAACCAGGTCTTATTATGGATACTAAAAAACTACTTAAGCACGTGCCCTGGGCCATCCTCGGGATCATCGGTGCTTTCTGTCTGGCGGTTGTCGCATTACGCCGGGGCGAGCACGTCAGCGCCCTGTGGATCGTGGTCGCGTCGGTTTCCGTCTACCTTGTGGCTTATCGCTACTACAGCTTGTACATCGCGCAGAAGGTTATGAAGCTCGACCCGACGCGCGCCACCCCGGCGGTTATTAACAACGACGGCCTGAACTACGTGCCAACCAACCGTTACGTGCTGTTTGGTCACCACTTTGCCGCTATCGCCGGTGCAGGCCCGCTGGTCGGCCCGGTGCTGGCCGCGCAGATGGGCTACCTGCCGGGTACGCTCTGGCTGCTGGCGGGCGTGGTGCTGGCGGGGGCGGTGCAGGACTTTATGGTGCTGTTTATCTCCTCGCGCCGTAACGGTTCGTCGCTGGGCGAGATGATCAAAGAGGAGATGGGCCGCGTGCCAGGCACGATCGCCCTGTTCGGCTGCTTCCTGATCATGATCATCATCCTGGCGGTGCTGGCCCTGATCGTGGTGAAAGCGCTGGCCGAAAGTCCGTGGGGCGTCTTCACCGTCTGCTCTACCGTACCGATTGCGCTGTTCATGGGCATCTACATGCGCTTCCTGCGCCCTGGCCGCGTTGGCGAGGTGTCGGTCATCGGTATCGTGCTGCTGGTCGCCTCCATCTACTTCGGCGGCGTGATTGCGCACGACCCGTACTGGGGTCCGGCGCTGACCTTTAAAGACACCACCATCACCTTCGCGCTGATCGGCTACGCATTCATCTCAGCGCTGCTGCCGGTGTGGCTGATTCTGGCTCCGCGTGACTACCTGGCAACCTTCCTGAAAATCGGCGTTATCGTCGGGCTGGCCATTGGTATTGTGATCATCAACCCGGAGCTGAAAATGCCGGCGGTGACGCAGTACATTGACGGTACCGGTCCGCTGTGGAAAGGCGCCCTGTTCCCGTTCCTGTTTATCACCATTGCCTGCGGTGCCGTGTCTGGCTTCCACGCGCTGATCGCCTCCGGCACCACGCCGAAGCTGATGGCCAACGAAACCGACGCGCGCTTCATCGGTTACGGCGCGATGCTGATGGAATCCTTCGTGGCGATCATGGCGCTGGTTGCGGCGTCGATTATCGAGCCTGGCCTGTACTTTGCGATGAACACCCCGCCGGCGGGTCTCGGCATTACCATGCCAAACCTGCATGAGATGGGCGGCGAAAATACCGCGCTGATCCTGGCACAGCTGAAAGACGCCAGCGCGCACGCGGCGGCGACCGTCAGCTCCTGGGGCTTCGTGATTTCGCCCGAGCAGATCATGCAGACCGCGAAAGACATCGGCGAACCGTCCGTGCTGAACCGCGCAGGTGGTGCGCCAACGCTGGCGGTGGGTATCGCACACGTGTTCCACAAAGTGCTGCCGTGGGCGGACATGGGCTTCTGGTACCACTTCGGTATTCTGTTTGAAGCGCTGTTCATCCTCACCGCGCTGGATGCCGGTACGCGTGCAGGCCGCTTCATGTTGCAGGATCTGCTGGGTAACTTCGTGCCATTCCTGAAGAAAACCGACTCGCTGGTGGCCGGCGTTCTGGGCACTGCGGGCTGCGTAGGCCTGTGGGGTTATCTGCTGTATCAGGGCGTTGTTGACCCGCTGGGCGGCGTGAAGAGCCTGTGGCCGCTGTTCGGTATCTCTAACCAGATGCTGGCGGCTGTGGCCCTGGTGCTGGGTACCGTTGTCCTCGTGAAGATGAAACGCACCAAATACATCTGGGTCACCGTGGTGCCTGCGCTGTGGCTGCTGCTCTGCACTACCTGGGCGCTGGGTCTGAAACTGTTCAGCACCAACCCGCAGCTGGAAGGCTTCTTCTTCATGGCTAACCAGTACAAAGAGAAGATTGCCGCAGGCGGCGCGGATCTGACCGCGCAGCAGATTGCCAACATGAACCATATCGTGGTGAACAACTACACCAACGCGGGTCTGAGCATTCTGTTCCTGGTGGTGGTGTACAGCATTATCTTCTACGGCATCAAAACCTGGATGAAAGTGCGTAACGTTGAGGGCCGTACGGACAAAGAGACCCCGTACGTACCGGTGCCGGAAGGCGGCGTGAAGACCTCCTCACACCATTAATTAAGCATGTTACTGTAGGCCCGGTAAGCGTAGCGCCACCGGGCTTCTTCTATATGGAACCCTCAATGTTTGGTAACTTAGGCGAAGCAAAAAAATACCTCGGTCAGGCGGCGAAAATGCTGATTGGCATTCCGGACTATGACAACTACGTTGAACATATGAAGACCAACCATCCGGATAAGCCGTACATGACCTACACTGAATTCTTCCGCGAGCGTCAGGAAGCGCGCTACGGCGGAAGTGGAGAAGGCGGCGTCCGCTGCTGCTAAAGGAGAAACCATGACCCCGATTGCCGTTACCCTGCTGACCGGTTTCCTCGGCGCCGGTAAAACCACCCTGCTGCGCCACATTCTGAACGAGCAGCACGGCTTCAAAATCGCCGTCATCGAAAACGAATTTGGCGAAGTCTCCGTTGACGATCAGCTGATTGGCGACCGCGCCACCCAGATCAAAACCCTGACCAACGGCTGCATCTGCTGCACCCGCTCTAACGAATTAGAAGACGCCCTGCTGGACCTGCTCGACAGCCGCGATCGCGGTGACATCGACTTCGACCGTCTGGTGATCGAGTGCACCGGCATGGCCGACCCCGGCCCGATTATTCAGACTTTTTTCTCTCATGAGATCATTTGCCAGCGCTACCTGCTGGACGGCGTCATCGCTCTGGTGGATGCGGTCCATGCCGACGAGCAGATGAACCAGTTCACCATCGCCCAGTCCCAGGTTGGCTACGCCGACCGCATCCTGCTGACCAAAACCGACGTGGCGGGTGAAAGCGAAAAACTGCGCGAGCGCCTGACGCGCATCAACTCGCGTGCGCCCATTTACACGGTGACGCATGGCGATATCGATCTCGCCCAGCTGTTCAACACCAACGGCTTTATTCTGGAAGAGAGCGTCACCGCGAAACCGCGCTTCCACTTTATGTCCGACAAGCAAAACGACGTGACGTCGATTGTGGTTGAGCTGGACTACCCGGTGGACATCAGCGAGGTCTCCCGCGTGATGGAGAACCTGCTGCTGTCGTTTGCCGACAAGCTGCTGCGCTATAAAGGGATGCTGTGGATCGACGGCGAGCCGAACCGCCTGCTGTTCCAGGGCGTGCAGCGCCTGTACAGCGCCGACTGGGATCGCCCGTGGGGCGATGAAGCGCCGCACAGCGTGATGGTGTTTATTGGAATACAGCTGCCGGAAGAAGAAATTCGGGCAGCGTTTGCGGGGCTGAAGAAATAACCGCACCGATTATCCCCTCTCCCCCGCGGGGAGAGGGTTAGGGTGAGGGGGAAACTTATTTCAACGCCTCCGGCAGCGTCACAATCCACAGCTCGCTGTCGGACTCCGGTTTCTTCAACGGCTTCACGCTGAGGGTGGTTTCAACCGGTTTGTCATCCAGCTTCAGCGCCCCCTGCGCGTTCACCCGATAATCCTTGAGCTTCTTGCCTTCGACTGGCTTCTGCATCGCCACCTTCACGCCAAAGTCATTATCGTTCGCCACTGCCAGCGTTTTGCTGTCAATCAGCGCCAGCCCTTCGGCCTTTTCCTGCTGCCAGCCCAGCGCACGCAGATCGACCACCTGCGTTTTTTCCGCAAGCGTGATGCCGCGCTGCGCCAGCGTTTTCTCATCATCAAACTCCGGGTATTCGCCCGGCTTGTCGAAGGCCGCCAGATCGCTCGCCTTGCTCAGATCAACCCTGTAGATGAGGTTACGCATTGCGTCATTTTTATCCTCGCCCTGTTCAATCAGCAGGATGGTGTGGTTATCCAGCGCCACGATGTCGCCGATTTTAGCGTCGCTGTTTTTGCTGTAGGCCGCGCTGTCGACAGGGTAGCCGTACATCGCGGTTTTCTCGGTCGCCGGATCGAAGCTCACCAGACGCGTAAAC
Organism: Enterobacter sp. Res13-Sevr-PEC09-46; assembly: GCF_015672585.1. Classification (NCBI taxonomy): domain Bacteria; kingdom Pseudomonadati; phylum Pseudomonadota; class Gammaproteobacteria; order Enterobacterales; family Enterobacteriaceae; genus Enterobacter; species Enterobacter sp. Res13-Sevr-PEC09-46. Next base: position 220,009 of record NZ_JADABR010000018.1, on the reverse strand, counting down.
AGCGCCTTTTTTTTGCTCTTCCCGTCGATATCCAGCGTGCTTTGCACGGCGGCGATAATGCGTCCGTCCGGCATGCGGGTCAGCCCTTCAAAGCCCCGGTTTGCCTGACGCCATTTGATAACGTTTGGCAGACCGCCCGCGATGGATTTCTCCCCTTCCGTCGCCTGCGGACCGTGGATCGCGAGGATTTTCCCTTTACTGTCGACGTTAATCAGGAACGGGCCATACTCATCGCACAGCCAGTAACCGCCCTTCCCGTCCGGCGTGATGCCTTCCGTATCCAGCCCGCGGTTATCGCCTTTCAGCACTTTTAAGGTGTCGCTTAGCGCGACTTCATTGGTAGATCCAATCACGCCGCTTTGCAGCGGCAGGCCGTTGATCTCGCCTTTATCGTCATGCAGCGGTCGCGCGTCCACGGCCTCCGCTTTGCCGTTTAGCACACGGATCGTCATCAGCAGCGGGGCGAAATCCGGGGTAGCAAAGATTTTGGCATCGTTTTTCCCCATTTTTGGCGAATCCGCGTTAGGACCGCGATCGGTCACGGTCGCAAACGTCAGCGCATCGCCCTGCTTGCCCGTGAATAACAAACCCGAACCAATCCCCACCGGGAGCCCGTTCGGGAATGCGCTGGCAAACGCACCGCTGTATTTGACATGCGCGCCTTCGGGAAAGCTGACGACGTAGCGCTCCGCGGTTGGCTGTGCCGCCAGGCCAGAGAAAGAGAGCGCACAACCGACTAGCACAGGAATAATTTTTCTTTTCATATTGTTAGCATCCAGTAAGTGAAGCCAACAACGTAATGAAGAAACGTGTCAGAAAAATGACATGTAATGTCAACGAAGCGGCGCGTACGGACGTATATCAATCACCAGAAATGTAAACCTCTGTCTTTATCTGTGTCAGCTGAAATACTTTTGGAAATTATTAGAAACCCAATTAATTCATGGCGAAGGACTATTTGCGCCTCGTTCATTTTACGTTTAGCCAGGAATGTAAACTGTCCCTAAACGCGAATGTATTGGACATTGACGATTTGCCATATAAACAATTCATCAACATTTACCATTCAAAAACCCAACACAAACAGCATATAAATGCGAGACCTATCACATTTGCAGTCATAAACATCGCTTGTTAAGGTGCCCTCAGATTAATTTAATGACGAGGAAACACTCATGAAAAAACTTAACATCCTGATCCTTTCTGCTCTGACCGCCGTATCGGGCTCCGCACTGGCCATGGGTGGCAGCATTGAGCAGGGTAAAAACTTTACTAACCTCAATCTGGAAATGGGGAAATCCTCATCCGGCCTGTATGCGGAGAGCAACTGGCTGAAAAACACCGATGACGGCACCCAGACCGGCGGCGTTGGGGCAGGCTACAACCTGGAAGTGGGTCCGGTGATGCTGAACGCTGGCGCGAAAGCCATCTACATCGGCCCGAAAAAAGGCGATAACGGCGTAGCATTCCCGATTGGCGGCGGCGTTAACGTTGCGCTTACGGACAGCATTCACGTGTTTGGTGAAGGTTATGTAGCGCCAGACGGCCTGAACAACAGCGTGAAGAACTATGTTGAAGCTAACGGCGGCGTAAGCTGGACGCCAGTCAAACCTGTCACGCTGAAAGTGGGCTATCGCCACGTGAGCGTAGACGGTAAAGACGGTCGTCCAAACCACACGCTGATCGACGGTGCATATGTAGGCGGTGGAGTGTCCTTCTAAGCCTGTTTGCGCGTTTCGCCCGGCGGCGCTACGCTTGCACGGGCCTACAATGAAGGGTGCAATGTATTAAAATTATTGCACATTGTAGGCCGGGTAAGCGCAGCGCCACCCGGCAAGAAAGGCGATGCGACCGTTAATAAAAAACCTGCCGGATGGCAGGTTTTTTTTATTACCGCATTACTTGCGAACGACCACCAGCTTCTGGTTCACAAACTCTTTGATCCCCAGGTCCGACAGCTCGCGTCCGTAACCCGAACGTTTTACCCCGCCGAACGGCAGCTCTGCCGCAGTGTCGGTGAGCCAGTTGATGTACACCATCCCGGTCTCAATGCGCGACGCCATTTTCTTCGCGCGCTCGATGTTCTGGCTGAACACCGCGCCGCCCAGACCGTAGTGGGAATCGTTAGCCAGTGCGACCGCTTCGTCGTCGCTTTTCACCACGTAAACCTGCGCTACCGGACCGAAGAACTCCTCGAAGTACGCCGGGTTATCGCGCGAGATATGTGTCAGGATGGTCGGCTCAAAGAAGCTTCCGTCACGCTGAACCGGCTTGCCGCCATGGTGCAGCTTCGCGCCATTTTTCACCGCCTCGTTAACCTGTTTAGTTAGCGTCTCCAGCGCGTCTTTGGACGACAAAGGCCCCAGCGTGGTGCTTTCGTCCAGCGGATCGCCAATTTTCACCTGCTTAAACGCCTCGGTGAATTTGCTCAGGAAGGCGTCTGCAATCTTTTCATGCAGGATAAAGCGCTTCGCCGCGGTACAGACCTGCCCGGCATTGTTCAGCCGCGCGTTAACGCCGATCTTCACGGCTTTATCCAGGTCGGCATCGTCCAGCACCACGAACACGTCGTTCCCGCCCAGTTCCAGGGTCGATTTTTTGATGTGCTTCGCAGCCTGTGCCGCAACCACGCTACCCGCTTTTTCTGAACCGGTCAGCGCCGCCCCCTGTACGCGATTGTCGGCGATAATGTTCGCCACCTGTTCGGACGAGATAAACAGGTTGGTCCACGCCCCTTCCGGCGCGCCCGCTTCACGTACCAGCTGTGCAAAGGTCTCTGCACAGTGCGGCACGATGCTGGCGTGCTTGGCGATCACCGGGTTGCCCGCTGCCAGGTTTGGCGCCAGAACGCGCATCAGCTGATAGTACGGGAAGTTCCATGGCTCGACGGCCATCAGCACGCCGATGGGGTGATGTTCAACCCATGCTTCCCCGAGTTCAGAGTCATACTTCACCGGGGCCAGGAACTGCTTCGCGTTGTCCGCATAGTAGCGGGCGATTTGCGCGCACAGCTTCACTTCGCCGCGGCTTTGTTCGATGAGCTTACCCATCTCCTGACTGGCGATTTTCGCCAGATCCTCCACGCGTTCGTCGATCAGGTCCGCCAGCTTATGCAGCACCGGCAGGCGCTGGCTTATGTCGCCTTTCGCCCAGTCGGAGTGATAGAGCGCATCGGCTGCCTTCAGCGCCGCTTCAACGTCTGCGTCAGTGTGAGAGGGATATTCTTTGATGAGCTGGTTCGTGGCAGGATTTACTGTCTGGTAAGCCATATCGAATCTCCTTGTTTTACCGCTTAGGGTATTAAGGGTAGTCAATCTGACTGGCTTTGAAGGTAAAGTTGGGTATATACGGAGGGTTCTTAACAAGACGCTGCCAGGCGATGCGCAGACATGGTATAAAAAATGCTCATCAATGGAGTTCCTATGACCGATACCCGCCACATCCGCCAGACCTTTAACCGCGCAGCAGGCCTTGAGCTGCGCAGTACGTGGCAAAGCACCCGGGCATATAAACGTCATTGCCATCCACAGCTCTCCATCGGCGCGATTGTGGAAGGCCAGACCTGCTGCGTAAGTCATGGCAATGCGTACGTTCTTGATCCCGGTGATCTTATCATGATCCCGGCTTATGCCCCGCACAGCTGCAACCCCGTTGTCGGGAAGCCGCGCAGTTACCATATGCTCTATATCGACACCGATCTTCCCCTGGCGCTACAGGTTATTCGCGATCCCACGCTCTTTAAGCACTTTCTTGCCGTTGTCGGGACGATGTCCTCCGCATCCGTGGAGACCCTGCTTTCTGCCCTTCCCCGTTGCGCGGGTGAGATGAATGCACCTCGCTCAACCAGCCAGCAGGTTCAGCAGGCGTTACTCTCCGACCTTGCCGCACCGCCTTCCCTTGACGAACTCGCCCAACGATTCTCACTGCGCAAGGAGACGCTGATCCGCACTTTCAGGCAGGATACCGGCCTGACGCCGGGCAGTTTCCTCAACATTTCGCGCGTGGAGTACGCCAAAGCGCGGCTGCGCGCGGGGGATGATATCGCCGACGTGGGCTACCAGAGCGGGTTTGCCGACCAGAGTCATTTTCATAAGACCTTCGTGAATTATACCGCTGCCACGCCGCGCCAGTACGCCACGGGCCGATCAATATCAGACAATAATCAGGATACGTAACGTCGTAAGGTGACCTCAGATTTGTCACTGAGGTCGCTATGGAACTGTTATTTCCCTCCGCCTTTCTTGCCCTGGCGCTGGCGCATTTTGTTGCCCTGTTAAGCCCGGGCCCGGATTTCTTCCTGCTGGTAGGCTACGCCGCCCGCTACCGGCTGCGCGGCAGCGCCGGATTGTGTCTCGGCATCGCAGCAGGTAACGGGTTGTATATATTACTGGTGATTATCGGCTGGAGCGCGCTGCGCCAGTTTGGGTGGCTGTTTACGCTTATCGAACTGTCCGGCGCGCTGTACCTGCTGTGGATTGGCTCGCATCTTGTGCGCAGCCGCCCGCAGCCGCTGGCGCTGGAAGAAACCCGCCAGCGCTGCCCTTCTCTGCGGAAGCAAATCCTGCTGGGGCTGGGTTCGGCGCTGTTAAATCCCAAAAACGCGTTGTTCTACCTGGCGCTAATGACAGCGTTACTCGGGCCGGACGTCACACTGCTTCAGCAGGCGACCTGCGGCGTCTGGATGGTGATGGTGGTGCTGGTATGGGATCTGGCGCTGATATCGCTGATGGGGTTACCGGCGGTTCAGCGAAAGCTCAGCCGTTCGCTCTGGCTGATAGAGCGCACGGCAGGGGTGGTGTTGATGGGGTTTGGTGGGTGGGTGCTGTGGCGGGTAGTGGCAAATATCCTCTGAGAGAAAAGGCAGCCTGACGCTGCCTGTGTTATTTTTTGTTCTGATCGCGCAGCATCGCCTCGCGCAAAATGGCATTAAGCCGCGTCTGGTAACCTTTCCCTGGCCGTTTAAGCCACTCCATCACGTCGGCGTCAATGCGTACTGATGCCTGAGTTTTGAGCGGTCGATAGAATTTTCCCCGCACGGCACCGGCCCAGCGATCATCCTCCGTGGCCGGTATATCGCTGTAATCAATTTCCCTGTCGGGTTTATCCGCCAGCGCTTTGAGTTCAGCCTCCCGGCGGGCACTCACTTCCGGTGCACTACCGCGTTTATGTTTAACGATGCTCATAACGCCTCCTCTCTTTACGATCCGCTTTACGCGCACTGATGATACGTATGATTTCATCCCCGCTTTCAAAACGTACCGTGTGCGCGACCAGAATGACAATAACGCCCTGTACAAGACCAATGGTTTGCCAGCGAAACTCCCCGTTTTCATAACGATCCTGAACAGACAAATGGCAGGGATCGTCAAAAACCAGAACTGCATCTTCAAAACGAATGGCGTGTTTTTGCAGATTGCTTTTCGCCTTATTGCTATCCCACTCATACTCTATAGGCATAGTGTACCCTTCCCTGATTGTATATACAAAAAAGCATATACAAACAGAGCAGTATTTGAACAAAAAAGATAATGTTTTGATTTGATTTCTGAAGGAGCATTCCAGAAAGTGAGATGACTGGCCTCGTGCAGCTTTGCACTTTTCCCCCGTATCCCTCTATCCTTAACCCATGGAAAAACATACCGAACTCAAACGCGCCAAGCTTCTCGCGCTGTCGCTGCTGCTGATTGCCGTCGCAGCGTTTATCACCACTCTGTTCCTGCCGCAAACCTTCTGGGTGCGCGGCGTAAAGGCCATTGCCGAAGCGGCGATGGTCGGCGCGCTGGCGGACTGGTTTGCCGTTGTCGCGCTGTTCCGCCGGGTGCCAATTCCCTTTATCTCGCGCCATACGGCGATTATCCCGCGCAATAAAGACCGCATCGGCGACAATCTCGGCCAGTTCGTGCAGGAAAAGTTTCTCGATACGCAATCCCTTGTCGATCTTATCCGTCGCTACGAGCCCGCACAGATGATTGGGACCTGGTTCAGCCAGCCCGATAACGCCCGGCGCGTGGGGCAGCATCTGGTGCAGGTGATGAGCGGTTTTCTGGAACTTACCGACGATGGACGCATTCAGCGCCTGCTCAAACGCGCCGTGCACAAGGCTATCGACAAAGTCGATCTAACCGAGACCAGCGCCGTCATGCTGGAAAGCATGACCAAAAACAACCGTCACCAGGTGCTGCTGGACGCCATCATCAACCGCCTGATTACCCTGATTCAGCGGGAAAGCACGCGGGAATTTATTGCCGACCAGATCGTCCACTGGCTTAAGACCGAGCATCCGCGCAAGGCGATGGTGCTGCCCACCGAGTGGCTGGGCGATCAAAGCGCGGAGATGGTGTCGAACGCGGTGAACACGCTGCTGGACGATATCAGCCACGACCGCACGCACCAGATCCGTCAGGCGTTTGACCGCGCCACGATCAAGTTCATCGACAATCTGAAAAACGATCCAGAGATGACGGCGAAAGCCGAGAATATCAAACACTACCTGAAGAATGACGAAGCCTTTAACCGCTATCTGGGGGAAATGTGGGCTGACCTGCGCCAGTGGCTGAAAAATGACATGCAGAGCGATGATTCCCGCGTGAAGCAGCGTATCGCCAACGCCGGGCTGTGGTTTGGCGAAACGCTGACCAACGACGCCAGCCTGCGGGCGTCGCTGAATGAGCATCTGGAGCAGGCCGCGCACCGCGTGGCGCCGGATTTCGCCGCGTTCCTGACGCGCCATATCAGCGACACGGTGAAAAGCTGGGATGCCAAAGACATGTCACGCCAGATAGAACTCAATATCGGTAAAGATCTTCAGTTCATTCGCGTTAACGGTACCCTGGTGGGCGGAACAATTGGCCTGATCCTGTTTCTGCTCTCGCAACTGCCCGCCATGCTGGGGCATTAATCTGCTTTTGGCGGCGCGATAACGTAGCGCGTCGCCTCGAAGCGGTTCAGGATCAGGTGCACCAGAAAGACCATCGTCAGCGTGACCACCAGCGCGAAGGTGACGGAGGTGATGCGGTACAGATCGCTGAACACCAGGTCGCTGTCCGGATGCATGTTCTGCCCGAACATAATGCCGATGGTGGTGATACTGGCGAAGCCTACCCCGGCGCCGACCTTCTCCATTACGTGCAGACGCGCGCCAAACGCCAGTCCAAGGCCAATCAGCGGCATCATCAGCAGCATATGGCTGCTGTGATCGTAGAGGATAAGCTGGACGACAAGGATATAGAGACACCCCAGCACCACGCCGACTACGCGCCAGATGGAGCTGATAACCGAGCCGCGATAGTGCATCGGGAACAGGATCAGAATGCCCGCCATCAGCGCCGAAAGCGAATCGCTTAAGTCGCTCATCTGGAACACCACGAAAATCAGCGTCGCCACGGTGCCCGAGAGCAGAGACTCGTGGCGCACGCGGGCGTCATCTTTCTCGATCAGCGGCGGCGGCTTACGCGGCTCCACGTCCGGCAGCAGGTAGTTCATCAGCGCGCTCAGGCACACCGCCATTACGCTCGCTTCGATGTTAGAGAATAAAAGCGTGTGCCAGTTGGTGGTGGGGTAGCTCATAAAGTTGAGCATCACGCTCTGGCAAACCACGCCCATCGAGCCGAACAGGAACAGCGGCCCCTTACTCATAAAGCGAAAACGCATCACGTACAGGGCAAACACCACCAGCGTCATAATGACCGGCCACTGGGACAGATAGCCGATGATAAACACCATTTCGATGCAGTTCAGCGAGGCGCTGAAGATAAACTGCTTCGCCACGTGGCGGTTAAACACCGGCACCAGCGAGAGCAGCATGATCGGATAGACCACAAAAAACACGCCGTAGCTGGTGTTGTAGAAACTCGAAATACTGAGCGCAATCATCCCGGCAAAGACGATACGCAGGGTCTGGCGAAAGTCGTTTGCCGTATAGACGATGTTGCCGTGCGGGGTAAATACCCGCGCCAGGGTGCTAATAGACATAGTGAAGCAGGCTAACCAGATGGATTTGCATCCCGGAGAAGAATCGCGCAAACGGCCCTTCGCTATTGTAGAGCTGCACGGTGGCGCGCGCGCCGGTCGGCAGCGACTTCGGTAAGGCTTCGTCCAGCGCCACGTGAATGCGCATACGCTGGGCATCACGCACCCAGCGGTTGGAGGTTTCCGGTTCAGAAAGTTGACCGTTTACGGCCTCCTGTCCGGCGAGGATCCCCGCGTCGCTGCTGGTGACGTGGGCACGGAAAACTTGCCCCGGGAAGGCGTCGAACACCACGGCGGCGTCGGTCCCCTGGTGGGTATGCCGCAGGCTCTTCTCGCGGAAATCCGCCACGATATCGATCCGGGTGTTCACCAGCGCCAGCGCAGCCGAACCGGACGAGGCGTAAAAACCGGGGCTTAATTGCAGGTTACTGACCGTGCCGTCCGCCTCGGCGTAGACCTTCGTCCAGCCAAGATTCAGCTCCGCTTCATCCAGCGCGTTACGGTATTTTTGCAGCGTCACGTTGCGGTGCTCATCCCGCTCGCCGCGCTGAATGCGCAGGTTATGAATATTCGCCTGAATCGAGCTGACGGACTGCTCGCTGCTCTGCCAGGTGGTACGGACCTTATCCAGATCCGCCTGCGACACGTTCTGCAAGGTACTCAGTTTCTGGTAGCGGTCGAAGGTCACTTTGTCATTACGCGCCGTCAGCACCGCGGTTTTCAGGCTGGCCTGCGCCGCGGCAATCTGCGCGTCCAGCTGATCGTTAGACAGACGCGCCTGTTCCAGCGCAATCTGCGCCGCTTCGACCTTATTGCGAAACGGCGTGGCGTCGAGCTCAAACAGCAGATCGCCTCTCTTAACCTGGCTATTGTTGTGGACATGTACCGCCGCCACATACCCGGAGACGCGGGCAGACACCGGGGTCACCACGCGCATCACGGTGGAGTCCGGCGTCAGCGGGATCCAGATATCCGCGACGATAAAGTAGACAAACATCAGCAGGAAAGAGGCAATACTCACCCTTACCCAGCGGGCAAACTTTTGTTCAGGAGTCATTATTTTTCGGTCTTATTATCTTCTTCGCGGATTGTCCGCAAATTGCAGGCGATTTGATTGAGTGTGGCGCTGAAAATATCGAGATGTTCCGGCGCGATGTTTTGCGATACGCGCGCCTGATACGTCTCAATCACCTGAGAGAGCCTTTCAAGAATGGCTTTTCCCTCAGGCGTCAGCGTCAGCAGCCGGATACGCTTGTCATACGGCGAGACGGTGCGCAGCAGGTAGCCCTGCTTTTCCAGCTGTGTCAGCGTACGCATTAGCGGAGGCAGTTCAATCCCCTGCACTTCCGCCAGCTCGCTGACCGAGACGTTATCCCCGAGTTGATGAAGCTGCATCATCACCGTCCAGCTCGACTGGGTTAACCCGGTGTCGAGAATGGCGTCGTCGATGACTGCGCGCCACTGACGCACGATCATCGCCATCCGCATGCCCATCGGCCTGCGGCTAAACAGATCTTCTTCACTCATGGGGAATCCTCTCGTAGTACGCCATTACGATAATAGTTATCAGGGTAAGTATCAAGAAACGAGAAGTTAAAGCGCAGGAATTGCGAAACGATGTTCTCCCTCTCCCTGTGGGAGAGGGTCGGGGTGAGGGCATCAGCCCGCAACGGCGTTTAGCGGCTAAAATGCTTCCTGACGGCACTTTTCCCCGAAGCCGTCACCACCACCTCCCTGTACCCCGCCACCCGCTGGATCCAACCTTTGCTTTCCATGTGGATGAGCAGCGCCGCGCCGGCCTCTCCCCCCAGATGAAACCGCCGCTCGCTCCAGTCCAGGCAGGCGCAGCACGCCTTGCGACGCGTATTGGGATTTAACGGAATACCAAGCTTCAGAAACTGCTCGCGGCCATGTAGCGTGAGCGCTAAACCGTCTGCCTCAAGCCAGCCTTCCGCCTGCATGAATTCATAGATATGCACCGCCACCGTTCCGGCAAGATGGTCGTAGCAGGTTCGTGCTTCGCGCAGGGCTTTTGGCGCGGAGGTTTCCGGCGGCGTGATGCGGCTCCAGGAGAGCCCCATCATCTGCTCGACAAGCGCCGCCACGTCGTGTCCCGCCAGGCGATAGTAGCGATGCCGCCCCTGAGACAGGCAGGTAATCAACTTTCCCTCCACCAGCCGCGCGAGATGCCCACTGGCGGTCGACGGCGCAACGTCTGCCGCCATGCTCAGCTCTGTAGCCGTCCACGCCCGCCCGTCCATCAGAGCACAGAGCATCTTCACGCGCGACGGATCGGCCATTGCAGCCGCTACAGCGGCAATGGCCTGTTCCAGCATCGCGCTGTTATCAGAGGGTAAGCTCGTCTTTAACATTCGTCGCCCAGGATTCGGTGATCTCTGCGGCCAGCTTATCATCATCCGTCAGCAGAATAAGGTGATTCGCATGGTCGCTGTACTGAGTCAGGATAGACACGCCGCGTGCCGCCAGCGCCGCCGCAATTTCACCCAGCTCGCCAGGACGCTCCTGCTTAAGCTTTCTGATCACCGGCTTTCGCAGCGCCTGCACGGTAAACCCGGCGTCGAGCAGCACACGGTGGGCTTTTTCCCCGTCCTCCACCAGGAAATGGGCATCCGTACCGAAAACGCCGCCCCCCTCCAGCCCCACGCCGTTGCGGCCTAACAGTTGTCCAAAGCTCGCCAGCTCGCCGGGCCTGTCGCTAAAAATCACATGAACGTCATACATCCGCGTGCCCTCCGGTTTCGGAACTGTATTCCCGCACCAGTTGCGCCACGCGAATACGGTAGAAAGAAAAAATCGACGCCCGTCCTTCGGCCTGCGCCGCCTGATGAAAGACGTTCTGCTTCCAGCGGCGGACGGCCTCTTCATCCCGCCACCAGGAAAGGGACAGGATTTTGCCGTCGGTCGTCAGGCTCTGGAACCGTTCGATATCAATAAAGCCGTCGATGTCGGCCAGTAAAGGCTTAAGCTCTGCGGCCAGTTGCAGATAGCGCGCCTGATAAGCGGGTTCGGCTTTGGCTTCGAAAAGGACTGCGATCATGGTTTTCTCTCCGTTGTGATGTTGGGGAGAGAATGCAGAATGAAGAGATACAATGCTTCGGTATGGAGCGAAGTGTTTGCCGGATGGCGCTGCGCTTATCCGGCCTACGGTGTTTTGTAGGCCCGGTAAGCGCAGCGCCACCGGGCTGGTTTTAGCCCACAATCGACCTTGGCTCCATAAACGCCCGAATCCCCCACTCGCCATCGTCACGTCCCGCCAGGCTTACGGGCGCTGGTGGCGATAATCCGCGAGCGCGGGATTACTCCAGGTTAGCCTTGTTCAGCCCATATGCCGCATCCAGCGAGCCCGGCTCCATGCGGGAGGTAATGCCCAGGCGGTTCCAGGCGTTGATCGCTACGATGGCGAAGTTCAGCTCTGAAATTTCCACGTCCGAGAAATGCTCCGCCACGCTGCGGTACAGCGCGTCGCTCACGCCGTGAACGCCAATCTGGGTCAGCGCTTCGGTGAAGGCCAGCGCGGCTTTCTCGCGGGCGCTGAACAGCGGCGACTCCCGCCACGCAGCCAGATGGTACAGGCGCAGCTCGCGCTCGCCGGCAATTTTGGCCTCTTTCGAATGCATATCCAGGCAGAAGGTACAGCCGTTCAGCTGCGAGACGCGAATGTCGATCAGGTGCTTCAGCGCCGGATCAATGGAGGTTTTCGCCACTTCCATGCTCAGGGCGGAAAGCGCGTTGGCGAGTGCAGGTGTGGCTTTGTGGTGGTTTACGCGGGTGCTCATTGTCTTTCCTCTTTTTTGTGCGGTTTTTATCATGCGATGAGGCAAATCTACGTCGTTAATGACATAGTAAAAAGACACAAAAAACCTGAAATGAGGTAGGACATGAAGCCGGGCTATCACGACATTTATACCCGCTATCGCGATAACATCACGCGCGGCGTACTGAAGCCCGGCGACAAAGTGCCTGCCATCCGCGTGCTGGCTGAAGAGCTTAAGGTCGCGCGAAAAACCGTTGAAACAGCCTATGCCATTCTGACGGGGGAAGGATATCTGGTAAGCCAGGGCGCGCGCGGCACGCGGGTGAATCCGGATCTTCTGCTGCCCGCGCAAAACGCTCCGGCAGAACAAGCGACCGGCACGCTGCCGGCGTCGTTGATTAGCCAGCGCGAACGGGCCGGTTTTCTGCGCCCCGGCATTCCCGCGCTCGACAGCTTCCCCTATAAAAAATGGCTGCTGCTGGCAGGCCAGGCGACGCGCGCCATGCGTCAGGATGAAATGCTCAACCCGCCGGTGCTGGGCTGGTATCCGCTGCGCGAGGCAATTGCCCGCTATCTCAATATCTCGCGCGGGTTGTCCTGCACCGCAGAACAGGTGCTGATCACCAGCGGCTACAGCGGCAGCCTGCGCCTGATCCTCGACACGCTCGCCAGCCGCAGCGATAAGGTGGTATTTGAGGATCCGGGCTACTTTATGGGCCAGCAGTTGCTCAAGCGCATTGTGCCCCGCCTGCACACCGTGCCGGTCGATCGCGCAGGGATGGATACGGACTACCTGCTGCGTAATCACCACGATGCCCGCTTCGCCATCGTTACCCCGTCGCACCAGAGCCCGCTGGCGGTGACGCTCTCCCTGCCGCGCAAGCAGCAGCTGCTCGACTGGGCGTCACAAAACGAGGCGTGGATTATCGAAGATGACTATGACGGCGAATTTCACTACACCCGCAAAGTGCTGCCGTCGTTGAAAAGCCTCGACCAGCATGACAGGGTGATCTTTATGGGCACCTTCAGCAAAACCATCATGCCTTCACTGCGCATGGGCTACGTGGTGATGCCCGCCAGCACCGTCGGCGCGTTTACCGACAGCGCGGACATCCTCACCAGCGGCCAGCCGGTCCTGACGCAAAAGATCCTCACAGCCTTTCTCAACGAGGGGCATTTTTTCCGTCATCTGAAAAAGATGCGCGCGCTCTATCAAACCCGCCGCGACTGGATGATTGCCGCCCTGCGTGAGGTCTATGGTGATCTGTTCTTCACCGAGCAAAACGACGGTGGAATGCATATTGTCGCGTTCCTCGCAAAGGGAAGCGCTGACCGGGAGATCGCCCGCTGCTGGCAGGAACAGCAATTGCAGGTTAATGCGCTTTCGGCGTGGTATCGCGGGTCGGGCAAACGCTACGGGCTGGTGATGGGCTATAACAACGTGCGGTCATATCAGGAGGCGGTTGAGCTGCTGGAAAGGCCGAAACGGCAGACGCTTGCGCTGTTGAGCTGAAAACCGCCGGGTGGCGGCTGCGCCTTACCCGGCCTACGGTCTCCTGTAGGCCCGGTAAGCGTAGCGCCACCGGGCAACCCTATGCTCACACATCATATCTCGATAACCCGACGTCCTTGAGCTGCTCGTCGCTCATCTGGCTCAGAATACGGCGGGTACGGTTGATGCGATACCAGTTACGCAGCGTTTTCGCTACCCAGACAAACGCGATAAACGGACGTTTTGAACGATTCTCGTAGAATTCCATGATGCTCTCCTCGCTGTGCCAGTGGAGTTATCATCATGGAAAACGGCCAGTACAATACAGATTCAAAAACTGCTTTTGTTTACCATACAGATCCGCTAAAACGGTATCTGCATGGTGGTTTACCCATCAATCTGTACTGGTTTAATGCTCTGTATGGTGAAAAAAAAGGATACAGCATGACGCGCTATCAACATCTGGCCAACCTCCTGGCGGAACGTATCGAACAAGGGCTGTATCGCAGCGGTGAACGTCTGCCGTCGGTACGCACGCTGAGCCAGGAGCACGGCGTGAGCATCAGCACCATACAGCAGGCCTACCAGATCCTCGAAAACCGCCAGCTGATTACGCCTCAGCCGCGCTCCGGCTATTTTGTCTCGAAACGCAAAGCCCAGCCGCCCGTCCCGGCGATGACGCGCCCGGTACAGCGCCCCGTGGACGTCACCCAGTGGGACGAAGTGATGATGCTGCTGGACGCCCGCGCCGACAAAGAGATGATCTCCTTTGGCGGCGGCTCACCGGACATTAACCAACCGAGCCTGAAGCCGCTGTGGCGTGAGATGAGCCGCATTGCGCAGCATAATCCGGGCGAAATGCTGAGCTATGACGTGCTCGACGGGCGCCTGGAGCTACGCGAGCAAATCGCCCGTCTGATGCTGGATGGCGGCTCCACCGTGGCGGCAAACGAGATTGTCATCACCAACGGCTGCCACGGCGCGCTGTCGATCGCTCTGCTCTCGGTGTGCAAGCCGGGTGACATCGTGGCAGTCGAGTCACCATCGTTTCACGGCACCATGCAGATGCTGCGCGGCTTTAACATCAAGGCCATTGAAATTCCCACCGATCCCGAGACCGGGATCAGCATCGAGGCGTTAGAGCTGGCGCTGGAGCAATGGCCGATCAAGGCGGTGATCCTGGTGCCGAACTGCAATAACCCGCTCGGGTTTATCATGCCGGAGTCTCGCAAGAAGCAGGTCTTAGCCCTGGCACAGCGGCACGATATCGTGATTGTTGAGGATGACATTTACGGCGAGCTGGCGGCGGAGTACCCGCGTCCGCGCACCATTCATTCTATGGACATAGATGGCCGCGTGCTCTTATGCAGCTCGTTTACCAAAACCGTGGCGCCGGGCCTGCGCGTCGGCTGGATCGTGCCGGGGCGCTATTACGACCGGGTGATGCACATGAAGTACGCCGCGGGCGGGTTTAACGTGCCGGGCACGCAGATGGCGGTGGCGGCGTTTATTCGCGACGGCCATTACCATCGCCACGTGCGCCGTATGCGTCAGATTTATCAGCAGAATATGGAAACCTATACCTGCTGGGTGCGGCAGTATTTTCCGGCAGAGATATGCGTCACCCGCCCGCAAGGAAGCTTCCTGCTGTGGGTTGAGCTGCCGGAGACGGTCGATATGGTGTGCGTCAGCAAGCAGCTGTGCCGTCTGAAGATCCAGGCTGCGGCCGGGTCGCTGTTTTCTGCCTCCGGGAAGTACCGCAACTGCCTGCGGATCAACGTGGCGTTGCCGCCGACGGAGAAGAACCGCGAAGCGCTGAGGAAGATGGGCGAGGCAATTGTGATTGCGATGGAGGAGTAGTGCGGCCTGTTGCCCTCACCCCAACCCTCTCCCAAAGGGAGAGGGTGGAAACCGCCACCGGGCAATGGTCAACGACTCAGAACTTCCACGAAACGCTGCCCACAATGCTGCGTTCTGCACCGAAGTAGCAGTAAGAGAGCGAGTTACACGCCGCGACGTAGCTTCTGTCCGTCAGGTTATTGACGTTCAACTGCGCGCTCACGCCCGTGAGCCCCACTTTCGACAGGTCATACCCCACGGTCATATCCACCAGCGTGTACGACGGAAGCGTATGGGTGTTCTGGCGATCGCTGGCGATCCCGTTGACATAGCGCACGCCGGAGCCGACGGTCAGGCCGTCCAGAGGGCCGGTTTTGACGTCGTAACTCAGCCAGGCGCTGGCCATGTTACGCGGGGCATAAACGGCGCGCTTGCCCTCCTCTTCCGGGCTGCTCTTCTTGTAGCGAATATCCGTGTAGGTGTACGCGGCCTGCATACGCAGGCTGTCGGTCAGCTGACCAATCGCCTCCAGTTCAACGCCTTCGGATTCGATTTCACCGATGGAACGGTACGGATCGGTCGGCTCCTCTTTAGTGGCAATGTTCTTCTGGTTAATGCGGAACACCGAGGCGCTGAACTGGCTGTTCATCCCCTCCGGCTCATACTTCACACCCGCTTCCCACTGCTTGCCCTTCATCGGATCCAAAATGTTGCCCTGCTCGTCGGCAAAGCTGGTCGGCGTAAAGGCGGTAGAGTAGCTGACGTACGGCGCGACGCCGTTATCAAACAGATACAGCAGCGCCGCGCGGCTGCTGAAGTTATTTTTATCCAGATCGCTGCGGGTGTGGTTGAAGTTGTCGACGTTCGACACGCTCACCTGGTCGTAACGCCCGCCCAGCGTGAGGCGCCAGCGGTCAATGGACATCTGATCCTGTAGGTAGTAGCCGGTCTGGCGCAGCTTGTGTTTTTCCCTGCTGTACTGGGTGATGTAGTCCGGCTTCGCGCCGTAAACAGGATGGAAAGCGTCAATCGGCGGGAAGCCGCCGTAGTAGCCAGTGACGTTGTTGGTGCGGTCCTGGTAGTCCATGCCGATCAGCACGCGGTGGTTTACCGCCCCGGTATCGAAGCTGCCGTCGACCTGGTTATCCAGGGTGATGGCGTTCATCTTCTCGTCGGAGCCGGAATAGCCGCGGTTCAGCTCGGTGTCATTCAGCCAGCCTGCGGCATACACCTGGTTCAGCTCGACTTTGGTGTGCAGGTAGCGCAGCTTCTGGCGCACGGACCAGCCGCTGTCAAACAGGTGCTCGATGTTATAGCCGACCATGTTTTCCCGACGATCGTACTTGTCGTAATCGTCCTCGCCCTCGAAGAAGGTGTTGGAGATTTTCTTACCGCTGTGCGGTACAACGGTGCCCTCATATGGCAGGCCGGAGTGGCTGCCGCCTTCCGGATCGCGGTGCAGGTAGGCCATCAGATCCAGACGGGTGTTGTCGGTGATACGCCAGGTCAGGCTCGGCATCAGGGCGTAACGCTCTTCCTTCAGCGGATCGAACTGGGAATCGGCATAGCGGGTCATCCCGCTGAGGCGCACCGCCACGCGGTCGTTATCATCAACCGGGCCAGTGACGTCGAACATCGCCCCACGCTGGTTATTGTTACCGGCGAAGAGCTTGATCTCCCCGCCAGGATCGAACGATGGCTTACGGGAGGTGAGCGCCACAATCCCGCCCGGCGATGAGCGACCATAGAGCACGGAGGCCGGACCGCGCACGACTTCGATACTGTCCAGGAACCACGGGTCAACCACCAGCGAGCTGTGGGAGTTGGTGTCGCCCATCATCTTCAGGCCGTCGAGGTAGACGTTATCCAGGCTGCCGTCCGAGAAGCCGCGCAGCACCATGTAGTCAAAGCGGTTTGACGCCCCGATCTGGTTGCTGTAGACCCCCGGCGTGTAGCTCACGGCCTGACGCACGCTGGTTGCGCCCTGCTCTTCGAACTGCTCGCGAGTGACGATAGAGACCGACTGCGGGGTTTCAATATCCGGTGTTTCAAGCTTGGTGGCCGCAGACTGCATCTGCGAGGTCACCACCACGGTGTCAGTTTTTTGGGCATCCTGCGCCAGTAAAGGAAAAGCAACGCTACCGGTAACCCATCCCACCAGCAGTGCCAGACGCGATTTAACAAACATAACCCTCTCCAGAGATATTTCTTATTGTTAATAAGAATTATTACCTTTTTGAGAGTGCAAACGGCTATGCGTGCCGCCAGGTTACGTATGCGCGATGCTAAACCACACGAAATGCATTCGCGCGACAGGAGAAATTACGTTAGCGGAGTTTGCGCACGTCCCCCGGTGAAATCCCGTAATGACGACGAAACGCGGTGGCAAAGTTGGTGGCATGCTGATACCCGCACATCCAAGCCGCCTGCTGCACGCTGTGGCCTTCCAGCAGATAGCGGCGCGCCAGCGCAAGGCGACAGTCGCGAAGGTAATCGAAGAGCGTGCAGCCGTAGCGCTGACGGAACTTGCTGCGCAGGCTGCTTGGGCTCATTGCGGCAAGGGCTGCCAGCTGCGCGAGAGTATGATCCCGTTCAGGAGACTGTTCCAGCAGGCTCCGCACGCGTTCAAGACGCGCATGCTCAGGCCGGCGCGGGCAAGGCTGCTGGCGCTGGTTGAGGCCATGGCCGAGCAGCTGATACATCAGCCCCTCCAGCAACAGCTTGCGTGAGAGCACGCTTCCCCCCTGCCGCTGCGCATGCAGAATACCTGACATCACAAACTCGGGAACCTGCCAGACAAACGCGGGTGCATTCAGGCTTTGCCATTCCAGAAGCAATGACTCAAGCAGGGCTTCACGTCCGGCATCGTGCGGGTAGACGCCAAACGAGAGCGTTTTCAGCGTGCTGTCGGCATCGTGACGCGCGCTCATCACCTGATCTTCACTCAGACGTGAGCTGAACGCCATGCCCGGGCGGACGGGATAATTGATACCATTGAGCGTGAGCGTGACGCACCCTTCCAGCACCACCAGCATATAGAGCGGGCTGCTGTGGCGAGAGGTGGTTTCATAGGGCTGTAATACACGTACGTCGGAGTGGGTCAGCGAAATGCCGGACGAGAGCATCATCTCTTCAACATTCCCCTGCAACACGGGGCTACCGCTGACCTGCGCCTCTTTTAACTGGGGGAAACGGTAGTCGATGCCGTAGCGCTCGCCGAATACCTGAAAATCTTCAACAAAAAATATGCGTTTCGCTGATCTATTTTCACTCTGGAGCATCATTCGGGGCCTGCATTAGGGAAAGGACAGGCAAAACAGTACCATCCATTTGTAATGGCAGCAATCACCGGGCGCAGACACTATTACGCTCCGGACGAAGCCGGAGCGAAGGCATATATTTCCTTGCGAGAAATATATTTATGCTTCCTGCCACTCAGCAAAAACCTCTTTATGGTTTTTGGTCAGGACAACTTTATTATCTTCGACCTTATCAACCCAGCCGAGAGGAATAAAGTGGTGCTTGCCGCCCGATTCCGGATCGCTCTTCGCAAGCTTGATACGCTCACCATCAAGATGGTCCACAACCCCGACGTGCGTTCCGCAGCTGGCGACAACCTGAGTGTGATCCTTAATTGCGCTTTTATCTACCATAATTATTCTCCTGTTTCGGTTATTTGCCTGTTGCACGAAATTAACTGTAGCGCATAAATTCAGGCTTAAACGTCTTATTAGCATTTTGAAACATCATTGACAGAACCGAATATTAAGTCTACTTAACGCCGAAATGAAAAAATAAGAATGAGATGAATTATTACCGACTGATTATTTCCCGTTCATAATTAAATTATCGCAACCAACGAGGAGGTATTTATGACGATTCGCAATAATCGGGCAGAAATTTCACTGGCTCTTGGTGAAGCGGTTTTAGACATCGTGCAAAAAGGCCATGAAGTATCGCGAGAAAATCTTGCCCGGGCGATGAAAATCAAAGCGGAGAAAGAGCGCGACGATGAGCGGCTTCTTAACTACTGGAAGGCCTGTAATATGCTGGTCTGAACCTGGCGGCGTTTAGCCTGACTAAACGCCGCCTGCTGTTACTCGTCGAAGAACCAGTAGCCCTGGTTAATCAAACCGGTCAGCTCTTCCACAAACGCCGGATTATTCAGCGCATCGCCCAGCTCAGCCTGGCCGAGCTCGGTGAAGCGGCACAGCGCGTCCGCCCCGTTCACATCCGCCGTTTCCAGCTGTTCGCTGTTGATAAAGACGCTGCCGTTGATGTTCAGCACGCGCAGCCCGCTCAGGCGGGAGAGCGTTTCGCCCCCTTGCAGCGCGTCGAGCACCTCTTCTGCGGAATACGGCGGCTCGGCGGCGGCAATATCCAGCTCGTGACGCGGCGTGGAGACGAAGCTGCCAAACCATTTCGTAAAATCATCTGGCTTGCTAATCATGTCGATCATCATCTGGCGAATGCGATCGAGCTCGTACTGCTCCACGCGGCCAGGGTGTTCGCGGCAGGTCAGATCCGGATCGCTGTAATGTTCGCCGCCCAGATCGTTCTCCAGCGCGTAGTCGGCAAAGCTGCTGATCAGATCGCGACCGTTCGGCCCGCGGAAACCGACAGAGTAGTTGAGCGCGGTTTCATGGGTGAAGCCGTCATGCGGGAATCCAGGCGGAATGTAAAGGATATCGCCCGGCGCCAGATCTTCGTCGATGATCGGCTCAAACGGATCGACATGCAGCAGGGCCGGATGCGGACAGAACTGACGCATCGGCAGCTTGTCCCCCACGCGCCAGCGGCGGCTGCCCATCCCCTGGATAATAAACACATCGTACTGATCGATATGCGGCCCAACGCCGCCACCCGGGACGGAGAAGGAGATCATCAGGTCATCAAGACGCCAGTCCGGCAGGACGCGGAACGGACGCACCAGCTCTGCCGCGGGCATATGCCAGTGGTTCACCGCCTGCGCCAGCAGGGACCAGCCGGTTTCACCGAGGTTATCGAAATGCTCAAACGGGCCATTGCTCGCCTGCCACTTGCCGTTAGCGTGGCTTACCAGGCGGCTATCGACTTCCGGCTCCATCGCCAGACCCGCCAGCTCATCAGGGGTAATGGGGTCGACAAAATTCGGGAAGGCATTTTTCAGCACAACGGGTTGTTTTTGCCAGTATTTTTCAAGAAATTCCGGCCAGTTCAGGTTCAGTTGATACGCCATGGGTAGCACCAGTGAGAGGGGAGACAGGCGCGATTATAGAAGAGACAGCGAGGGGGGAACTTGTCATGGGTCAATCGAGCGCGCGTAGGTCGGGTAAGGCGAAGCCGTCACCCGACGCACACGCGGGCTTAAACTTAATCCAGGTTCAGCTCGTCATAATGGGTAATCAGTTTACCCACGATGCCGTAGTCCAGCGCTTCCGCCGGTGACATCCAGAAGTTACGGTCGGTGTCTTTCTTCACTTTCTCCAGCGGCTGGCCGGTGGCGTCAGCAATCAGCTTGTTCACGCGCTCCAGCATGCGGATGATCTCGCGCGCTTCGATTTCGATATCCGTTGCCTGACCGCGCACGCCGCCCAGCGGCTGGTGGATCATAAAGCGGGTATTCGGCAGAGCGTAGCGGTGCTCTTTTTTCGCCGCCAGGAAGATGGTGATCCCGGCGCTCGCCACCCAGCCGGTGCCGATCACATGCACTTCCGGACGGATAAACTTAATGAAGTCGTGGATGGTGTCGCCCGCTTCTACGTGGCCGCCCTGACTGTTGATGTACAGCTTGATCGGATCGTTGCTGACGCTTTGCAGCAGGATCATCTGAGTGATGACCTTCTGGGCCAGCTCCTGGTTAATCTCTCCGGAGATGACAATCGAACGGGATTCCAGCAGTTTTTGCTGTAGAGCGCCCGCGCCGTTTGTTCCTTCCGCTTTTTCCTTGTCGCTTTCTTTCAGTGTGTAGTGCATTGTTGTTTCCTCAGCTTGTCGCGCTCAAAACCAGAGTGTAGCCTGTTTTACCGGTGAAAGTCCTCACAGACAAATAACGAGGGATCTTATGAATATTGCACATGTCGCACTCTGGACCCGCAGCCTGGACGCGCAGGTTCAGTTCTGGGAAACGGTGTTTGGCGGCCGCAGTAATGACCGCTACGTCAGCAAAAATCGTCCGGGGTTTAAATCTCACTTTATTACCCTGGATGACGGGCCGACCATCGAGCTGATGACGCTGCCGGGCCTGCCCAGTGCACCTTCGCACCCGGAATTTATCGGCTGGGCGCATATCGCCATCAACGTCGGCAGCAAAGCGCAGGTGGACAGTATGGCAGCGCAGGCGCAGGCAAGCGGCTCCCTGCTCAGCGCCCCGCGTATGACCGGGGACGGTTTCTATGAAGCGGTGATTGCGGACCCGGACGGCAACCGTATTGAGCTTGTCGGTGCATAAAAACAGCGTTTCGTTCCTTCATCGCCTCCGCTCAAGCTCGCTATACTTCATATGGTTATCATATTGCTAAATGATAATGATATTTAATGTGTTAAGATGAAAGTCAGCATAAACAGTCTCTTACGTAGCCATAGTGACTGTTTACATCCTCGACATTTAAATCAACACCGGGGCGGTGAATGGAACACATTGTTTATGTGGTTGATGACGATGACACAGTCAGGCAGTCCGTTGTCAGGCTGCTGGAGTCTGCGGATATACATGCCCTTGGCTTTTCCTCAGCAGAGGCCTTTCTCAGCCATCCCTTTGAGGATCTGCCCTCCTGCGTGATTCTCGATATGCAAATGCCCACGATAACCGGGTTTGATGTCGCAGATGCGCTGAAAGACAGCGGGCGGGAAATACCGATCATCTTTCTCACCGGCCACGGCACCATCCCTATGTCCGTCCGGGCGATCAAAGGCGGGGCCTACGAATTTCTCACTAAGCCCGTTGAATCCAGCGCGCTCATCGGCTCCATCGAATCCGCGCTCAGGCTGGCACAGCACAACGCCGCCCGCGTCAAAGAGCACTACGCCCTGAAACAGCGCCATCTGTCCCTCACGCCGCGCGAGCATGAGGTGCTTGAGCTGGCCGTCAGCGGCAAGCTCAACAAGCAGATCGCCGCCGAGCTGGGCGTCAGTGAGATTACGGTGAAAGTGCACCGCCGCCGGGTGATGGAGAAAATGCAGGTCCGCTCCGTGGCTGAACTGGTCAGGGCCGTCGAGCGCCTGACCAAACATCAGCCAGCGGAATAACCGTTACATCTCCTGTCCGGCAAGCGGCAACGCGAAGGTAAACACCGTGCCGTACGGCTCTCTGCGGCGCGCGCTCAGTTTCCCCCGGTGCCGTTCAATAATGCTGGCGCTGATGGTCAGCCCCATGCCCATTCCCTGCGCTTTGGTCGAATAGAACGAGTCAAAGATCCGCTCGGTGAGCTCCGGCTCAATGCCGCTGCCGGTATCGGCGATCTCAAAGATCACCTTCCCTTCAGCGCAGTTCGCGGTGGCGATCGTGATGCTGCACGGGCGATCCGTCACTTCCGCCATCGCTTCCATCGCATTCATCACCAGGTTAAGCAACACCTGCTGGATCTGCACGCTGTCGCCGATGATAAAGCTGTCGTCAGCGTTCAGAAGATAATCAACGCTTATGTGTCGCAGCTCAAGTTCGCTGCGGGAAAGCATAATGATGTGGTGGATCAGGAAGTGCAGATCGATTCGCGTAAACGTGGGGTCCTGTTTGCGCGTCAGAGACTGAATGCTGCGGATGATCTCCCCTGCCCGCTCGCCCTCGGCGGCGATCTCCTCCAGCCCCTCGCGCACTTTGTCCAGCCGCGCCGGATCGCGGTTGAGCCAGCGCAGGCTCGCGCCGGCGTTCGAGACAATCGACATCAGCGGCTGGTTGATCTCGTGCGCGATCGAGGAGGTCAGTTGCCCGACGGTAGTGGCTCGTGAGACCCGCGCCAGATCCGCCTGCGCCACCCGCATCGCATCCTCCGCCGCCCGCTGGCTGGTGATGTCGGTAATGATGCCGTAATACTCATTCACCTCGCTGCCCACCCCCACCGGATCGCCAATCCCGAGGATGTAACGAACGGAGCCGTCGGTGCGGATGATGCGAAACTCCGCGCGCATCGACAGCCCGTCACGCACGCTCTGATTAACGAGGGTGCTGATCCGGCCATAATCATCCTCATGCACGAAGGTCAAAAACTCCGCCATTGAGATCATCTTTTGCTGCTCCGGCAGGCCAAGGATACGGGCGTATTCTTCGGACATAAACATCAGATCCTGCACCAGTTCCCAGCGCCAGCTGCCGGTATGGCTGATCTGCTCGCCCAGCATCAGTGAGGTCTGGCTGGCGCGCAGCTCTTTCTCCACCCGTCGGCGCTGGATGTTTTCCGCCAGCAGCTCGGCGTAGAGCCGCGCCGTCTCCAGCGAAACCGCCGCCTGCGCACCCAGCAGGCTGACCACGCGCGAATGTTCGGCGGTAAACACCTCCGGCATCAGGCGGTTTTCCAGATACAGAATCCCCACCAGCCGCGCCTGTTTGAACATCGGCACGCACATCACGGCGGCGCCGGACGTCACCAGATACGGATCCTGGCTGAACGGGTGGAACTCCTCCGGTTTGCCGGTGCGGATCTCCTGCCCGGTGCGGATCACCGCGGCCAGCACCGACAGCGGCATGTCCGTCGCCATCGGTGACGCTTTCAGGATGCGCACCCGCACGCCGTCGGTACTGGTCCAGGCGCTGGCTTCAATCTCCGGGATGTGATTATCGCTGACGCGCAGCAGCAGGCCACGCTGCGCCCCGGCCCGTTCAAGCAGCAGCGTCATCAGGTTTTCGATTAAACGTTCAAGGTTGATCTCTTCGGATAAGGCGCGTGAGGCTTTGATGACGCTCTGTAAATCGCGGATCACCTCGTTCTGGGCAAACGCCGCCGTGTCATACGCGCGGCTATGCCCGGAGGCCAGCAGATGGGGGAAATCCTGCTCCAGCTGGCGCACCTTGGCCTGCGCCCCGACGCGCCCCCAGGCGGCAATCGCGCCGCGGAAATGGGCGTCGGAGGCGGTCGGGTAGCCGCAGGCCAGCGAGAAACGCCCGGCCAGCTCGTGCGCCAGGGCATTGATCGGGTTAAACCCGCCCTCCCGCGAGAGTCGCACCGCTTTTTCATACTGCTCCAGCGCGATGCTGTTCATGCCGTCCAGACGGACGATTTCGGCATAAATCAGCGCCTCTTTATCGGCAAACGTGCCCGGATTGATCCGCGCCCAGAGGGCAATTTTGTCGTAATGGTAATGAATACTGCGGCGATAATCCGCCGAAAAGGTTTCCGGCGTGAGCTGGCGGGAGAGCGCCAGCGCGCTGTAAAAATGGTAATCCAGCAGATGAATATGACCCGGCGCGGACCACGCATACCAGCCCGCCATTTCTAAATCCGCCTGTGCGTCGGCGTATTCGCCGCAGGAAAAGTGCGCCATCCCGCGATAGAGCCAGTACCAGAAGAGCATGGTCGAGGTCTGCTCGGGCGCCTGCTCCGGCGGCGCGGGCAGCAGATCGTCAGGCAGCGCCTGGGCGGCGCTCCATGGGCCCGTCACCGGCGTGCGTAAAAACTCCACGTAGCGGCGCTGAATGTGCAGAACGGTTTCAATGTCCTGGTAATCCGTTTTGCGCACAAAGGCCAGACCGCGATCGATGCTGGTCAGCACGCCATCCAGATGGT
Source organism: Enterobacter sp. Res13-Sevr-PEC09-46 (assembly GCF_015672585.1). NCBI lineage: Bacteria > Pseudomonadati > Pseudomonadota > Gammaproteobacteria > Enterobacterales > Enterobacteriaceae > Enterobacter > Enterobacter sp. Res13-Sevr-PEC09-46. Next base: position 195,237 of record NZ_JADABR010000018.1, on the reverse strand, counting down.
CGCCCCGGGAGAGGAAGTTAATGATCTGATGACAGGCCGCGAAGCAGGCCATCGTCATGTCGCCGTGGGTCACCGCTGAGGTAAAGCAGGCCTTGGCGCACTCGATAGTGTACGACAGCGGCTGGGTCCAGACGCTGAGCTGGTCGAGCGGCAGCAGAGTTTTGGCTTCATAGGCATCATAGCCGTGGCGGTTCACCAGCTCACGAGCCAGCGTGCCGTACTCAAACCCGAGACGGTATTCGGCGTAGCGGTGGCCAATCAGCACGCCAAACCAGGCCATCGCCGTGGTGGAAGCACCGGTTATGCCGTGATCGAGCGTGAGGTGCATCATTCGGCACAGGAGTAAAAAGTGCAGGCGCGGGCAGGTAAAGCTGGCGAAAATACTGGCGCTGTAAAGCAGGTTCATCACCGCTTCGGTCTCTGCGTTCTCCATCAGCTTAAGCTGAGAAAACGGGTTCTGCGGCGCGTCGGCGGTGCGTTGACAGAACTGCTGCCAGGCCTCGTCACATTCGGCATTTTCCGGGTAGCGGCTGATCTGGATCCCGAACACGCCCAGCCAGCATAACGACGCCTCCAGCGCCAGGCGGATCTCCGACTGGCGCATATAAACTTCCGCCAGCAGGTTGGCGGCCAGCGCTTTCTCCGTCAGCCCGCCCGGTGAACCGAGGATCGCATCGCACAGCGCACGCGTGCGCTCCAGGTGTCCGAGCGCAAACTCACAGCCCGCCTCTTCGATATCCAGCATAAAGTCCGAGACCGGGCCCGCATTCCCCAGCGCTCTGGCGGTCTGGATATAGCTTAAGGCGGAAAGGTAATCGCCGGTACGCTTCGCACGCCGCGCGGCCTGAAGGCTCAGCTCCCGGAATCGCTGCCGCTGGGGTGCAGGCTGGATGCAGTCCAGCGCGGCGCTGACGTGGTGAACCGCGCGGAACAGCAGTTCGTTGCCCGCCGTCTGCCGCGCGGCATCCGCCAGCAGGCTGGCGGTGGTCAGGTGCAGATGGCTTTTCTCGCCCTCATCCAGCAGGGCAAAGGCGGCTTCCTGCACCCGATCGTGGGTAAAAGCGTACTCTTTCTCCGTCAGCACAATCAGCTGAGCGGTCACCGCCGGATGAAGCGCGTAGCGGATTTCCGCCGCCGACCGCCCCACCACGCGGCACAGCATCTCCAGCTCGCCCGTGCAGCCGAGGCAGGCGATGCTGCCCAGCAGGCGGCGCGTCTCGTCGGGCATCTCCTTGAGCTGTTCAAGCACCAGCGTCACCACGTTCTCGGTGTAGTGCCGGGCGCGGATGGCCTGGAGATCGTAATGCCATTTCCCCTGATATTTGTTGTGCACCACCAGTCCGTCATCGACGATGCGGCGGAAAAACTCCTGCACGAACAGCGGGTTGCCGCCGGTTTTTTCATGGATCAGCGTGGCAAGATCGGCGGTACCGGTACTGCGGGCATGAAAAATCCCCCCGAGCCAGCGCGCCACGGCCTTCACCGACAGCGGCTGCGGTACAATCGTCGTGACGTGTTGCGCCGCCTCCGGCAGGCTCGCCAGCGCGGTCTGCAAGGAGGGCTCAGAAAGCGAACTGAGATCGCGGTGCGCCACCACCACCAGCAGCGGGATGGCGCCGCAGGCGCGCAGCAGGTGATCGAGCGTTTGCAGGCTGGCGGCGTCGATCCACTGCACATTATCCAGCAGCAGCACCAGCGGCGCGCCCTGGGTGGCGAAGGTTTTCACCAGCGCCAGCACCATATGGCTGAAGCGCGCCCGCGCGTCGATGGAAAAGGTATCCGCAGAGAAACGCGGTTTGTTCTCAAGGAGTAAATTCAGCTCCGGCACCAGGCTAACGGCCAGCTCCTCGAAGCCTTCCAGCGCGCGCGACAGACGGATTTTCCACGTCGCTACCTCCCCGGCTGGCAGCCCGAGCAGGTGCAGCGTGAGCGTCCGAAACGCCGAACTCAGCACGCCGTAGGGCAGCGTGGGAGAATATTGATCGACCTTGCCCACCGCCAGCAGCACCTTGCGCTGTTGCAGCGATTTCAGCGTGGTGGCGATCACGGAAGATTTGCCGATCCCCGAAGGCCCCCCAATCGTCACCAGTTCCGGCGCACCGCTCTGGCTGACCCGCTCAAACGCGGCGATGACGTCGCTGGCCTGCGGATGCGCAGAGAAAAGCGAATCGGCAAGATGGATCGCCGGAGAGCGATCCTGCTGGCCGGGAATAAAGTCGACGATCTCACCTTCGGCGGTCAGCGTCGCCTGGCAGCGCCTGAGGTCGGCAATCAGCCCGTCGACGGTCTGATAGCGATTCTCCGGATTCTTCTCCAGCAGCTTAAGGATAATGGTCGACAGCATGCCGGGTACGTCCGGGCGCACCCGCCCCGGCGAAAGCGGCTCAGAGGCAATGTGGTAATGCGCCCAGTTGGTCTGGTCATCAGCGCTCAGTTCAAACGGCAATCGCCCGGTCAGAAGTTCATAAAGCACGATACCCAGACTGTAGAGATCGCTCCGGCTGTCGACGGCGCGCCGGGTACGCGTGGTGTGTTCCGGTGACATGTAGGCGGGCGTGCCGCCAGACGCGGCAAGCCGTGACTGGGAGAACGCGTCGGAGGTGCCGCAGGAAAGACCGAAGCTGCACAAACGGCAGGTGGCGTCGTGATGAACGAAGATCGCCCCGGGTTTGATATCGCCGTGGATCAGGTTGTGCAGATGCATCTGGCGCAGGGGACCGCAGATGCGGATCGCCATTTCGATAAAGCGGGCGATCCCGGAGATCGCTTTACCTGCCCGGCACGCCAGCAGTTCAAAGCAGAACGGCGCGTAGACCAGCGCAAAACGTCCTCGGTACTGGGTTGAAGCGACGGGCCGGATAGCCCAGCCGTCATGAAGCCGATCGCGCAGGGCAAACTCGTTTTTCAGCAGCCGCGTGGCCCGCTCCTCTTCTTCATCGCTGACCGCGGTGGCAATAATAAACGAACCGCCGGACTGGGGGTGCCGTCCGTTCATCCAGGCGATGCCGCCCTCCTGCGCCAGCACGGTAAAAATGACATCCTCTTTCAGAACAAAAGCCCGCCCTTCATGGAGACTTCCCCGGGCGGGCCAAAATGCAGGCGACGTATGTTCGTTCATCCGCGATCCTTATTGTCGGCGGGTCAGCTCCCGCTGAATATGATCCAGCAGAATATCGATGTTAATCGGCTTACGCAAAAATGCAGCGGCGCCCAGACTGAGTGCATACCGCTGCATATTTTCATCAGCATGGCCGGAGATAAACAGTACTGGCGGTGGCGGCGTGGCCAGCAACCGCAGCTTCTCAAACAGCTCGATGCCGTTCATGCCGCGCAGCTTGATGTCGGTGATCACCAGCGACGCGCCGGACAGGGCGAGAGGGTGGCTCAAAAAAACCTCTGCCGAATCGAAGGTATCGGTAGCATACCCTTCCGATTGCAGCAGGTTACTGAGCCCGCTGCGAACAGAGCGTTCGTCATCAATGATGGCAATGCGCCACGGCAGCGTCATGCTGTCTTTCCTCAAACAAATCGTTACGCGTCGCGGCTTTCCTTCGCGGGCGCTGGGGGCGCGGTACCGCTGATCTTCGGTACGCATTCATGACGAAACCAGGCCAGGGTCAACGGTTCGCGGCTCACCAGACGCCGTCCGATGGGGATCAGCTGTTCACCCACCAGCATGCCGAACAGGCCAAGCAGCGCGACGACCGGCGGCGCCGGGGAATGCACGTCGAGCAGGGCGTAAAGTACCCCAGCCGCGACCCCGCACACCAGCGAAATAATCCAGGCCTTCATGATGACGCTCCGGACAGGTGCTGAACGTGGGGAACCGTCACCTGCACGCCCGCGGGATTGTCGCGGGATAAAAGATGACGCATCGCCTGTTCCCCCGCCAGCATCCCCAGCAGGCCAATCAGCGCCAGCGCGGGCGGCGCGGGGGAACGCACCTTCAGCACGGCATACATCAGGCCAATCAACACGCCTGCCGCGAGGGATATCAACCCTGTACTCATTGTGAACTCCAGAGAAAAAGGCAGCGGCGAGCCGGATGAGGGACCAGCCCGCCAGCGGGACTTAGCGTGCCGGAACCGGCGCTAAGGTGCGGTGCTCGCTCTTCTGACGAGACGGCGCTTTGTGCACCATGGTGTAGGCGTAATCCACACCCATTCCGTAGGCGCCGGAGTGCTCGCGCACGATATCCATCACCGCGGTGTAGGTCTCTTTGCGCGCCCAGTCACGCTGCCACTCCAGCATCACCTGCTGCCAGGTCACCGGGATCACGCCCGCCTGGATCATGCGCTGCATCGCGAAGTCGTGGGCTTCTTTGGAGGTGCCGCCGGAGGCGTCTGCCACCATATAAATTTCGTAGTCGCCTTCCAGCATCGCGCACAGGGCAAAGCTGTTATTGCACACTTCGGTCCACAGGCCCGCGACAACCACCTTCTTCTTGCCGTTGGCCTTCAGCGCGTCGCGCACCTTCTGGTCGTCCCAGGAGTTCATGGAGGTACGCTCCAGGATGTCCTGGCCCGGGAACACGTCCAGCAGCTCCGGATAGGTATTGCCGGAGAAGCTTTCGGTCTCAACGGTGGTGATGATGGTTGGGATGTTGAACACCTTAGCCGCTTTCGCCAGCGCCACGGTGTTGTTTTTCAGCACCTGGCGGTCAATAGACTGCACGCCGAACGCCATCTGTGGCTGGTGATCGATGAAGATGATCTGACAGTTGGCAGGGGTTAAGACTTCGAGCTTAGAAGTGGTCATAAGAGTATCCAGTGAGGTTAAAGGTTAAAATCGCCGCGAACAGCACGCCGATAAAATCGCGTTCATCCTATGACCCACAGCGCTGTGGTGTAATTATCTCTTCGTATAGTTAACCTTAGGTATAGTTATACTTTGGTATACCTATCCTATTGTATAACTGGATCTTTGCCGAAACCGGTTCCCATAATCCTGACCATTCCCCTCTGAGTCTGGAGCTATTATGGTTACCCTCGGTAAAGCCGATCTCATTCTGGTTAACGGCCAGTTTCACACCGTCGATCGCGAGAATCCTGTCGCGGAAGCCGTTGCCGTGCGCGACGGAAAATTTCTGGAAGTGGGTACCGTCGCCGAGGTGATGCAACACCACTGCGACGGCACTAAGGTGGTCGACTTAAAAGGCCACACCGCCATCCCCGGCCTGAACGACTCGCACCTGCACCTGATCCGCGGCGGCCTGAACTACAACCTCGAGCTGCGCTGGGAAGGCGTGCCGTCCCTGGCCGACGCCCTGCGGATGCTAAAAGAGCAGGCCCTGCGCACGCCGTCGCCCCAGTGGGTGCGCGTGGTGGGCGGCTGGAGCGAGTTCCAGTTCGCCGAGCGCCGCATGCCGACCCTCGACGAAATTAACGACGCCGCGCCTGACACCCCGGTGTTTATCCTCCACCTGTACGACCGCGCCCTGCTCAACCGCGCCGCGCTGAAGGTGGTCGGCTACACCAAAGACACGCCGAACCCGCCGGGCGGGGAGATCCAGCGCGACGCCAACGGCAACCCGACCGGAATGCTTATTGCCCGTCCGAACGCCATGATTTTGTACGCCACGCTGGCGAAAGGGCCGAAGCTGCCGCTGGAGCAGCAGGTCAACTCCACGCGCCAGTTCATGCGCGAGCTGAACCGTCTGGGGCTGACCAGCGCCATCGACGCGGGCGGCGGCTTCCAGAACTACCCGGAAGATTACGAGGTGATTGCCGAGCTGCACGAGAAAAAGCAGATGACCATCCGCATCGCCTACAACCTGTTTACCCAGCGTCCGGGCCACGAGCTGGAAGACTTTGAAAAATGGACCGACATGCTCACGCCGGGCCAGGGCAGCGACTTCTTCCGCCACAACGGCGCGGGCGAGATGCTGGTCTTCTCCGCCGCCGATTTTGAAGACTTCCTCGAGCCGCGTCCGGACCTCGCGCCGGGCATGGAGGACGAACTGGAGCGCGTGGTGCGCCATCTGGTGGAGCACCGCTGGCCGTTCCGCCTGCACGCCACCTATAACGAATCCATCAGCCGCATGCTGGACGTCTTCGAGAAGGTGAACCGTGACATTCCGTTCAACGGGCTGCACTGGTTCTTCGACCACGCCGAAACCGTGTCGCAGGCCAACATTGACCGCATCAAAGCACTCGGCGGCGGCATTGCCGTCCAGCACCGCATGGCCTTCCAGGGCGAGTACTTTGCCGAGCGCTACGGCATCGAAGCCACCCGCCACACGCCGCCGGTGGCGAAAATGCTCGAGACCGGCGTGCCGGTGGGCCTGGGAACGGACGCTACCCGCGTGGCGAGCTACAACCCGTGGACCGCGCTCTACTGGCTGGTCTCCGGCCGCACCGTTGGCGGGATGCAGATGTACGACCACAGCGCCCGTCTGGATCGCGATACCGCCCTGATGCTCTGGACCCAGGGCAGCGCGTGGTTCTCCAGCGAGCAGAATCAGAAGGGGCAGATCAAAGCGGGGCAGCTCGCGGATCTGGCGGTGCTCAGCAAAGATTACTTCCGCGTGCCGGAGGAGGAGATCAAGGGCATCGAGTCCGTCCTCACCGTGGTGAACGGCGATATCGTCTATGCCGCAGGCGCCTTTGGCCCACTCGCGCCGCCCGCCATTCCGGTTCTGCCCGAGTGGTCCCCGGTGGTGAAGGTGCCGGGCCATTACCGCAGCGCGCCGCCGCAGGCCGCACGCGTGGGTATGAGTGTGGCTCACCACTGTAGCGGCCCGTGCGGGGTTCACAGCCACCAGCATGATTTCGCCCGTACGTCAGCGATGCCGGTATCCGACGATAACGCTTTCTGGGGGGCGCTGGGTTGCAGCTGCTTTGCATTCTGATGAAACAAAATGACGTTTCGCCCCGGATCGATCCGGGGTTGTTTTTTCTGCGCCTGACCGGCAGCCTGCTGCTGCTTTACGTGCACGGCCTGCCGAAGGTGCTGCACTTCAGCGAAGAGCTGACGCGCATCGAAGATCCGTTTGGTTTCGGGCCGTATGCCAGCCTGATCCCGGCGATCGTCGCCGAGGTGATCTGCCCGCTGTTTATCATTGCGGGGGTTTACACCCGCCTGGCGTGCCTGCCGATTATCGCCGTGCTGCTGGTGGCGATGCTGGCGGTCCACCCGAACTGGTCGATTGCCGAGGGGCAGTTTGGCTGGCTGCTGCTGATTATCTTCACCACCCTCGCCCTTACCGGGCCGGGCCAGTGGCGAGTGCAGCGTAAAACAACGGAGAGGTTCGCATGACCCAGGTTAACGACGTTCGCGACGCACACGTCGAGCAGACGCCCGCGGTTTCACCCTGGCAGCCGCTGAGCCAGCCGGTGTTCCGCATGCTGTGGATCGCCACGGTGGTCTCTAACGTCGGCTCATGGATGAGCGACGTCGGTATCAACTGGAGCATGCTGACGCTCAGCGCCGATCCGCTGGATATCGCGCTGGTGCAGGCGGCGAGCAGCCTGCCGATGTTCCTTTTCGCCCTGCCGTCCGGGGTGATGGCGGACATCGTTGACCGACGTAAATACCTGCTCTTCTCCCAGCTGTGGGTATTCATTGCCGCCGCCGGGCTGACGCTGCTCTCTTTTACCGGACACGTCACCCCCACCGTTCTGCTGGCGGCGACGTTTCTGCTGAGCGTGGGTGCGGCCATGAGTTCGCCGCCGTTTCAGGCGATTGTCCCTGACCTGGTGAGCAAGCCCGAGCTGGGTTCCGCCGTGGCGCTTAACTCGCTCGGGGTCAATATCAGCCGGGCAATTGGCCCCGCGCTGGGCGGTTTTCTGCTGTCGCTTGCCGGACCGTGGATGGTGTTTGCCCTGAACGCGCTGTCCGTGATGGGCGTGGCGTGGGTGCTGTGGCGCTGGCGTCCGGCGCCGTCCGTGCAGCGTTTGCCACCGGAGCACTTCTTCTCTGCGGTGCGCTCAGGCATTCGCTACGTGCACGCCGCGCCGGTGCTGCGCAACGTGCTGGTGCGCACCGTGGCCTTCTTCGTTTTCGGCAGCGCGGGCTGGGCATTGCTGCCGCTGGTGGCGCGCCGCGAGCTGGGCTTAGGCCCGGCGGGCTATGGCGTGATGCTGGCATGTATCGGCCTTGGCGCCATTGCCGGGGCCATCCTGCTGCCGCGTCTGCGCCAGCGGCTGAACGCCGATCGGCTGATGGTGACCGCCAGCCTGACGTTTGCGATCACCATGCTGGCGCTGGCATTTGTACGTCACTTTTGGCTGCTAAACTTGTTTGAGTTCTTTACCGGCTTCGCGTGGATTGCGGTGCTCTCCACCCTCAACCTTGGCGCGCAGCGCAGCGCCGCACGCTGGGTAAAAGCCCGGGCGCTGGCGGTGTATCTGACGGTCTTTTTCGGTTCGATGACCGCAGGCAGCGCCGTCTGGGGCCAGATCGCCTCGCAGTTCGGCACGCCGGCTTCGCTGGTTCTCGCCACGCTGGGGATGGTGCTGGCGAGCATGACGGTGTTCCGCTGGAAGCTGGAGAAAGATCCGGATTTAAATCTCGACCTGAGCGGGCAGCCGCTGGACGGGGTGGAGATTGAACTCCCGAACGAGCGTGGCCCGGTGCTGGTCTCGCATGAGTACATCATCGACCCGCAGAACGCGAAAGCGTTTTTGCAGGCCGTGCACGAACTACGCCGGGTGCGCCGCCGCGCCGGGGCCATGAGCTGGGCGGTGTACGAAGATATTGAACGTCCGGGTCTGTTTATCGAGACCTTCCTGATGGGTTCCTGGATCGAGCATCTGCGCCAGCAGGAACGCCACACCATGAATGACCTCCTGTTGCAGAGCCGCGTTCTGGCTTTTCATCAGGGCACAACATCACCGGCAATTCGTTATCTGGTCGCGCCGGTCTGAACATAACAATCACCTGTAGAGGAACACACTATGGCAACGTTTAAGGCAAAAGATGGTACGCAGATTTATTACAAAGACTGCGGCGCGGGCAAACCGGTTCTCTTCAGCCACGGCTGGCCGCTGGACGGGGATATGTGGGACAGCCAGCTGAACCACCTGGCCGAGCGCGGCTACCGCACCATCGCCTTTGACCGTCGCGGGTTTGGGCGTTCGGATCAGCCGTGGAACGGCTATGACTACGATACCTTTGCGTCCGACATTAACGACCTGATCACCACGCTGGATCTGCGCGACGTGACGCTGGTAGGCTTCTCCATGGGCGGCGGCGACGTGACGCGTTACATCAACAACTACGGCAGCGAGCGCGTGGCCGGTCTTGCCCTGCTGGGCGCGGTAACACCCATTTTCGGCAAATCCGATAGCTACCCGGAAGGGGTCGATCAGAGCGTGTTCAGCGGGATTCGCGACGGACTGCGTAAAGATCGCGCCCAGTTCATCAGCGATTTCGCTACCCCATTCTACGGCACCAACGCCGGGCAGACCGTTTCTGCCGGTGCCCTGACGCAGACGCTGAACATCGCCCTGCTGGCGTCCCTGAAGGGCACCATTGATTGCGTAACCGCCTTCGCCGAGACCGATTTCCGCCCGGATATGGCGAAAATCGACGTGCCGACGCTGGTGATCCACGGCAGCAACGACCAGGTCGTGCCGTTTGAAACGACCGGCAAGCTGGCGGCAGAGATGATCAAAAACGCCACGCTGAAAGTGTACGACAACGCGCCGCACGGCTTCGCGCTGACCCACCAGGACCAGCTCAACGAAGATCTGCTGGCGTTTGTGAAGTCGCTGTAAGTCATTACGCGAAGCCTGATGGCGCTTCGCTTATCAGGCCTACAAGGGCTGGTCCTGTAGGCCGGGTAAGGCGCAGCCGCCACCCAGCGCTTTCGCAGACGCATTCCGCTCCGCCAGCAGCCGACACACCTCCGCATGCTTCTCTTCGGTAAAGGTAAAGCGCGACATAAACCCCATTCGGATCAGCGAGCCTATCGCTGGTAACAAACAAATGCCGAAGAACAGCCCCGCCAGCACGCTGTCGCTCTGGGCCTGCGCCTGCGGCACATAGTCGATCATTGTCAGAAACACGCCGATGAGCCCGCCGCCCACCGCCACCGACATCTTGCCGGTAAAGGTCTGCCCGGAGAAGGTGATCGCCGCGCAGCGCTTGTGGGTGTGATACTCCGCATACTCGATGGTGTCGGCAATCATCGACGAGGTGAGGATGTTGGTCATCATCACGAACAGCGTGCTCAGGCCGAGCAGGATAAACAGCAACGCCGTGTGCTGATAGCCCGTGAACCACATCACCACGCGCACCGCCACGTCCAGCCCGCAGAGGATCATAAACAGCTTCCGCTTCTGCATCCGGCGGGTCAGCAGCGGGGCGACCAGGCACAGCACCGCCGCCACTATCCCCATTACGCCAATTGCCATTTGCAGGCTGCCGTCGCCCATATTGTTGATAAAGAAGTAGATATAGAGACCGCCCGCCACGTTATGGAACACGCAGAAAAAGAACGACAGCAGGACAATAAACAGCGGCTTGTTCTGGCGCAGGTTGTGGAAGGTGTCGCGCATCGTCACCTTTTCCGGGCTCGGCGGCACGCGCTCTTTGATCTGCATAAAGCCGTTGAGCATCAACGGCAGGCCCACCAGCATCATCACCAGCGCCGCCATAAAGTAGCCTTTATCGTTGCTGTACTGGGCGAAGAACGCTGCCAGCTTTGGGAAGAAGATGTTAGCGCAGGCAATCCCGGCGTTCACTCCGAGCATCGCCGCCGTCACCGCGCGGGTGCGCTGGCCGGAGTCGTTGGTCATCACCGATGACATCGACCAGAACGGGATATCGGAGATGGCGTACAGCGTCCCCCACAGGATATACGTCACCCCGGCGTAGAGGATTTTGGTGGTCATGTCCGCTTCGATTTTATAGAACGCCAGCAGGGTGACCCCGGTGATCAGCAGCGGGGCGATCAGTAAAAAGTGGCGAAACTTGCCGAACCGGCTGTTAATGGTGTCCATAATGCTGGCAAACAGCGGATCGTGAACCGCATCCCACGCACGGGCAATCAGGAAGATGGTGCTTGCCGCCAGCGCCGAGATCCCCAGCACGTCGGTGTAAAAATAGTTAATAAACGAACCCACTAAACCAAAGCTAAAACACTGACCTAAACCATAGCCAAAGTAAGACCACAACTCGCGAGACGGTATCTTCATTGTCATTGCCATAGTGCGTACCTGGTTGCCCGGCGACAGCGCGCCGGGTCATTATTATTAGCCCTGCGGATTCGGGGCGATTTTGCGCAGCTTCTTCATCAGCGCGATTTCAGCGCGTGAGAACGGGATACCGTTCTCCTCAAACACGTCGTGGAACCACAGGCGGCAGTAGTCCGTGGACTCCTTCATCACTACCGGCCACGGCAGCCAGGTCTGGGTTTTACCGCGCACCAGCCCCCACTGATACGGCGCGACCTTCGCCATGTACATCAGCGGGAGCTGCTCTTCGATGGTGCCGCCCACGTGACGCGCCAGCCATTCGGTGCAGAAGATTGGGCGGCCCAGCGCCTGAAGCTGCTGGATAATCGCCGTCATGCGCCCGGTATTGGTGTAGGCGTGGTAGCTCACCACATCTGACAGCGCCAGCGCGGTCTGGTCCAGCGGGTGCTGGTAAAACGTCTCGCCCTCCTCTTCCGCCGGCAGACGCCACGCGCAGATGGTGAGCGGCTGGATCGGGTCTTCCTCACGCCCCCAGCGGAACGCCTGCTTCATCAACTCGTGCGCGCAGGTTTCCAGCTTCTCGTCGTACAACACCTCTTCGGTGCCCGTCGCGAAAATGCCGCGGTTGCCCGGCTCGTTGTAGAGATCCCAGAGCAATACGCGCTTATCCTCGCGGAACTGGCGCACAACGTCGCGGATATAGCGCTCAATCTGTGGCCAGCAGTCGCGATCGCACACCTTATCGCGTCCCGGGCTCGCTGCCGCCTGGCTGTTGTGCTTGCCCGGTACGGGCGGCTTTTGCGGGCCGAGGTACGGCTCGTCGCCGGAGAACCCGCAGTCGTCCATCAGGGTCAGCATGGTGCTGAACCCATGACCGTCGGCAATCGTCAAAAAGCGGTCGATGCGCGCCATCAGCCCGTCGCGGTCGTGCTCCCAGACGATGAACGGCAGGTTGATGCGCAGGGTGTTATAGCCCGCGTCCGCCGCCCAGCCCAGCTCGCGGTCGATGGTGTCGGCATCGAAGGTCTCTTCCTGCCAGATATCGGTCCAGTTCACCGCCGTCGACGGCAGATAGTTAAACCCGCACAGCCAGCCTTTCTGCTGATACCACGCCTGTGCCTGCTCCCTGCTCCACTGCTCTTTCATTACGCATCCTCTTACTGATAATATTTAGCTAATAAATATTAGTTGCAGAATAAATGCGCAAATCGTGGCGCTCAGAAAAGCGACGCCTCTCACAAAGTTCACGCTTCGATGGATGAGAAACGTGATCGACGGCGCGGAAGCGCGCGGTTAGGGTATGATGCAAATTCGCGAAAGGGAGAGGACGGATGAAGCGAAAAACAAAAGTGACGATGAACGATATTGCGCGGGCAGCGGGGGTGTCGCAGGCGACGGTATCGCTGGTGCTCAACCAGTCCCGCAACATCAAGCTCAGCGATGATACCCGCCAGCGGGTGATTAATGTGGCTACCGAGCTCGGCTACGACCGCCTCCCCGCCGTTCACGCCCCGCGCAACCAGGAGGAGATCGCCCTGCTGGTCAGCTCCATGCAGAGCTTCGACCCGTTTATCGACGCCATCAGCCAGGCGCGGGAAGCGGCGTGGCGCAACGAGACCCTGCTCACCGTCTACGACTACGGCGACGACGTGGAGCTGGCCCTGAACATCATCCGCCAGCTGGACAAGCGCAACTGCATCGGGATTATCCTTGCCTCTCCGGTCACGAACGTCGTCGATATGACGGCATTCCAGGACTGCACCCGCATCCCGCTGGTGCTGCTCAACCAGCGCGACCCCGGCTCGCCGCTGCTGCCGTCGTTTATTCCGGACGACTACGCCAACGCTTTCCAGGTTACCAGACACCTCATCGCCTGCGGCGCCACGCGCATCGCCCACATCACCGGCGAGAGCTGGATGGAGGCCTCGCGCCAGCGTCTGGCGGGCTACCAGGCGGCATTACAGCAGGCCGGACTGGCGTGCGACGACGGTCTGGTGCGCCAGACCAACTGGCAGTTCAGCGAGTCCTTTACCGCGACAGCTTCGCTGCTGGAACTGGCCGAGCGCCCGGACGCCATCTTCTGCGCCAGCGACTGGCTGGCGATCGGCTGCTACCAGGCGCTGGCGGTGAACGGCGTGCGCATTCCGCAGGATATGCTGCTGGCGGGCTACGACGACCAGAAGATTTCCGAGCAGCTCACCCCGCCGCTGACCAGCATCCAGCTGCCCTACAGCGAGCTGGGACGGCTGGCGGTGGAGTACCTGTGCAATCAGGAAGATGCCGCCACGCACGTGACGCTGGCGGGCAGGCTGAAGGTGCGCGCCTCAAGCCTCGTCTGAGGTAAACACCATGCCCGCGTAGGGCTTCTCGCGACACGCCGCCAGCCGCGCGGCGAGGCTGCCGACGTGCAGCTCCAGCTTGTGCCCGTCCGGGTCGAGAAAATAGAACGATGCCCCCTCGCTTTTGTTCTGCTTCCAGACGGTGACGCCCGCCTGCTTGAGCCTTTGCGAGAACGGTTCAAAATCTTCTTCCGCCACGGTAAACGCGTAGTGGGTGTAGTCGCTCTCCTGCGGCGGCACGTTCCTGCGCGCCTCGTCGTACGACAGGCAGACCCACAGATCGCCGCAGGTGAGATAGGCCCCGGTATTCCAGCGGGCGTGCAGCGCAAGCCCCAGCAGCTCGTGCCAGAAGGTGACGCTTTTTTGCAGGTCGCTGACCGCGAGGGTCAGGTGGTTGAGTGATTGCAGCATGACGTGCCCTTTTGTTTTTCGCGCCGGACATGGTACGGTAAAGAGATGAACATAAACCACGCCGTGCTCACCGTAAACCGCTGGTGGCTGCCTTCTTAAAGGCGGCACGGAGTAGTTTTCCCCATTTTCAGATAGCCGCCGAAAGGCGGCTTTCTCACATCTAAGACCCCTTTCGGCATTACAACGTTAAGGAGTCTTTATGAACCCGCAAACCATCCTCACCGGCGACCGCCCAACCGGCCCGCTGCACCTTGGCCACTTCGTCGGATCGCTGCGCCAGCGCGTGGCGCTTCAGCAGACGCACAACCAGTTTGTGCTGATTGCTGACCTTCAGGGGCTAACCGACAACGGCAGCAACCCGCAAAAAATTCGCGACAACATCCCCGAAGTGCTGGCCGACTACCTCGCCGCGGGCATTGACCCGAACCAGACCACGATCTGCCTGCAATCCGCCCTGCCCGCCCTTGCCGAGCTGACGATGCTGTATATGAACATCGTCACCGTCGCCCGCGTGGAGCGTAACCCGACGGTGAAAAACGAGATTGCGCAGAAGGGTTTCGCCCGCTCGCTGCCGGTCGGGTTTATGGCCTACCCCATCAGCCAGGCGGCGGACATCACCGCGTTTAAGGCCGAGTGCGTGCCCGTCGGCGACGACCAGCTGCCGATGATTGAGCAGACCAACGAGATTGTGCACAAGATGAACAGCCTGCTGCCCGCCCCGGTGCTGCGCCACTGCAAGGCGATGCTGAGCGACACCAGCCGCCTGCCCGGCATCGACGGCGGCGCCAAGATGTCAAAATCGCTGGGCAACACGCTGCACCTTTCGGCCAGCGAAGAGACGATTCATCGTGCGGTCAGCGCCATGTACACCGACCCGAACCACCTGAAGGTGAGCGACCCGGGGCAGATTGAGGGGAACGTGGTGTTTACGTACCTCGACGCGTTTCATCCGGACAAGGAGAAAGTGGCGGCGATGAAGGCGCATTATCAGGCGGGCGGGCTGGGCGACAGGGTGTGTAAGAACGAGCTGGAGGCGTGTTTGCAGGAGCTGATTGCGCCGATGCGGGAGCGGAGGGCGATGTATATGCAGGACAAGGGAGAGTTGATGGCGATGCTGAAGCGCGGGACCGAACGGGCGCAGGGGGTGACGCAGGCGACGTTGCGGGAGGTGAAGATTGGGTTGGGGGTGCCGGTGTTTAGTTAAAGTAGGTTTAGCGGTGGAGTGCGTGGAATTGGCATGAAGCCGCTAACTTGATCATTACGGAAATCAGCGAGGCGCAATAAATTCTGAAGTGCATTATTAGCCAATGTCGTTTGTCATTCTGTTGAGAGCGCTATATTCATAGACTCTTTATATTTTAAACGTCGCGGCAACTGTTATGAGCAAGTTTATTATTTCCATGCTGAATACATTACTTTGTGTTTTTGTGATTGTGTTATGCCTCATATGCGTGGGTGTCACTGATAACTGGAAAGAATGCACTATAGCTATAATCATCACTTTAGGATGCGCACATTTCATGGCCGTTTTACTGAATCGTGTATTGCCTCATAAGTTATCTATCTTAGAAGGAATACTGGAATTATTGGGAGGACCACTATTAGTTATAGGCGCAATTGTGTGCTTTGATGTATTCGAACCCTGGCCGTTAAAAATCATTGGGATGTTTGCGTGGATTGTTTTGATTTTCTTTGTACCTTCAATGATAAGTCCCAGGCGTTAACTCGGTCTATTAATCAATGTCTGCGTCATTTCTTCACCCACGGAATCCAACATAATGTACCCCACTCTTTCGCAGGTCATTGAGGTTGTACGTCAGTCCTCGGGACATCATCGCAAGCGCATTGATGAGAACACCCTAATCGAAGCCGACCTTGATATATGCGGCATGGATGGCGATGCCCTGATTGAAGACTGCGAGGCAGCGTTTGGCGTTACGCTTGTCACTGAAGAAGATGGTTATGAGAAAACGTTTTCTCTCGCTGAAAATGAGTTTCTTTTTAGCACCGAGGGCATAGATTACTTTTGTATCTGCCGTTTGATTCGCAGGCTACGAGGCATACCCGAACCTGTGATACGCGATTTAACCGTTGGCGAACTCCATGCTGTATTGGTTAGGGCTGTGAAAGAGCAGATAAAGCACGAGTGATTTTTCTTACTACGGGCATGGGATGACATGCCCGTTACCTATCACTTTGGTCAGTTCAATGTCACCCGTAGCGGTATTAAAGTACAGATAGAAAAAATCTGCGTTTAACCGTTCGGGTTTCGACCAGACCTCCTTCACTTCCAGGCTACGCTTTTCCTTCACATACCCTAACGTTTCGAGATAAGCGCGCAACGGCGCAGCACTGGTAGCGCCTTTAAAAATGATACTGTTTGAAGGTTCGTAACCATCGCCCGAATGCGCTTCAAAATAATAGGCGCCCGTTACTTTTGGGGCGTTCTTAATATCCTTATCTGTCAGTATCCGGTAGTGGAAAAAATCGTTTTCCGTATAAACGGTCGTCTCATCCGAATCAGATGCCACAAGCCGTACAAACAACCATCCGAGGATAAAAACGGTGGCAACCGTGAGCGCTGACCACTTCAGGGCGTTTAAAAGGATTGTCATAGAAAATGCCTATGAAATGTCTTATGCCTGCCTCAGATTGCATATCTTTCGGATGATGATCATCAGTAGCGCGGTAACGACGACCATCATCCCACCCAACACCCACAGGAATGATGGGTCTGCTTCACCATCAGCAAACCCCAGACCGGTGCGATTTAAAAAATCATTGCTGGTTTGAGATAAGTAATCGAGCAAGCCTCCCAGAGGAAACAAGACGATAAAGAAGGAAGCAATGAGGCATGCCAGACCAATCAGGATATTATTTTTTAACTTTGCATGAAGCATAATCAGCCCTTCCGGTCACATCAATACGTCCATATGCCATCAACCCTTTACCACCAGGAACACGAATCTTCTTACGTGCCAGCAAAGATTGTCTGACAAGTTGAAAATCAGGGATATTATAGAACGTTATGCATCCCCACGACTCTCCCTCACCATTCGGCCTCAATGGATGAAGTCGAAATGAGCCTCTGTCGACCCCATTCACAAATACGTTATCAGCCATGGTCGAAGCATTAAACAAGCCGAACCATTCAGAATGATCGGTCCCGTTCTTGAAGTCTTTTACAAACCGCTCAACCCGATTAGCAATACTGCCTTCCGGTGCATCAACGATCCAGTACGTACCCACTGGTAACGCAGCATTCCTGATAAAGGCGCACTCAGCAATATTGGTTACAGGTTCAATCCCTGAAAAAACGGGAAACGTCCCAACGCCATAAACGTGTAGTTTCAGCCTTCTTCCATCGGCTGAGACATCGTTGTAATCCATCCTACAAATTTGCATAGCAATCCTCCCTGTCGCTTTGCGGGGAATGTTACAACCGATTTATTGAGTGCACCAGCGGAGTTAGATAATTCATTTAAAAAAGGAGAAATACGGGCATGCGTATTCAAGCCCGTATTAACTTATCCTTTTACAGGAATAATGAAGGGAGAATTTAGATATTATTATTCAGCCAGACCATTTCCGCGCTTCACCATAGGTATATCTCCCGTATCATTCAACGCCCCCGGAAACGTTTTTAACCATTGTGCTATTTTCTGTTTATTTATATTCACCACACTCATACCTTCCAGGCATCCCCATAATTCTCTTGTATGCTGTGGCGTAATCACGATGCAGTCTTTCATGGCGCGGATTTTTACCGGCATGCCGTTGATAAAGCCTGCACGGTTTAACCAGTCGCCGCCCAGAAGAAGGTATTTCATGTCTATGCGCGCATAGAGTTCGCAGCAGGCGGCACTGTCTTGCGGCGTTGCTGCGCGGGGATGAATGGGCGCCGCGTTGGGCTGGTTGCCGTGAAGACGGCGGGCGCTGTTTTTGCGTACCAGCTCGCGGTTTTCAATCATGCCGGTGAAAGCGTCTGATTCTGTTTTGCAAACCGTGAACTCTGGCTTAAAATTCGTCGCAGCCATTTTCAACTCCTCAGTAGTTGGTTGTGGTTAGCGGTATGGGGGTGTTGCAGCACCTTCATATCGCAAATTCCTCGTTAAATTTGTTTGATACTTACTTTGCCGTTCGGCGTAATTTCTGGTGCTCATTATACAGGGCTGAATATAAATACAGCAGTTTGGTTTGGGGTAAATTTGGAATTTGCGAGGGGGATTCAGGAAATAGGGTTTTAATTCGAGAAATAACAACGCTTCGACTGGAAACCTGTTCAACTCGCCTCTTCCAGATATCTGTTCGTCTATAAACCTGCGCTAATGCCGTATCGGTTGTCCCGAGAACTTCCTCTCTGACCTCTCAAAAATTCATCAAACCTATAGATTAACGATTTACATCACCCTGATTTTGTTATGTGATCCTGTTACAGGCTTAAGTAACGCCCTGTCCAGCCAACCGTAACAGGACTTCATCGATGGAATTTTATCAGGCCGATCCGACGCTTGAGAACTACTGGCGTGGTGTGATCCTCTTTGGAAGGAATGTCGCATCTTACAAATTTGCGCTGGCGTCAGCGTTGTATGAAGTGGATAAGACGGGCAGCGATTTGATTACGCTCGACCAGCTTGCCGTGCCGTTTAGCCGTTATCTTTGCGAGCACCTGAAACATGCGCCAAAACAGATCACCTCCCGCAGCAGCCAATTTCTCGAGACCTGTCTGAAGTTTAACAGAGGCGAAATCACCCATGCCCAGCTCATTGAAGCGACGGTGCGCCTCGGCTTTAACAACGTGATCGATGCCTTTCACTACGTGAACCAGGGCGAGATCGATAAACGTTTTTTCCTTGATGAGCGCAAAACCAACAACGGGATTCGCCTGACGGACAACTTCTATTTACTGGGCGAACGCCTGCAGTATAAAAACCTCGCCTTTGAAACCAATGCCCGCTGGAACCTGGTAGAACAGGCCTGGTCGATGGGGATTTCACGTAACCTTGTTGGCGTGGAGTTTGACGAAGATAATCAGCTGTTGTTTACGAGAGTAAATGCGCGTCGCGTAGACATCACCAGCTGCCGCGACAGCCTGAATGGATACCAGAAAGGACGATGTTTTTACTGCTTTAAACCCATCAGTCTGGTACCGGGAGACGCAGAACTGGCGGACGTCGACCACTTTATTCCCTGGGCTGCCCGCCAGGAAGTGAGCAATATTAACGGCGTATGGAACTTAGTGCTGGCCTGCCGGTGTTGTAACCGTGGCGTCGAAGGCAAGTCGGCACGCATTCCCGAGCTCAGGCTCCTGCAACGGTTACACACCCGCAATGAGTATTTTATTCAGAGCAAACTGCCGTTACATGAGACGATTGTTCTACAGACAGGGCAACGTCCTGAAGCACGGAGAAGCTTTCTTCAGCGTAACTGGCAGGCCGCGCTGGACAAACTTATCCATACCTGGAAACCCAACGCGGAAGGCGAGGCAACGTTTTAATGACTCTTCACTATTATCAGAACCACGCACAGGATTTCTTCGATGGCACGGTCAATGTCGATATGACCCCGCTTTACGAGGCCTTTACCCAGCATCTGCCTCATGGTGTCCGGGTTCTGGATGCGGGCTGCGGCTCAGGCCGGGACGCAAAAGCATTTCATGAGATAGGTTATCAGGTGGATGCTTTTGATGCCTCTTCCGCGATGGTGACGCTGGCAAAGCAACATACCGGGTTACCCGTGCAGCTGATGACGTTTTCAGAGCTCGACGGTAAAGCGCAGTACGATGGGATCTGGTGTTGTGCCTCTTTGCTGCATGTCCCCTCTTCTGAGTTGCCTGAAGTGATGCAGAAGCTTGCGGATGCGCTTAAGCCTGGCGGTGTCTGGTACGTGTCCTTTAAGTATGGCAACGGTGAGCGCGTGCAGGGTGAAAGACGGTTTACGGATCTGGATGAAGAGGGGTTGCGGGATTTGCTGAAGACGGTTCCGGGGATGGAGATCGCTTCGCTGTGGGTGACGCAGGATAACCGCCCGGACAGAGATGAGACATGGCTGAATGGAATATTACGAAAAAACGCCGCTTGATTATCAGGCGGTGCTAATCGATACGGAGTAAATTAACTCAGTCATTTATCACCTTGGTCAGCTCAACTTCACCCGTGGTGGCATTGAAGTACAGATAGAAAATGTCCCCTTTTACCTGATAGGGTTTAGACCAGACCTCCTTTTCCCAGGGTCAGTAAAGTCGGCTGGTAATGCTCACAATATGCAGCCGATTACATGGTGAACGTTACTTCCTGAGTTGATGTACTTGAGCCGCCAGCCAACTAGCAACTGTGACCATTTGAAAATCTTGAGGTTTTTCCTTTCCACCATTTTAACACCATTAAGAGGGCATCAAATAAAGTGTTCAACGTTCGGCTGTGGCTACAGATAACCCACAATTTAGCGTCATGCCCATCCCGCCTAAAGGCTCACAATCGAAAACAGTCCGGTATAGCTAGACCGGAATATTTTTGTCTATCAAAAGAGTAGTGGCAGCTAACTCAGAAATGCTAGGAGATCTTGGTTCTTATTGTTACTGTATAACAAAAAAATGAGGTCACTATGAAAACTACGTTATACAAAGATTTCACCTTTGAAGCCGCACACCGTCTTCCGAATGTTCCGGAAGGCCATAAATGCGGTCGCTTACACGGACATTCCTTTGTCGTGCGACTCGAGATAACCGGTGATGTGGATAAGCACACTGGTTGGATTATTGATTTCGCCGAACTAAAAGCGATTTTTAAACCTACTTTGGATAGGCTGGACCATTACTATCTCAATGACATTCCAGGCCTGGAAAACCCTACCAGCGAAGTGCTTGCTGAATGGATTTGGAATCAGATTAAACCTCAACTCCCGACCCTTAGCGCAGTCGTCGTGAAAGAGACATGCTCTGCAGGCTGCATTTATCGCGGCATAAAATAACTTATCTAGATAGCCAAAATTATATTGGCTATCTATTCTTTTAAAATCCCATTGTTATATGTAAGTACTACAGCAAGAATATTTCATATATTGCAATTGATTAATCACCTAGTTCAGATCAATTTAATGAATCTTAAGTTAAACTCGATACTACTAATACGAAAAATAGTAGTTGGAAATGGGGTTTTACGTATAGAAATCAATCACTACAAAGAAAGCTACTCACTTACTGTGTTATTTGTGAATCTACTAAGAACTTTGATTTTTTTCACTTGAATATGGGATTCATCTCAGTATCCTGTCAGTATCGACTGAACTTTTGCTTCTCAATGTGTGTCGTTCAGGCATGGAAACCCCTTACTTCATCCCATGACTGTTCATTTTTCGCACAAATCATACATGCGAAGATAATTTCAAGGATTGTGATGATGAACATATTACCTATAGGGTCGTTGGTTGCTTCCGAGAGTTTTGACGGTATCGGAAAAGTTATCAGCATTGATATTGACGAAAACAATGCAGCAGTTGCTTTTTTTGAGTCACCTGCACACCCCTATACACGTCAGGTTACAATTAGTCTTGAGAAGTTAACGCCGACGATTCCTCATGAAGAGGCTGTCGTCTACTGCCTTGAACCACAAAGTCAACGCTGGACGCGCGCTCGATTTGGTGGGTCGCGACCTAATGGTGATTATTTGGTCATTTTTCGCGAAGATGACGCAACGACGCTGCCTATCGATAAGATCTTTATACTGAACAAAGCACCCGATAAACCTATTAATCCTGCACATTTTCTGGCTTACCAGGCCAATGACGCCCCCTTCTTCTTTCCTCGCCGACACTCCTTCATCAAGACCTACATCCAACAACGCGCTTCCTGCAGGGGTCTAGCATCCATTTCCAGCAGCGCCGTCGAACTGGAACCGCATCAACTGGCCGTTGTACGGCGAGTATTACAAGATAAAACGCCGAAATATATTCTGGCGGATGAAGTGGGTCTTGGGAAAACCATTGAAGCAGGTATGGTTATCCGTGAACATGCCCTGGAAGAAGCGGGGCATGTCAGTATGCTTATCGCCGTGCCAGGCCAACTCGTCAGCCAGTGGCGGGAAGAATTAGGTGAACGTTTTCAGCTAAAACAGTTGCTCGTTGGTGTCTCGGCGATGCTCTCCTTGTTAAAGCAAGATGGCTCTGCACAGGGGATTGTTATCTGTAGTTATTCTGAGGCATGCCTCCTGCTGAGCAGAGGATTCTCACCATCCCTGATTACCATTGATGAAGTCCATCAAATTGCAGACTGGCCGTGGTCTACGGACGAAGACCAGCGTGATGATTTCAAACTGATATCACAAACATGTCAGAAAGCGCATTACGCATTGCTTCTCACTGGTACGCCGCTGCATGGCCATGAGCGCAACTTCCTGTCGATGCTGCACTGCATCAACCCGGAAGCATTCCAGATTGATGAAAACCACCTGCATGCATTCACCGAACTAGTGAAAAACCGTGAAAGCCTTGGCGGTGTTTTCTCTTCTCTAGTTCCATCTGTGTCTAATATTAGTCTTCGCCGTAACCTTGAAGAGGTTCTGGTGCAATTCCCCGACGACCATCAGTTGGCAACGTTATGCCAAGGACTGTTTCCACTGATCGGGAGATTTTCTCAACCAACACCTGAACGTGAAGCGGGTATTAAAGCGATAAGACTACATCTTGGCGAGAATTACCGCATCCACCACCGTCTGCTGAGAAATCGCCGTCAGGTTGCACTGAGTCAGGATGAAAGCAAAAACCTGAATCTGGATCTTCTCTTCCCTGGTCTAAACGGCGTGAGGGAATCTCACTGGCAAACCGAAGGACTAACCTTGGATGAGTTGCTGGAAGAGTATCGCGCTATGGCCGTACTACCGCAAAACCAGCATTGGTCGTTAAAAGAAGCGAACTACATCGCCTGGATTGACGATCTCTTTTCCAGTCCGATTTGTGTTCTGCAGCGGGCAAAAGCCATTCTCACAGAGTCAACGGGACTGCCCAAGGATGAGCAAGCCTTACTGGAACATATCGTCTCGACGGCTAAAAATGAGCAACAAGCTATCGACAATATGTTGGCCGCATCGCTCAATGATTGGCTAAATCAATTTCCAGATGGCAAAGCGATTGTCTTCTGCGATCGTCCTGAACTAGCGCAGCACCTGTCAGTCAAAATGAGCATTCTGCTGGACTACCCAATAGAACGCTATCAGCCAGGCCAGTCACTACAGTTCACTCAGGCACAAAACCCCGTTCGGGTTCTATTGTGCGATAGAAGCGGCGAGGATGGGTTGAATCTCCACGGAGGACGTCGTCTGGCCGTTCATTATGGTTTGCCGCGATCCTGCAGTCGGATTGAGCAACGTCTGGGTCGTCTCAACCGCTATAGCGCCAACCTGCGTGGTATCAAACCGGTTCAAAGCATGATACTAAAAAACCATGTGACCGATAGCTTACGCAATCAGTGGGCCGACATTCTGGTGAACAGCATTGGCGTATTTAACAATACCATCGCCAGTCTGCAGTTCGTACTAGATGATTATATCAGTGATGCCTGGAACAGACTGTTCATCGAAGGCCCACAAGTGCTGGGAAACCTTACGGCAGAATTCTCTGGTGAAAATGGCGTTTTGGTCAGAGAGACCAACAAAATCAACATGCAGGAAAAATTGCTGGCAATGGATGAAGAAGTCTCGCAAGCGGCACTTTTCGCTCAGCAGCTTAGTAATGACGATCTCATTGCAGCAGAACAGTGTAAAGCACTTACGCCGTGGATCTCTCAAGGATTGCGTTTCCGTTCATCAGGAAATGCTGAAGAAGGGATGCGTTTTAGTTTTGAACTAGCTGAACGCAGTACTGGGACGCTGGTAGATTTTAAAACTTTTCTGTCAACCTGCATGCTCAGCTTCGACAAAGAGGGAGGCAATCCACCGTCTACCCATCTAATGAGTGCAGAACGTATCCCTGCCATTGACGGGACAACGGTTTATCCCTTGCGTTACGGCCAACCTTTCGTCGATGCGATCTGGCAGTTACTGAATCAGGACGCGCGGGGCAGTTCGGTGGCGATGCTACGTATGATTAACGCAGAACTAAATGAACCTCGCTATTTCTTTCAGATGAATTGGCTCATTACTGGCTGCGATCCGCTAAGCCCTTACGCCACTCTTCGTCAATGCGATGAACTGGAGCCGCCACGCATTGTTGAGGAGTGGGTAGCTGCAGACGGTTCCCAGGTGACAAATCCACAACTGCTTGGAATGCTGAACAGCGAGTACAGCAAGACCCCTTCTGCCACAAAAAGTTATGTGGACCTCAATCTGCGAGCCACTAGATGGCAAGAAATTGAAGAGCTGATTTCCGCTGATGCGTGGAAAGAACAGGTTGAGCAGGTATATGATAAAGCGCTGCAAAAACAGCGTGATTTGTCTCAAGCCAACGCTTATATCCAGCTGATGTCGGTAAAAGCGATCATTCTTTGCAGTAGCAATATTTTATCTGGAGTCGCCTGATGACGGAACAATGGTCACGTCTGCAGTTTGCGCTAACCACCTATTTTACCGATGACGTTACCTTCAAAGAGGGGATTGAAAATCCCTTCTTCCTGCGGTTAATGAACATCATCATCGACCCTACTGCAGGCCTGAATGATATTTTTGCCGGCTATGCCGATGCCCTTCGCACTGCACAGGTGAACGGCATCGAAGATCCCTGGCTGCCTTCTCCACCGTCGCTGACGGAGACCCCAGACCCACTTTGGGGGCTGGAAAAATCCGTCGTGGGACAGATATTGTCACTCGCTGCTGAAGCGGACCTGACGAGCACCCGGGCCACTTACCAGAGCCGAACCCGACGTAACTTATTGCAGCCGGAAATGGATCCGGCGCTCAAGAACTTGCTGGTCGACACGCCCCATACGCACTACCGTGGCTTCGGACAGCAGGCGGCAATCCGCACGCTGCTCACCTCCGACGTCAACAGCACTCTGGTGGTGAATCTCCCCACCAGCTGCGGTAAAAGCCTTATCACGCAAATCCAGGCCATCAGTGCGCCGTTCGGTTCGTTAACGCTGGTGATTGTCCCAACGGTCGCCCTCGCCATAGAACAAGCGGATTTTATGCGGGACATGCTGCGGCAGGCTGAGCAGGATCACGGAGGAACCTATGCCTGGGTTGGCGGTCAGGATCACACAACGCGCCAGACGCTGAAAGAGCGGTTGAGAAACGGCTCACAGCGCGTGCTCTTTTGTTCGCCGGAGGCGGCAAAATCGTCGCTGGTTCCGGTACTGTTTGACCTGGCGAAAAATAACCTAATAGGTGCCGTCGTTATCGACGAAGCCCATCTAATAGACCAGTGGGGCGCTGAATTCCGCCCTGATTTTCAGCTGATTGCGCCGCTGATTCGTTCATTAAAAGCCCAGCCCGGATGCCGTTTTCGCACCCTGCTGCTCTCCGCCACCTGGAGCCAGAACACCCGTGATGTGATTGTTGAGCAGTTCCGCTCAGATGACAGCGAACTGATTGAGATTACAGCGAACTTCCTGCGTCCCGAACCCGAATACTTCGTACATGCTGAGCCCACCCCTGGTGCGCATCAGCAGCGCGTGGAGCAGTTGCTAATGACGCTCCCACGCCCGCTCATCCTCTATTGCACCACGAAGGAAGAAGCGGAAAACTGGCATCTCCGACTTCAGCAACAGCAATACCAGCGTGTTGGCCTGTTCCATGGCGACACGGAAACCCTAGCTCGCAAAAAACTGATTTCACAATGGGCAAGCGACCAACTGGACATCATGGTTGCCACCTCGGCGTTTGGGGTAGGAATGAATAAAAGCAACGTCCGTTCGGTCATTCATGCCGCCATTCCGGAAAATATCGATCGCTATTATCAGGAATGTGGACGCGCCGGGCGTGATGGCAAAGCCTGCCAGGCGCATCTGGTCTGGCATAGTGCGCAAATGGAGACGGCAGAAAGCCTTTCGGTTGAAAAACTTATCAGCGTCGAAAAAGGCTACCAGCGTTGGATGGCCATGTTTAAGCGGTACCAGCCCAGCGACATCGCCAGTTACAGCATCTCACTGGATACTAAACCCGATCATATCGACTATCAGGGCGATCGAAATCAAGCCTGGAACCGCAGAACCTTACTATTGATGCAGCGCACCGGGCTGATTGAGCTGGTGTTCGCAGCCCCTGAGCTGCCAGAAAACCTGCGAAAAGATGAAGAAGAAAACGCTCAGGCAGTTCACGACTGGTTTGCCCAGTATTACAACAAAGTGCATATTCGCCACTGCAACGACTCGCACCACTCTGAAGAGTATTGGAACACCTTTGTTGATAGGGCCCGCCAAGAAGAACTAGCTAAGCGCCGCGCGGCATTTACCTTGTTAAAAACGTGGATCCTCGACCCTCGACCTCCCCTGTGCCAGATACTAAGAAAATTTTATATTTATCAGCACCATGCGCCAGAAATCACTTGCGGCGGATGCCCGGGGTGTCGGGCTCAGGGTAAAGGCGCGTTCTCCCCAACAGTTGGGGCCGATGTGGAAATTATACGAGCGACGCCGAAGAAACGAGCGCGCTTCGCTGGTGCCGTCAGGAAAGTGTATTACACCGATGAACTGGAAATGAGGGCTCTTCTATCAGAACTCCGCGTACCGCTTCGTCAGTTGATCGGCTCTGGCGATTACGAGACCATCCGAGCAGATAAGGCCGATTTCAGGCATCTGGAACGCGCCTTGGATTCCATCTCTCGCTTCTGGTGCGTGCAAAAACTTGCTGCACCCACTTCGGACAGTGCGGAAATTGTGATTGTGTCTAACACTGCCACTGCGCTACCGGACCTACCGGCCTCGCGATATGAACGCATCATCATCGCCCCGCAGCACCTGGCCGATCCGCAGCATCCTTACAGAAAATGGTGGGAAAGCGCAGGCAACGCGCAACCCCTGGACACTTTTATCAGGCAACTACAGCATGTCAATCATCAATAACGCAAACCCAGGAAGCAGCCTGGTGCTGATCCCCTTATTTGATCGCATTGTACAAAATGCCCAGGCACCGCTTTCCCCGGAAGCGGTTGTGGCTCGCTATCGGCCCAATAACCTGCCCGCTAACGATAACGCTTGGGGAAAAATCAGAGAGAACCTCGCCTTTTGGTGCCGACTGGGACTCTGGCCTATGGAAGAAGAGAGGATTCTGCCGCAGCCCAATGAGACTCGTCCGCTCTATCAGCGCGTGCTGCAATGCACCATTGATGCCTGCAAAGAAAAAGGTATCGCTGAAGGTAAGGAATGTGAACCATTGTGGCGAGTGCTAACCTGTTTGATGAATCTTCAGCAGCACTCATTAGGCGGCAAGGAACCGCTGGCCCCAAATATCATCACTGAAAAACTGCAAAGATGGCTTCCAACCGAAACCGTTAACTCCAATACCGAAAAGCTGGTCAGGGAATATGGACGCTATTTGGGCTTTCTGGAACTAGCGCCGGACCAGAACTACTATACCGATCCAACCCGGGCGATTCAGTGCTTTTTGCCGCAGATTTTTGGCGAACAAAATAGCCTCTCCATTAAAACCTTCATGGCCAATATGGCTGAAGTGATGCCAATGATGGACGGCGGTGAATTCCGGGTAAAAATGCAGGAGATCATGAGCGAACGCAACTGGTCTGCTCCGGAAGGTAAAAATATCAGCACCAGCACATCACTTGCGCTGCGTCGCTTGGAAATCGACCAGAAAATTCAGCTGATCGTTGGGAGCGATGACGCCGCATCATTATCGCTACAATTGCCCAATGGTGAGATTCGCCCAGTCAGCCAGGTCCGTCTCAGGGAGGCCGCACAATGAGTATCATGAACTACTGGCCGTCACTTGAAAATATCGAGCAGTGCATCCGTAACGAAGCCGAAGAGTTGCAGGATGATGTACTACTAGCGGTACATGAGCCAATGGTGCTTACCCGTCGTGATGTTAACAACAATCAGGTAGCCCTCCGCGACGAAGACATGTTTACACAACTGCTCACCACCGAGCGGGCTATCCCACTCATCGGCCGTTCAGGGATGGGGAAATCACATCTGGTGCGCTGGCTTGACTGTCGTCTAAAAAGCCATCTGCATGCAAACGGCGAACTGGCACAGTGGGAAATTGTCCGTATTCCGAAAAACGCCAGCCTGCGTCAGGTTCTGCTGCTGATCCTGAAAAATCTGCACGGTGGAATTTTTGATGACGCGCGTAAGCGTGTTGATGATGTGGCTGAACAACACTCCGCTAAAGATCTCGCTGATCTGATGCTGACCATGATGTCTCATCAATTAGAAAGCATGTATAACGAAGCGATGAAGATCGGCCAAGATTACGAATCGCAAGGGAAAGAGATCCCGGCAGATCTTCTGAACCGACTCGAAGCCATCATTGAAGAAGTCGAAAACGGCATTGGCAACCTGATTACTGACCCTAACTTTAAGCTGAATCTGCTCAAACAAGATCATTGCCTCTATAAACGCGCCAGTCGAATGAGCGATGGGCTTAAAGAGGAGGATGAGGATCACGATAATTACGAACTGGCACCCGCCGATCTCTTTTTCCAAGACAACATAGATGACCTGTCGTCGCTTGCTCGTGAATATATTCGACACTCGCGTATTGATGAACATGATAATGAAAAAGCCCGCATTCAGGCTGTAAGCGTTCTGAATGAAGCGATGCATGCGGCGTTAAAATCACTATTTGCCAAACTCTTTACATTCAACGGCGGTAACTTCCAGGAGTTGTTCCAGCAGATTCGCCGTGAGTTGCTCGCACAAGATCGCCGCCTTGTGATCTTGGTGGAAGATATGGCAGCTATTTCGGCCATTGAAGATGTACTGATTGACAGTCTGATCGAAGAAGGCATGCGTGATGGAGTGAAAACACTATGCCCGGTGCATTCGGTTATTGCCGTTACCGATAACTATCCGGGCTACAAACGCCGTCAGGAAACGCTGATGACACGAGCGGGCTACGAGTGGATCATTGAGCACACCGACAGAGACAACAACGAAGGGCGTATTGTGTCACTGTGCGGTCGTTATCTGAATGCAGCGCGCCATGGCGCAACGGCGCTGAAGCAGTCGCGGGCGCAAAACCAGGCAAATTGGCCGACTGTCTGGCAAGACGAAGAAAAGCCGGAATGGTTGGCGGACTTTGGTATGACAGACAAACAGCAAGTTCCGCTGTTCCCGTTTAACCGCGAAGCTATCCGTGCGCTGGCTGATAAAAACTGCCGTGACAGCAGCGGCCAACTGACTTTTAACCCACGAATTGTGATTAACCGTATCCTGCTGGATATTTTGCGTGATTGCCGTGTTGAGGCAGAGCGCGGGCTATTTCCACCGCCGAACCTTGCAGGAATTGACGTTGGCACAGAAATACTTCACAACATCAATCAGTTAACCAGAAACAGAGTTACCAGTGCAGCGTCATTGACCGCACTTTGGAGCTATGGCTGCGACTCTTGGGAAAAAGTCTGCAATCAACTGCCGCCGGGAGTAGCAAAAGCTTTTGGTCTCACTGAGTTGGCCGAACGTATTAACGGTAAAATTTCTGCCCCACCAGCAGGAGGCAACGATGATGAAAAACTTAACAAACCAACCGGTATTACAGTTCCTGAACCTAAACCTGAACCGAAATCTGAGCTAGCTTTCATCAAACATCTCAAAGCCTGGGTCGATGAAAAAACCGTTTTACCTCAATTAATTGCCAGTGATCTGCGCGCAGGACTTAACAATTGCTATGAACTCTATGCCCAAGTGGAATTTTCCAGTATGGCAGAGCGACCTTCACTGATTGAGCGTAATCCTTTGATTAGCCTGCCACTGGCGGCTTCAGATCCCTCGAACGCTATTGTGAAATTCTATGAACTCAAAGACCTCAACGATCCGCTACGCAGGATAGAGATCTACAACGTGTCGCTGGCGATTTTGCGTATCCAGCATTACGCCAACTTAAGCGAAGGGCTTAGCTACCCTGAAGCTATGGAAGACTACGCCCACTATGAAAACTTTGCCAGTTGGTGGGTGCCGCAGACCGCGGAGATTGCAATCAACCATGCCCGGGCGCGGAAACTGAAGCCTGCGCTGCGTAATCATTACCAAAAAGCGCTGCTGTTGGGCCTGTTGACTGGCAAAGAAAATCCGACGGAGCTCATTGATGCACTTTGCCTGACGCAGAAAGGCGTCGGTCGAACTGAGGGTAAGAATCAAGGACGAACAATCAAAACAAGCCCATCCGATCTCTGTTTCTACGGACTCGAGGCCAACCAGAAACCACATTCCAGCATAAAAGTGGCTGAAGCCCGGCAGGCAGCACTTCAGGGGTGGGACGACGCCCGCGACGCATGGCTTTCTCTGGTTGCCGTCCCTGAATTAAGTTCCGGGCTCACCTCAGTCCGAGCACTTGAAGCCGAAGTGGTAACCTCCGCGTTGCGAGAGATCCAGAAGGAACCGCTTGGAGCGGATGTGCAGCGTGCGGCAGAGACAGCCCGCAAAGAGATCGCATCAACTATCGAAAATGCACAACTCTTTGAAAATATAAAAAATCAGGATGACTTCATTGCCCTTCTCGATGAGTGGCAGATGTTTATCGAAGCGGTACGCACCCAATATTACCCTTCGGAATCCGAGCAGATCAGAAACTCATCATGGTTGCTGGGTGAAATTGAAGCATTAAGAGTAGACGCAGAGGCCAGCCTGAACACGCTGCTCACGCTTAATTCCCTCGTCAGACAGAAAGATGCCTTCATGCTGTGGCATGACATTTCCCATCTGGATGGTGATTACGTCAGCCGTATCGGTAACCTTCTTGCGCAATGGCAGAATATTCAATCGAAAATCAGCTTTACGCTACAGCAGATAAACAGTAAGGGTGACGCACCGAAACTGAAAAATGCCTGCACGCTAGTAGAAGAGCGACTGAAAAATCTGGCGGCTGATATCAGCGCCTCTGGAGTGAATGAATGAGTACATTACGCCAACAGCTTGCAGAGATGCAGAAGCAACTGGATTTAAGCGTCCAAGCAAGTAAAGCCACGCAGATTATTGAGAAATGCGGCGTAGTGCTCTCAAAAACTGACACCGTCGCTGGGCATTATTGTCGCCTTAAATACCAGTACCCGGCCCTACAACTTCTGCCGCCTGAACTGAGGGTCAGTTGGAGAGAAGATCAACGAAATGAACTCAAAAATGTGGTTAACGGTGTCAATAACTTGCTGTCTCAGTGGAGACGCTGGCTGAATAATCAGACCCAAGTAGCTGCCGATACGCAAGCCTCGGATGAACCGCTGGATGGAGTGGTCGCAACGCAGGAACCTACAGCATATGACATCATTCAGAATGACTCCCTGACCAACTGCGTGAGCCAGGCGCTCAGCCTGCACCGCACTCTGAGCGACCAGCTGAAAAACGCATGGGAAGAGTGGCAACAAATCCTGCATCAGCAGATTCAGGTAGACAGCAAAACCCTCGATGCTCAGCAGAAACTCGAGAAACTGAAAGAGATTGCTGACGAATACCTAAGCCTGCGCGACAAGTTTGACACCTTGATCCAACCTTTGCCTGAGAACGGCGAGAGCGTGACAAAGATCCGGGCAATGGCGGAGCACCTGAACACCCTGCGCGGCATGATGAAAACTGACTGGCCAGAAGCG
Organism: Enterobacter sp. Res13-Sevr-PEC09-46; assembly: GCF_015672585.1. Taxonomy (NCBI): domain Bacteria; kingdom Pseudomonadati; phylum Pseudomonadota; class Gammaproteobacteria; order Enterobacterales; family Enterobacteriaceae; genus Enterobacter; species Enterobacter sp. Res13-Sevr-PEC09-46. The sequence continues at coordinate 163,664 of NZ_JADABR010000018.1, read as the reverse complement.
GTGCAGAACTTCCTTGATCGCATCAATGGCCCGCAGCGAAACAAACCAACGCTGAGCGCATTGACAACAGAAGTGTTTGAGTGGCTTCGAGATGAAGACATGTTGGAAGACTTTGTGATTACAAGGAAATAGTGACATGACTGTTGAGGATATAAGTCGTCTGCATGCGGCGCTGGACGTGCTCGAAGGGCGCGAAGCCGAGTTGCTAGTCTGGGGAGACACGGAAGGTGCCTTTACGGATGCGGATATTCTGTCCCTGTTTGCCCACCATTTTCCTGATGATAATGGCAAAGTGCTAATGCAGGATCTTCAAGACGCCGCGATGTTATTTAGCATCCCCAATACTCAGGGAATGAGGCTTTATCGCACTCGTATGGCGGAATCTGTTCATCTGTTTCGCCATCAGCGCCAGTGGTTTCGCGGCCAGCAGTTGAATCGCACGCGGTCGCTGGTGGCTGACTATCGTTTTATACGCCGCCCGCGCAGTTACCCGGCAAGGATACATCCGGCTGAAGAGGTACTGAATCAATGGTCCGACGTTGAGTGGATGAACGACATTAAACGTCAGGCCCTGCAAACGCTTATCGGTGATTTCTCCATAGCCGGTTTTCAGTCCAAGGCGACGGCGCGCATCCTGAGGGCATGGGATTTTCACAGCCGCCACCCACACGCCAAAGAAGCAACCGCCACCATCGTATGTGCTGGCACTGGCAGCGGTAAAACCCTGGCGTTTTATCTGCCTGCTCTAACGTCACTTATCAACGATCTGCAACGCGATTGCTCGGCGCGGGTTCGCTCACTGGCTCTTTATCCGCGTAAAGAGTTGCTTAAAGATCAGTTTATGGAGACTTGGGTAAAATGCCGTGAAGTGGATACCCAGGCACAGAAACTTTCAGGGCGAAAAATCCGCATTGGCTCATTCTTTGGCGATACGCCGTACAGCATCCAGTACGTTGATAAAGACAAAGATCTTCCTTTTGATCTGCTACGCTGCAGCACTCCAAAATGCCAAGGCGAAATGCGCTGGAAAGCGGAAGATATCCGTCAGGGCAAAGAGATCTTGCGCTGTACGCACTGCACGCACAGCGTGGGTGAAGATGAAGTGGTGCTCACCCGCGTCTCATTGATGAATAACCCACCGGATATTTTGTTTACCACCACTGAAATGCTCAACCAGCATCTAGGCAACAACAAGGCCAGCCATCTGTTCGGCGTCGGCATGAACGTAATTGCACCGCCGGTAGTTTTGCTCGATGAGGTCCATACCTATTCAGGCAACAGCGGCGCGCAAACTGCCTATCTACTTCGCCGCTGGATGCAACTGGCGCGCTGCCGCCCGCATTTTGTTGGCCTCTCGGCAACGTTGAGCGATGCTGAGCGGTTCTTCGCAGACTTGGTAGGAGCCAACAAAAAACATGTCATGCTCATTGAGCCCGCTTTCCAGGAGATGGTAGACGAAGGGGCTGAATATCTGTTGGCATTGCGGGGCGATCCCGTTTCGCAAACGGCTCTGCTCTCAACCACCATCCAAACCAGTATGCTGGCACGCCGGATTATGGATACCCGCAAAGCCGCGTCGCACGGCACCTGGGGTCGCAAAGCCTTCGTCTTTACCGACGATCTTGATATCAATAACCGCCTCTACCACCAGCTTTGCGATGCCGAAGGGTGGCGTACGCGCGGACAACAACTTCTGCCTAACGAAACTCCGCTCGCAGCTCAGCGTAACGAAAACAGTGGTGCTCTCGACGCATTGACCCTTGCCGGTCAAAATTGGCGAATGGTGATCGATATAGGGCATCCTCTTGATGGTCACGATCGTGCCATAGTGGCGCGGACATCCAGCCAGGACGCTGGAGTCAATCCTAAAGCCGACATTGTCGTAGCAACCGCCTCGCTGGAAGTCGGCTTTAACGATCCTTCAGTCGGGGTAGTGATTCAGCATAAAGCACCGCGCAATGTCGCCTCTTATCTGCAACGCAAAGGCCGTGCCGGGCGTTCAAGAACCATGCGCCCCTGGATGGTGGTCGTGCTGTCAGAATTCGGTCGCGATCGCGTGGTGTACCAACGTTATGAGGAGTTGGTGACACCGGAAATCAAGGGCCAGTCGCTTCCTCTAGGCAATATCCATATCCAGAAAATGCAGGCAGCGATGGCAACTCTGGACTGGCTAAGCATGAAGATCCCTGGCAGTAACATCTGGTCATTGTTGAACAATCCGCCCAAAAGCAAAGAGCAGCAAGGGCATCTAGAGCGCATACTCACTTTGATTTCCGCCGTGCTGGAAAAGAATGTCTCTCAGCAGGAACTGGAACAATACTTATTCTACGCGCTCAAAATAACCGAGCCGCAACTTCAGCGCGTTATGTGGTCTCCGCCGCGCTCTATCATGATGGAGATGCTCCCGACCTTGAAGCGCCAATTGACCACCCGGTGGTCGCTGATGGGTATTCCCGGCGCAGACAGATCGATGGGGCGTTCACCACTACCTTCGTTTATTCCAGCAGCCCTCTTCAGTGAGTTGAACTTGCCTGAACTGAGCATCCAGCTTGAACGCCGCTTTGCGAAATATGAAAATCTGCCATTTATTCAAGGCCTGAAGGAGTTTGCACCGGGCCGCATCTCCAAGCGCTACGCCATTTATTCGGATCTGGAAGCCGATTGGCTGGTGCCAAACAATTTTGTGCCGCAACTGAACCAGGTTTCAGACGTCGATTTCGAGATCAACGAGGCATTTGGTGATACCTGGCAGCCGGAGTGTCTGGTAACCCTTGCGGATGCATCGCAGCTAAAAGTCATTCGTCCTCTGCAAATTCTTACCCGAGCTCTTGATTTCAAACAGAATCTGACGGAGAAGAGTAATTCTCAGTTGACGTGGCACACTCACTTTTCCGCAGATGCCCATGCCGAAGCGATGGCGATCCCCGCGGGGCCATGGAGCACAGTGTTGCGGTCCGCCACGTTTTATACACATCAACATATGACCCCCCTTGAGCTGACGCGTTATGCCACCGCCGCCAGCGCTTCGCTGCGGAGTAAAAGCAAACAGCAGGCCTGGGTGAATTTTAGATGGGTCGAAAACGGTCACCCGGTCGCAGTTGGTGCCCGCCAGTGGGTGGATGGCATGAAGTTGAGTTTTACGCTGCCTTCCGCACTGCATCAGCAGGTCATGAATGATACAAAGTTAGCCGGGTCTCTCAGAACGCTCTATTTCCGCCACTGTATTAGCAGTGAAGCTCGTTTTGAATATGACAGTTTCACCGCGGACTGGATCTACGAGTGCTATATAGCGGCGCTGACCAAAGAAATTGTCAGCAGCACAGACCTCGCGGATGCAATTCACGCTCTGCGCACGCCGGAGGGCAGAGAGTCGCTGGCGACAATTGCCGATTCGCTGTTCCAGGCCGAAAATATTTTTGAAAACAACGAAGATGGAGAGGGCTCAGCGGAGCGCCAGGAGCTACAGCAGCAGTTGAGGAGCCTGTTCAACGAGCCGGAACTGCTTGCAATGCTTGATACGCATAGCGCCGTGTTAACTGACGACCTCAGCCAAAATGCCTCTTTTTGCCAGTGGCTCCAGACGTTGTTGATAAGCACCTTCTCAGGTGCCGTAAAACAGACCAGCCATATGTTGCTGCCTGAGGTGGACGACAGAGGATTGCTTGTTGACGCCGTTCTTGATGGGGAGCAACTCGATATCTGGCTCACCGAATCAGAGCCTGGGGGCTGCGGGATTATCACCCGCCTCGAAGAAGCGTTCCACGGCGATCCGGTCGCCCTGCTGAATCTGTTTATTCGTAGCTTTGCCGCCAGCGACTACGAGCAGATCGATGACGATCTCTTCGAACTGCTCTCGCGACTCCCTTCAAACACCACATTGCAGCAGACGCTGAACGATTTACGCTTGGCGGAGAGTCATCATGATCGTCGGGTTGCGAATGTAAACCTACGTACTGAGCTAAAAAAACAAGGATTTGCGCTTTCTCACAGCTTTATGTCTGTGCTGCATACCCGCATCCTTCGCCCTGGCAGCCAGCTTTCTCACGATCGGCGCTTGCTGGACTATCTGCGCGAATGGCGGGCGCTGGAGGCCAAAGCCGGTTATGAAATTAACCTGAACATTTTTGCCCATACTCAGGCAATTCAGGAACTTCCCGGAGCGAACGTCACAAAAATTTTCGAACGTTTTTGCCAGATTCAGGGCATGCTGTGGCAGCGTGGCAATACTATCCGCCAGTCGATACTCAGCTACTACAACCCCTTTGATAACGGGCCAAAACTCACGGAAAGGCTGCTGCTCAGCACCTTGTTCTGGCAACCTGCGACGCAGATTGATTTGACAGACAGCGACTGGCTTTCGCAGATCCACACGGCGATCTCTCGCGAAGGGTTTGCTGAATTACTGATCCCCCGGGAAGCCCGCCAACAGGTGGTACAGACCGTATCCGCGTTACAACTGGTACCTGTCGATTATTTCGGCCTGCACCTCTACCCGAGAATTGGGGCCGTCGACTATCGAGGCGGCAACATCGTGTTGCGAGTCGAACTGGCTGAAGCCCTGCAGTAAGGAGAACGATGAATGGAAGAGCAACGACAAATATTTCTCCATGGACCTCTCGGACAGCGACAACTGAGGGAAGTACTGAGTGCGCAGTTCAGTGGGCTTATCCTGTACCCTGAACTCATCTGGCTGATCTCGCCATGGATGAGCGATTTTGACGTCATTGATAATCGCGGGGGGCAATGGAGTTTTCTTGATCCGTCGTGGGGTGCCAGAATGGTCAGTTTCCAGGAGCTTCTGGCGACGGCAGTGAATAACGGCTGTCCACTCAGGATAGTCACTCGCCCGGACACGCTTAACAAAGTGTTCGTTGAGCGACTGCAGGCAAGACTTTCGCCGAATCATGATATGCAATGCTCCTATTATGAGAACCTACATGCCAAAGGCATGTTAACAAAGCACTTCTTTCTGAAAGGTTCGATGAACTATACCTGGAGCGGTGCGAACCTTAACGATGAGCATTTGCTGTTCTCCAGCAACAAAACCCTCATTTCTGACGCACTGATTGAATTCGGTGGACAATATACCTTCGGTGACAGTGATGAATAATATCCCCTCTTGGATTAGGGCCTTCTTTGGCGAAAGCAATTTGCTCAGCCTTGATAAACTGCTAAGCGACTCCCCCGGTGCTTACGCGCCTGAGCAGAAAAATGCGCTGTTGCCTCTTGTGGAGAGCGCGCTTGACGGTGAATGGCCCATTATTCTGCCTTGGTGCGACCGCCAACACTGGGTTTTCTTCGCGATGGCAGAAGATGAGCGCACCCTGCAGGAACTCACCAAAGTTATCAATGCCCGGCTTGGTTCAGCTGACGTTGAGCCCGACCGCCGAATTTACTTGAGTCCGACTTCTGGCCCGACTTTTACGGCAGAAACCGCATTGCTCGAACATAGCCCAGCAGGGTTTATTCGTATTGAGTTGCTGGAAGGTAAACGTGAGGATAAGCAGGCAAAAACGCGGGTTTTTGCCGCCCTGAAAGAGTTGATTGACCTGTTCCGAAAGCGTCCATCTCTCGTTCGCACCCGCAAGCGCCCGTTTGGTCGTATCCTTAGCGATTTCATGCTGGCAACAAATCAAAAAGAGGTGGAGGCCAGCAATGACTTTCTGCAAGAACTGCGTGATAACGGTCTGCTCTCCAAACGCAATCTACTGCTACTTGAGCTTCAGCAGGCCGGGAAATGGCAAAATTGGGATGCCCTGCTAAACCACCAAGACCTGCCAGATCTGATCAGAGGGCGCATTCCCTCGTCGCTGACCAGAATGCTACTTGCCGCTTATCAGCACCGCTATCTGGGCCATGATGCCCTTAGCTACACGCAGGAGACGCCATCGGCTTTGCGCCCAGCCTTCCTTGCCCTCCAACCGCTTTTTACGCAGGTTCCACTGCTAGGAAGCGAGGAAGGGGAAATTAACTCTTGGAGAAGTTGGGCGATTGGCGTGGCGCTGGTGGGTGAACAAAACCTGCTCAGCATGATACCTGACACGCTGAAATCAGGATGGCTTCAGGAATTACAGCACTGGGCCGAACTCAAGAGCACCGCGTACGATACTCCAGCCTCATCTCCTGTCTCGTTGTCGCTGCCGCCAACAACACTTGAATCTCTGGCCAGTTATCTACAAACGTCGTTGACAGCCACAGCCGAAACGCTAGGGAGCTATGCTGAGATGCTCAGCAAGATAGATCCACAACTGTATGAGCAAGCTCAGAAAACCCCTCTTCTAAAAACGCTGATTGAGAGCATCAACCGGCTTACTGCCGCGAGCATCACCGGCTGGGACAACTGGTTCTCGCGCCTGCGCGAACCCGATGCCGATAGAAACGCTCTGATGCAAATTGTCGCGCTGGAGAGCGAGCATTGGCCAGTCGCCTCCTTCCAAGAATCGGCTTTTGTTCACCTGCTGGCGCAGGATTTTCCGCCGCATGCCTTTTCAACACTACGCAACGCCATGCCCGCCTTTATCGAGTGGCTGGGGAAAAACCAGCTGCAATTGCAGAGTACAACATGGCTGAAATGGATGGATGTTCTGGCGATGGAACAAAGCGTCAGTCCGGCGGACATCAAACTGGCGACCCTAGCAACCGAATATTTCCTGCAAGGTCCTCTCACCCTGGCTGAATACCAGAATTTTGTTGCTACATTGCAACTCATTATTGAGCGCTGCAGTTCACTTAAAAATCTGACCTCGCTTGAAGAGATGATCGAACTGTTTCTTGATGCACCGGAGCACGATAACGCCACACGAAACGCGCTATGGATGGATATTCAGACTTTTGCCGTTGGTGTATGGCCGCGCCTCGATCACTCAACCCGAGCCATCATGCGTAGTCTGGCCATCAACGTATTGGGCAATGGTGCTGATTCAGCGTTTCCTCCGGAACCGGCACGAAGCGATGATAGCGAGCCTGAAACACTTCCGGATCTCTCGGGCAAACGTGTCGCCATTTATACCCTGACAGAAGGAGCTGCTCGCCGGGCCAAGGGGATGATTGAAGTGTTGTTTCAGGGGATCAGAGTAGATGTGAATCATGACCATAACGCAACGGATAAGCTGGTCAATTTAGCAAAACAGGCTGATTACTTTATTTTTGCCGCTGCGAGCGCAAAACATCAGGCACTGTATGCGATAACGCCTCATCGTCGCGATCTCATTTATCCTGAAGGTAAAGGTGCTGGTTCGATTCTCAATGCCTTTGTTGCACGTCTTCAACAACCCATGAGTATTGACGTATAAAAAATAAGGGGCATTCGCCCCTTATTTTTTTAGATGTTTGCGTTTGCCGTCTTTATATAGCTGGTTACAAGATAATCAGTAACCAAAGATATATCTTTTGAAAGATTTTGCAGTTCATTCCATTTACGAACAATAGGCTGACCATCAACATCTGTGCCGAAGTTCCACACGCCACTACTCCATGCACAAAGCGGCTTAATACGGTTTAACTCTTCGACAAAACGAGTATAGGAAGGGATCTCAGTCCAGCCTGGTTCACCTTTATAGTCCTGATGAACCTGATCGATTTCATCCATCAAACTGCCAAGCGCAAGAATACCAACGCCATGTAGCAAGCGGGAATAACGAGGCTTTTTATCCCAGTCATCAGTAAACACAGTTTCCACAGCCGACCAGAAGTTATTCAGCAGTTTCACCATCTTCCCTTCATCCCCCAACCCTGTCGCAGGGTCACGAAAGCGATACAATGCTCCCTCACGAAGACTGGCATCGATCATTTTGATCATCGAGTTGTCAGCAATAACCCCATCAGGGTTGGTCGCCGTTTTGATGCGCCCTGCAAGTGGACCTTCGCCGAAGTTCAGTCGTTGAGTTAGCAGTGAAGGAAACTTACGCATTTGCAGATCGGATGGCAAACGACCGTGGGTATGCGGTGCCAGTTCGTATAACAACGTTTTGGGCAACGGTTTTGTGGAGTTAACCAGCATGAACTGTTCACGCTGTTCTTCTGCATCATTAGCGATAAATGCAGATACCGGCATCATAAACGAGTCTATTTCCGCATCCCGCAAAGCAGCGGTACGTTGTTGACCATCCACTATAAATCCTGGCTTCTCAAAATCCTTATCTTCGGAGAAAGGTATTACCAGATGCCCCATGTCGCCATTATCTGTAAGTGGTTCAAAACGCACACGCTTATCAAAAGCGATAATCACCGGGTTTGGTATCATCGGGTTTGAGCTCTCAATATAGCGCTGAATTTCGCGAATATGGTTACGTACTTCTGGACGCTGATAGCCAACCAAATTCTCTTCGCCGCGACGAATACGCGAAATCGCTGCAATTTTGCTGATCTGTTTACCTTCTATCGCAAGGCTATAGAGTTGCCTCTCCTCACCCTGTCGGATTCGCAGGGCGGGAACACGATATTCACTCATGACAGTTCCTCTGAGCGTAATGACAATGTGTGCTGTAAACGGTTGTACAACACCTGAATATTATGGAAACCGCGGCGACGGTTACGTTCTGCTCCGCGGAAAATGATGACGTTGATACCGATAGCCTGGCAAATATTGCATTGGCACTGTTTCCAAGGACGTTCACCCAGTGTGCGTTCATAATCCGCACGGATTTTATCGGCCTCTTTTTCACCTGAATGCAGGCGTTCATAAGCCAGTACTGCCTCAAGAGTTTTCTCAAGGGACAAAGCCCCTTTATCGTATTCGAACAGGGCATTCATGGCATCCTTTTCCAGATGCCGAGCAATATCCTGATCGATCACACCAGATTTTATTTTGCGGCTTAAACTTGGATTCGCATCAAACTGAGGGACTCGCACAGCGGTATAGGCCGGGCCATCAGGCGTATGATAGTTATTTTTTCGATCTTTAAAGGCCTGCTGAAGCGGTGTAGTCGAGTCAATACTGGTCACACCAAACTTGATAAAGTCGGCGAAACTCTCTGGACGAGCAATACCTAACAAGTGAACACGTGTATCACTTTTCAGCAGTGGCTTAATCTCTTCGAGAGTTTCAAGGATCTGCGCCGTTTTCAACGGCACCATCCCCCCCATGGTGATATTTTTGTATCCCATGGCCAGCAGAGCCTCTACTGACTGACGGTAGGAGGTTTTGCTCCATCCATGTGCAACGCCAAAGGCGGTGAAACAGGACTTTTGAGACTTGTTTAAAAACTCTTGAGCCAAGGTCAGCGTGATATCCTGACGTCGACGACATTCAGCCAACACTTCTCCACTGAATATCTCACCAGGTTTCTCATAGCCAAAAACAATATGATCAAGAGAAACACCATGGTTAAATCGGGAGGTTTCGTAGAATTCAATGACCTCTTCCACTCGGTATGGCGGCACATCTTGGTTAACATAGGTGAAGGCTCCGCAATCACCCATAGTTTCCATACTTTCCGGCAAGCGGAAGAAGTGCTTCATGCCATTACGGAAGTAGCGTAAGCGCTGGGCTCGCGTATATTTACTTTCTCCACTGCCAAGGCCGTCAACTACTGCTTTCGAAACCAGCATGCCGTCATAAGGCCGAGAAAATACCTCATGTGGATAATGATCGTCACGCTGGCGAACGCGATGTTCGTTTCGCGTTTCATGGAAGAAGTCGAAACTAGGATCGATAAAATCCTGACTATCCGGGAAAAAATATTTAAGCTTCGACAACTTACTCTCCTGTGACGCCACTGCAAAGCCTCAAAAAACGGAAGATTCTATCATGAAAACCTGACCAGTGGCATCAAGCTTTACTACCCGTCAAACCCTTGAAAATCACACGGAACCGCTTTTCCTCGAATGAATTCCCTGAGTCACGAAACTCGCGCAGGGCCTGTGTTGCACTGATACTTGGTTGATGTTGCAAAATTTTCAAAATGTACAACTCAACTTCTTCAGAACTACGCCTAATTCCTTTTTTTACTTCTCGCGCAGGCAATTCGTTTAATTCTGTTGATAACCTCTGAGAAAAATCACTTAAATTATCTAAGCCTCTTTCAGTAAACTCACGAATAATATGCTTTGCCATACTAACATTTAGCATGAGCATATTGCACTTTAACCATTGAGCCATATCATGGTTAGTTTTAAATAAATAACTCATCAGCCTGTCGTTAATTACCTTTGATGTAATAATTAGCAATTGCTTTTTAGAATCAACCAGATACTCAAGACCATTAATGATATCTAATTCAATGGCATTGATATAATCAGGAGAACCACAAATAATATAATAGTGATCCTTGTTTTTTTTCATCAAATTTTTAATTGATGAAGGATGCTCAGAAATGAATGGAGATCTCTCTGTTAATTCTTTCCACCATGTTCTATGGAAAGATTTCCCTACATATTCACGAGAGTATAGCGGTATTGATTCATCGTACCCAATCGCAAATGTTGCTTTATAGGGTACGACTTGATCAGTATAGTGAAGCAGGCCAAGACCAGCAGAAACAACCCATAAATCAATATGATAGGATTTTAATATTTCTTTAGCAGTAGCCCAGTGCCCCCCCTTATACAGATCTACTGCGCATACTGTAGCAGATGTTTTTAGGGATTCATTTAAAGCATTACACCAAGAGTTCACCAATACATTTGAAGGGGTCTGCCCAGAGGTATACTGGGCTAAACTCAATATAGCCTTGCCATCACTGTTTTTACCATTTGTGCAAGTTGTTATTAAATTGATGTTACTCACAATCGCTCTCCTGAAACTGTGCAGCCAAAGCTACCTCAGAAAAAGGGATGTTGCAAGAAACGAATTGCTACTCACCGTGATTTTTTTGGTTGGTTATTGTTAGTGAGCAACATACTCAAAGTATTCATCTTGTGAGTTAGTGCATTTATGGCATCGTCTCAAAATTCCTTGCTCTTCCAATGAAAGGCAAAAAGCCCTACAACTCTCGAGTAATTTTGTTGAGTTTTCACTTTTATCCATTGAAATCAATGCTCTAGCAAGGGTGTCATAGCTAAATCCGCCAGTCGAATGCGAAACAATGCTCATAGCAAGTTGGGTATCGAAAGTCTTCATAGTGCATCTCTTAAAAGGAAGCCTGATCTATTTATAAAAAACAATTGGAAACTATTCAAGAATACATTATCGATTCTTGTTTTGTTTACCAAACACTCTGAAGATTTATGATAAGGGCAATCAGACTAATTCTTCTCAACCAACATGCATTTAGGAAGAACTCTCAAATCGATTGATTCATCTTCAAAAGAACAGCTTTAAGGATATAAGCAGCCTACGCAACTGGATTCATCTACCCCTAGAACAAAATTGTAAGTTTTTCAAAGGCAAAGAAACGGTAAAGCTTGTAGTAACTGGATTCCAGACACAAAAAAAGCCGCCCTTAAGCGACTTTGATTTGCATCTTTTGGTGCCGAAGGCCGGACTCGAACCGGCACGTATTTCTACGGTTGATTTTGAATCAACTGCGTCTACCGATTTCGCCACTTCGGCACTGAAGGGGATGCGGAAACGTTGTGGATTATACCTGTCGCGCGCCGCCATGCAAGCGACGACGCGCTAAACCCGCGCTAAGTGCCCAAAAAACCAGCGCCCTTCGTCACTCCAGCTCAGACACCGCCAGCCGAATCACCCCCGCCGCCTTCTGCTCCGGCAGCGCCAGCACCTTCGCCCACATGTCCTGCACCATATCGCAGGAGAGCTTTTCCTTGCCCACCGCCTTCTCCGGCATCTGCAACAGCTGGATGTCCTCGCCGTACTTATCGGCTAGTTGTTTCATAATCGGCCGCACATCTTCGACTGCCGCCTCGCGTTCGGCCGGGGTCACGGTGTGGCGGTTTTTGCCGTAGGCCGCACGCATCATGTCGGCGTCGGCCTGCATGCGCCGCGTCATCAGGTCTTTATCCAGCATGCGCATCGGATTCACGCCGCCCTTCACCGTCGGGTAGAGGAAGCGGAAGCAGGCGTCGTCGCTCACCTTCTGGATGGCGGCGGTCTGCTCCATATTGATGGTCATGTAGTTCACCACGTTGGCGTCCGGGGCGTTTTGCAGGCGCGACATCTGCAAATGCAGGATCTGCGGCTGGATGGTGTCGATAATCTGCTGCTCCGGCTCGCCGGCCTTTTGCAGGGCGGCCATCTGGTCGAGGATGCGCTGATGCAGCGCGGGCTCCTGCTCCTTAATCACCTGCCAGGCAGGCATCGCGTTGAGGGTGGTATCAATCTGCGCTTCCGGAGCGCGTTGCCTGTCAAAGAACACCCAGAACGCCACGGCGGCGGCCGCGACAATAACAACGACCGTACTGATCCACGTTTTTTTCATCTCGCATCCTTATCCTTGCGTTATGCCGGTTTACACCGGCACGCCGCTGTGGAAGCGAAACTCGTGGTCCGGTGTCGAGATAAGTGTGGCTTCAATTTCGCCAAAAAGCTGTATGCGCGGTGAGATATCGTCGTCGCTCACCTGCTGGGCCAGCGTCAGGTAGTCCTGATAATGGCGCGCTTCCGAGCGCAGCAGCGAGAGATAGAACTTCTGTAAGTCATCGTCGAGGAACGGGGCCAGCGCGGCGAAGCGTTCGCAGGAACGGGCTTCGATGTAGGCGCCGCAGATGAGCTTGTCGATCAGCGTCAGCGGTTCGTGGGTGCGCACTTCCTTCAGCATCCCTTTGGCGTAGCGGCTGGCGGTGATTTTGACGTACGGAATATCGCGGGCCAGCATCGCCTCACGCACCTGCCAGAAGTGGTGCAGCTCCTCTTTAATCAGCAGCACCATGCTGTCGATGAGCGTCTGGCCCCACGGGTCGTCGGTTTTGGGCATCACGCTTTTGCCAATCTGCCTGTGCAGGGCGATGAAGTCCGGCTCCGGGCCGTCGCGGAAGGTGAACTGTTCGTAGGGTTTGAGCCAGTCGAGCAGCGCGTCGGCACCGCTTTCGTCGGCGACGTATTTACGCACCAGCAGCAGCGCGGTCTGGGCGGCCTTGAGCTCGCACACCATGTGGTCGGTGAGCAGCAGCGGCAGGTTCGCCGGGTCGCGGGCTTTATCAATCCATGCTTGCGGGGTCGGGCACTGGAGGAAGTTAAGTACGGGGGCGAGTATCTGCGGGTAATCCATGGTTCTGCCTTGAAAAAGCGGTGGCGCGCGCCACCGCCTGAAACGCTTAGTGACGCACGCCGTCGTCGTCTTCGTCGACGTAATCTTCGTCGTCGCCTTCTTCGCCGTCTTCACCGTTCGGATCTTCGAAGTAGGTTCCCCAGCCGTCGTACTCCACTTCAAACTTCTCGGCCAGGTTCATCAGCTGTTCTACCTGCGCGTCGATCAGCTCCGCCTTCAGCGCGCCTTCGCTCAGGATGTCGCAGCAGATGACGGTGTCGCCCTCTTCCACTTCCAGCTCTTCCGGCTCGGTCACTTCGTAACCCAGCTTGAAGGCTTCCACGGCCATTTTTTCCAGCGCTTCAAAGTCGTCCGCAGAGAAATGGTGCTCGATGGTGTACAGCGCGTCCGGATCGCTACCGTCTTCCAGCAGTTCTTCAATAATCAGACGCGTCTCTTCGCGTTGCTCTTCCAGGTGTTCCGGGTTTGCCATGGGTCAATCCTCTTTAAAGTGCGGCAGATACTTCTATTTTCACACACGGACGGGTTTGCCTCCACCTTTGTTGGAAAGATTTGTGAAACGGGGTTGCAAATGAATAATTACACATATAAAGTGAATTTTAATTCAATAAGTGGCGTTCGCCATGTGAGGATAAAATGTCTGATCTGTACAAGAAACACTTTCTGAAATTGCTCGACTTTACCCCTGCACAGTTCACTTCTCTGCTGACCCTTGCCGCACAGCTCAAAGCCGATAAAAAAAATGGCAAGGAAGTACAAAAACTTACCGGTAAAAACATCGCGCTCATCTTCGAAAAAGACTCGACCCGTACACGTTGCTCTTTCGAAGTTGCCGCATTTGACCAGGGCGCGCGCGTTACCTATTTAGGGCCGAGCGGCAGCCAGATTGGGCATAAAGAGTCAATTAAGGATACCGCACGGGTGCTCGGGCGGATGTACGACGGCATTCAGTACCGCGGCCACGGCCAGGAAGTCGTCGAGACGCTGGCGCAGTACGCGGGCGTGCCGGTGTGGAACGGGCTGACCAACGAGTTCCACCCGACGCAGCTGCTGGCGGATCTGCTGACCATGCAGGAGCACCTGTCGGGCAAGGCGTTTAACGAGATGACGCTGGTCTACGCGGGCGACGCGCGCAACAACATGGGCAACTCGATGCTGGAAGCGGCGGCGCTGACCGGGCTGGATCTGCGTCTGGTGGCCCCGAAGGCCTGTTGGCCGGAAGAGAGCCTGGTGGCAGAGTGCAGCGCGCTGGCGGAAAAGCACGGCGGGAAAATCACCCTGACGGAAGACGTGGCGGCGGGCGTGAAGGGCGCGGACTTTATCTATACCGACGTGTGGGTGTCGATGGGCGAAGCCAAAGAGAAGTGGGCGGAGCGTATCGCGCTGCTGCGCGGGTATCAGGTGAACGCGCAGATGATGGCGCTCACCGGCAACCCGGACGTGAAGTTCCTGCACTGTCTGCCGGCGTTCCATAACGACCAGACCACGCTCGGCAAGCAGATGGCGAAAGAGTTCGATCTGCACGGCGGGATGGAAGTGACGGACGAGGTGTTTGAGTCGGCGGCGAGCATCGTGTTTGACCAGGCGGAAAACCGGATGCATACGATTAAGGCGGTGATGGTGGCGACGCTTGGGGGTTGAGTCCTCTGCGCGTTGGTGCCCTCACCCCGGCCCTCTCCCACAGGGAGAGGGAGAAAACCCAGCCCGTAGGCCCGTGCAAGCGCAGCGCCGCCGGGCAAATCAGGCGACGATGCGGCTGATGCCCTTTCTCCCACAACCCGCTCTACTCAATTGATTTTTCACCCCGAAAAAGGTACGTTTTCGCCTTAATTCCAGCGTGGACATACCAGCATTATGCCGATTATTCAGTCTGTTGAACGTGCGTTGCAGATCCTCGACCTGTTCAACGAGCAGGCCACCGAGCTTAAGATCACCGACATCAGCAAACTGATGGGGCTGAGCAAGAGTACCCTCCACTCGCTGCTGAAAACCCTCCAGCTTCACGGCTATATCGATCAGAACCCGGAGAACGGTAAGTATCGCCTCGGCATGAAGCTGGTCGAGCGCGGGCATTTTGTCGTGGGCTCGATGGATATTCGGCAGAAGGCGAAAGGCTGGCTGACGGAGCTGTCCCGGCGAACCGGGCAGACTACCCATCTGGGGATCCTGGACGGGCGTGAAGGGGTCTATATCGAGAAGATTGAAGGCAAGCTGGCCGCCATCGCCTATTCGCGCATCGGCCGCCGCCTGCCGGTTCACGCCACCGCCATCGGCAAAGTGTTGATTGCCTGGCTGGGCGAGGCCGAGCTGAACGCCCTGCTGGAGGGCTATCAGTACACCACCTATACCCCTTCTACCCTTGCCTCTCGCGAAGCCTTAATGAGTGCCCTGGCGCAGACCCGCGAGCAGGGTTACGCCCTGGATAGCGAAGAGAACGAGCAGGGCGTGCGCTGCGTGGCGGTGCCGGTGTGGAACCACGAGTCCCGCGTCATCGCCGCCCTGAGCCTGTCGACGCTGACCTCCCGCGTGGACGACGCCGAGCTGGCTAACTTCCGCGAGCAGCTTCAGCAGGCCGGGCTCCAGCTCTCACGCGCGCTGGGCTACCCGGCCTGAGCCGTCAGACCGGCTCGTAGGTGAAGTAGTCGAAGTCAGCGTGGCAGCCGTCGCCGCTGATGTCCTCGCAGTGCAGTCCCACAAACGCGCCGGTGAAGAAGCCGCGCCCGCCGATATAGTCATCCGACAGCTTCCACGCCTCATACGTCACCGGCACGGTGTGCCACGTCTCGCCGTCGAACGAGTAGCTGTAGCGGTAGACCAGCGCATCCACATCCACCCTTAGCCAGACGCTCTTCGCACTCTCCGGCACGGGAATGGGCTGCTCGTGCAGCGGCCACGACGGCACGTTGTGGTCGAGCTGAATAACCTTAATCGTTCTGCCCTGCCCCTCCTCGTAGTCCACAAAGCAGTAGCTCCAGTTTTTGCTGTTGTAGTAGCAGGTCAGCCCCGCGCTCTGCTGGAAGTGAACCGGCGAGAACTGCATCCGCGTCTCGGCCCGGAAGATGAAGTGCTGCCAGCGGCGCGCCACGGTCGACTGGGTAAAGGTCGAGTTGAGCGAGTCGTTGCCGTACAACCGTAAATAGCCGGGGCGCGCGGTGAGCGAGCCGAGGGTGTCGTCGAACGGAATGCGCAGAGTCTGCAATTCAGGGTCAAGCGTGCTGCCGTCGAAATCATCCCGCCAGCTACCCTGAGCGGCGCCAGGCTGCTCCGCCACCTGCGGGCCTTTCACGGTCAGCTGCGCGTGCTTACCGCCCTCCACGTACGGCCAGCCATCGCGCCATTCAATGCGGGCGATGCCGGTCTCGCGCCCCAGCGGACAGTAACCGCGTCCGCCTGAGGCCAGCAGCGGCACGCCGGGCAGGCGCAGCGGGCGGCTGGTAAGGTAGGCCATATACCACTCCCCGGTGTGGGTTTGCAGCAGCGAGCCGTGGCCGCTCTTTTGCAGCGGGTTCTCCGGCAGGTGCCAGCTGGTCATCATCGTCACATCCGGGTGAAGCTCGTACGGCCCGTCGATGGTTTTTGCACGCAGCACCACGACGGCGTGCTCGTAGCTGGTGCCGCCTTCGGCAACCATCAGGTAGTACCATCCCGCGTGGCGATAAAGATGCGCCCCTTCGGTGTAGCAGAGCGGCGTGCCGGTAAACAGCGTTTTGCGCTCGGGCGAGAGGGTGCCGGTCTGCGGGTCAAACGCCTGCATCACGATGGTGTTGTGCGGGTTGCTATGATGGCGCGGCCCCCACGGGCGGTAGAGGTAGTATTTGCGGCCATCGTCGTCGTGGAACAGGGACGGATCGAACCCGCCGTTGCCCATCGGGATCGGCTCGCTCCATGGCCCCTCAATGGACGGCGCGGTGACGAGGAAGTTGCGGCCGTTTTTCCACGGCGAGTCGACAATCTTCACGTCGGTGTAGAGCAGCCAGAATTTGCCGTCGGCGTAGCTCAGGCACGGCGCCCAGATGCCGCCGGAGTCCGGATTGCCCTTCATGTCCAGCATCGACACGCGGTCCAGCGGGGTGCTGACCAGCGACCAGTTTTTCAGATCGCGGGAGTGATAGATGCGCACGCCCGGGAACCACTCGAAGGTCGAGGTGGCGATGTAGTAGTCCTCGCCCTGGCGGCACAGGGACGGGTCCGGGTTGAAGCCGGTGAGTATTGGGTTGGTGATTTGCATAGTGCCTCCGGTTAATGGGATGCGGCTGTCGCGGCGTCGGGAACGGCCTCGCCCTGCGCCGCGCGGTGCTTGATCAGCTGCTGGCTGATGGCCTCCACGCGGGCGTCGGTGAGCTTATAGAACGACAGCATGATGAACATGCCCGCATAGAGCACCACCGGCACCACGCAGAACAGAATTTTGATGGTGGTCAGCACCTCGACCGGCTGCACGCTGCTGCTGGCGGAGTAGTTCACGTATGCGAGGATCCAGCCCACCACCGCCCCGCCAATCGCCAGGCCAATCTTCAGGCTGAACAGGTAGGTGGAGAACACCAGCCCGTCCAGGCGTCGCCCGCTGCGGCTTTCTTCGTAATCCACCACGTCAGAGGCCATCAGCCACTGTAGCGGCGTGGTGGTGTTAAAGACGAACAGGAACAGGATGTTGAGGGCGAAAATCAGGGCAATATGCTCCGCCGGCGTGAAGAAGATCAGCAGGCTAATCAGAGAGTAAGCGACGATGATCCACTTAAAGGCGGTGACGCGGTCGAAGCGGCCCAGCAGACGAGACGAGCAGAGCGAGCCGAACATGGTGGCGAGGCTGCCGTAGAGTAAAAACTGGGTCGCCATCTCCGGGTGATCCATCACGTATTTCACGAAGTAGAGCGTCGCCCCGCCGCGCACCACGTTGGAGCAGGTCGCCATCATCTTGAAGGCGCACATGATCCGCCACTGGCCGTTGCCCAGCAGCAGCTTAAGATCTTTCGCCACCGACGAACCCGGCTGCACCTCAAAGGTGTAGCGCTCTTTGGTGGTGAAGAAGCAGACATAAAGCAGGACTACACCGGTCAACCCCAGCACGCACATGGCGCCGAAATAGCCCACCTGCTCGTTCCCTTTGCCGATGATGCTGACCAGCGGCAGCGCGATGCCGCTGATGGCGAGCGACCCCGCGGCGGCGAGGAAGAAACGCCAGGACTGAAGGGCATGACGCTCTTTCGGGTCGGCGGTGATCACCCCCGGCATGGCACAGTACGGGACGTTAACGAAGGTGTAGACCAGAGTCAGCAGAATGTAGGTCACGCAGGCGTAGATGATTTTGCCCTGCGCGGAGAAGTCCGGCGTGTAGAAGGTCAGCATGCAGACGATGCCAAACGGAATGGCGCCCCACAGCAGGAACGGGCGGAACTGGCCGTGTCGCGTGCGGGTGCGGTCTACCAGCAGCCCCATCAGCGGATCGGTCACGGCGTCGAGCACGCGGGAAACTAAAAACAGCGTCCCCATTATGCCCGCGGAGAGACCGAACACGTCGGTGTAAAAATAGGCCAGCAGGAACATCGTGGCCTGCCAGACGAAGCCGCAGGCGGTATCACCCAGCCCGTAGCCAATTTTGTCTTTCATGGTTAATTGCGTCATCAGAATTACACCCTTATGTAGTGTGCTGAATTACAACATCGTGTTAATGGAGTGTAATGAGCTGTTCAATTAACCAGCAATGGTCATATCTTATTTCTGAATTACGTTATTTTGCTTTTGTGACGCCAACGATATATCGCAACTTATTGTTTAAATTAACAAATTACAGATGCGTAAAAGCCGCCCACGGAATATATTCCGTAGACGACAATCGCGTGAAAAATAATTAAATGCCGAGCGCTTTTTTACCGGCGTTAATTACCTCAATGATTTTATCGGTGTCATAAATACAGCCTTTCCAGGTGCCACCGCTCACGGACTGTAATGCCGCCCACAGCCGGGTATCGTCCGGCAAAAAGTCGTGAGCGTGCAGGTCCGGGTGCGTCTGCCGCCGCGCCAGCTCGCGCGCCCCCTCTTCCGGCGTCAGCGGGTTGTCCGCGGTACCGATGAAGTTCACGCTACCGGTCAGAGTCAGGCGGTCCACGGCAATCTCAATGATGTCGTTATCGCGCAGCTTACCAATCGGCCCTCCCGCCAGCGCCTCCGGCGATACGTGGCCGAAGCAGGCGCCCGTCGACACGCCCGAGAAGCGCGCATCGGTGATTAACGACACCGACTTGCCCCACGAGATGTGTTTGAGCGCGGAGGTGAGCTGGTAGGTCTCTTCCATGCCAGTGCCGGACGGTCCACCGCCGATCACCACCATGATATCGCCCTGCTTAATCTCTTCCCGCTTGATGGCCTTAATCGCCTGCGCCTCCGAGACAAACACCCGCACCCGGCCAGTGTGGCGGTAAACGCCATCTTCACCCACCACCGACGGGTCGATCGCCGTGGCCTTGATCACCGATCCTTCCGGCGCGATGTTGCCCGTCGGGAAGCAGACCGTCGAGGTCAGCCCTTTCGCTTTTGCCTTCTCCGGCGGCAGGATCACGTCATCCGGCTCCACGCCGTCCTGCTCGCGCAGGCACTGGCGGAAGCGCTTACGGCGCTCCGAGCTCTGCCACCAGTCGAGGTTCTCGCCCACTGTCTGGCCAGTGACGGTCATGGCGTCCAGATGCAACAGGCCGAGATCGCGCAGGTGGAGCATCACCTCCGGCACGCCGCCCGCGAGGAAGGCGCGCACGGTCGGGTGATAGTCCGGGCCGTTGGGCAGCACGCTCACCAGGCGCGGCACCTTGCGGTTGACGCGCGTCCAGTGCTCAACGTCCGGAATAGTGCAGCCCGCTGCGTGGGCGATGGCCGGAATATGCAGCAGTAAATTGGTGGAGCCGCCGAACGCCGCGTGGATCACCATCGCGTTTTCGATGGCTTTGTCGGTGAGGATATCGCGCGTGGTGATGCCGCGGTTATCCAGTTCACTGACCGCGCGTGCCGACTGGCGGGCGATCTCCAGCCACACCGCCTGCCCGGACGGGGCCAGCGCGGAGTGCGGCAGCGCCAGACCCAGCGCCTCCGCCACTACCTGCGAGGTGCCCGCCGTACCGAGGAACTGACACCCGCCGCCCGGCGACGCGCAGGCGCGACAGCCCAGCTCGGCGGCCTCCTGCAAGGAGAGTTCATGGTTGGCAAAGCGCGCGCCGATGGTCTGCACCTTGCCCGCGTCTTCCCCCACGGTTGGCGGCAGCGTCGCCCCGCCCGGCACCAGAATGGTCGGCAGATCGTGCATGGAAGCCAGCGCAATCATGGTGGCGGGCAGCCCTTTATCACAGGTCGCCACGCCGATCACCGCCCGGCGCGTCGGCAGGGAGCGGATCAGGCGGCGAAACACGATCGCCGCGTCGTTGCGGTACGGCAGGGAGTCGAACATGCCGTGCGTGCCCTGCGAGCGACCGTCACACGGATCGCTGACGAAGGCGGCGAACGGGATCCCGCCGTTGCGGGTGATCTCCTTCGCCGCCGCCTGCATCTGCATGCCGATCTCCCAGTGCCCGGTGTGGTAGCCCAGCGCGACCGGGCGTCCGTCTCCGGCGCGGATGCCGCCCTGGGTGCCGATGATCAGCACCTCTTTGCCGGTGAGCTTGTTGGCATCCCAGCCCATCCCGGCGTTCTGCGTCATACCGAACAGGTTGCCGCTGGGGGATTCCATCAGCATCTGCGGGGTCAGCGGCAGCGTGCCCTGCGGCCCCGCCGCGTGGGTGATCACCGCATAAAACGCATCGTCCTGTGGGGTGAAAATTTTCTCAATGGTCATCGTTATCGTCCGGCTCAGCAGAGTTTGAGCTGTTGTAACAGGGTTTTCAGCTGCGCCTTGCGCGGCTCGTCCAGCGGCGAGGCTGGCGGCAGGACGTGCGTAGAAATCGGACGACCGCAGAGCACGATCGCCTCTTTAATGACGTTCACAAACGGCGTATCCAGCTGATACATCTGCGGGATTTGCAGCAGGGTCTGATGATACTCAGCCGCTTTCGCCACGTCGTTATCCCGCCAGGCTTTCAGAAGATTTACCGACACCTGTGGGGCAAAGTTGCCGCTGGCCGAGATCGCCCCGTCGCCGCCGAGCAGCAGGGTATTAAACAGATGATCGTCGTAGCCGCACAGCACCGTGAAATGAGGATGGGCGCCTTTAACGGTGTGGATCATGCTGCGCAGGTGAGCGACGGAATCGATGGTGTCTTTGATGCCGACGATGTTACTGCGCGAGTCGGCGAGGGTTTTCACCAGCGCCGGGGTCAGATCCTGCCCGGTCAGCGCCGGGAAGTTATAGAGCATCACCGGCAGCGTGACACTGTCGGCCACCTGCTCGAAATAGCGGATCAGGTTCGCTTCCGACACTTTCCAGTAGTAAGGGTTGATCACCACGATGCCGTCCGCGCCCGCCTGCTGCGCGTGCTGGCTCAGCTCAATGGTTTCCCGGGCGTTGGTGCCGCCGGTGCCGATCAGAACCGGCACGCGACGATCGACATGATCGATCGCAAACCGGGCAATGGTTTTACGCTCTTCGGCGCTGAGCTGGGAGAACTCGCCGCCGCTGCCCAGGAAGAACAGGCCGTCGACGCCCGCAGCAATCAGATCGTCGATCAGCGCGGCGGTACCCGGTTTATCGAGCTGGCCATCGGCGGTAAAAATGGTGGAGACAGGGGGAATGATACCCGTGAACAACGCGGACTGCGGCATGAGATCTCCTTGCTGAATCATTTTGTTCTACATTATAGAACAGCGTTCATTAATTTAACGATCATACTATGACGCAGAAAAAGCGCAGGTAAATGGGAGATGAGGAGGGAGTGCGGGAAGTTTAAGCTGGATCACATTATGCGTGGGTGCGGTCTGGTTCCCTCACCCTAACCCTCTCCCAAGGGGAGAGGGAACTTTTACACCCTCTCCCCTTGGGAGAGGGCCGGGGTGAGGGGTTACTCTACCAGCATCTTCACCACAACCTTACGCACCTGCGCCGGTGCTCCCACCGCGCACAGCGGCTTATGCACTTCGCCCGGCCAGAACACCACAAAATCCCCTTCGCTCAGCACCACGGTTTTCTCCTGCTCGCCTTCCGGCAGGAACGCGATGTCTTTGTCCGCCAGCCAGTCGGTGTCCGGGGTGCCGTGAGGCAGGGTGCTGAAGGTCATCCCTTCCTGACCCTTCAGCACAATCTGAATATCCAGATAGCGTGCATGGTATTCAGCGCGCCGCTCGGCGAACGGCTGGGTCATGTCCTCCGAAACCAGATAAAACAGGCTGTTGCCATTGATGTCGTGCTTACCGGTCGGCGTTGCGTCGGTGACGTGGGCCTTAACGTGCTCAATGGCCTGGCGCAGCTCTTCTGGCAACCAGGACTGGAGATGATGAATATTGCCAATAATCATGATACAACCCTCAGATTAAAACATTGTTTCATTTTTATGTTTTATACGAGAATTGCCTCTTCCATACCAGCCCTTTTTTGACAAGATTTGCGTCAGCGCATGTTTATCGGGAAATGTGTTAATCCACTGTTAATTGCACACAGGCATTTATGCAGTGGTTATGCATAACCTCATTTCATGCACTTTGCACACAGGATCTAACTCACTGAATTTAAAACATAACTCACAAAACCTGTTGGTGTATCACACTTTATCACTTTGGTTATTTCCTTTAAAAATCCATAATTATTTATTGATTTCTCTTAAGTGAAAAATAGTTAACTGTCATTATTGCATAGCTATTCCCGTGACAACATTTTATCCATTAAAATCAACAACATAACCAAATATTTCAAAGCGTGTGATTCTACAAAATAATAACAACTTCAAATATTGCCACCCGTTCCTGCTTAGCTATTCATCCCTTAATAATATGAAATTAATCATTATCTGATACGAATCATGCAATTGAAAATAAACTGTTCAATATCGGTTTTCGCGTGAGCAATGTCACAATAACCATTATTTAAGCGCCTACTATAAATCACGAAATCAATTGAGCTTAGCCGCCATGAAATTAAACACATCACATGGCGCATGCCCTTTTTATTCTGAAAAAAAGTTAAAGGAATAATTATGGAAAAGCATTACGTCGGTTCTGAAATTGGTCAATTGCGTAGCGTTATGCTGCACCGTCCTAATTTAAGTCTGAAACGGTTAACCCCCTCAAACTGTCAGGAGCTGCTATTTGATGACGTGCTCTCGGTTGAACGGGCGGGTGAAGAGCATGACATCTTCGCAAACACGCTGCGCGAGCAGGGTGTGGAAGTCCTGCTGTTGACCGACCTTCTTACGCAAACGCTTGATATTGCTGAAGCAAAAGCCTGGCTTCTTGAAACACAAATCTCCGACTATCGCCTGGGACCAACCTTTGCCGCCGACGTGCGCGGCTGGCTGGCGGATATGCCGCACCGGGAACTGGCGCGCAGATTAAGCGGCGGATTAACCTACGGTGAAATTCCGGCAGCCATTAAAAATATGGTGGTCGATACCCACACGGCGAATGATTTTATTATGAAGCCGCTGCCGAACCACTTATTTACCCGCGATACCTCCTGCTGGATTTATAACGGCGTCTCCATTAATCCGATGGCGAAACCCGCCCGCCAGCGTGAAACCAATAACCTGCGGGCAATATATCGCTGGCACCCCGCATTTGCCGACGGCGAGTTTATTAAGTATTTCGGCGACGAGAATATTAATTACGACCACGCCACCTTAGAAGGCGGCGACGTATTAGTGATTGGTCGCGGGGCGGTACTGATCGGCATGTCCGAGCGCACGACGCCGCAGGGCGTGGAGTTCCTCGCCAACAGCCTGTTTAAACATCGCCAGGCCGAGCGCGTGATTGCCGTTGAGCTGCCGAAACACCGCTCCTGCATGCACCTCGACACCGTGAT
Organism: Enterobacter sp. Res13-Sevr-PEC09-46; assembly: GCF_015672585.1. NCBI lineage: Bacteria > Pseudomonadati > Pseudomonadota > Gammaproteobacteria > Enterobacterales > Enterobacteriaceae > Enterobacter > Enterobacter sp. Res13-Sevr-PEC09-46. The sequence continues at coordinate 139,628 of NZ_JADABR010000018.1, read as the reverse complement.
GACCCACATCGACGTGGACACCTTCTCCGTTTACCCGGAAGTGGTGCGCAAGGACGCCCAGTGCTGGACGCTCACCCCGGACGGACGCGGCGGCCTGCTGCGCACCCAGGAAACCGACCTGCTGCACGCCATCGAGAAAGCCCTCGGCATTAACCACGTCCGCCTGATCACCACCGGCGGCGACGCCTTTGAAGCCGAACGCGAGCAGTGGAACGACGCTAACAACGTCCTGACCCTCCGCCCGGGCGTGGTGATCGGCTACGAGCGCAACGTCTGGACCAACGAGAAGTACGACAAAGCAGGCATCACCGTGCTGCCGATCCCGGGCGACGAGCTGGGACGTGGTCGCGGCGGCGCGCGCTGCATGAGCTGCCCACTGGAACGCGACGGAATTTAAAGGAGCCATCATGGAACGAAAACCCACTCTGGTTGTGGCCCTTGGCGGCAACGCGCTGCTCAAGCGCGGCGAGCCGCTGGAAGCGGAGATCCAGCGCCAGAACATCGAGCAGGCCGCCCGCACCATCGCCGGCTTAACGGAACAGTGGCGCGTGGTGCTGGTGCACGGCAACGGCCCGCAGGTCGGACTGCTGGCGCTGCAAAACAGCGCCTACGACAAAGTCACTCCCTACCCGCTGGACGTTCTTGGCGCCGAAAGCCAGGGAATGATCGGCTACATGCTCCAGCAGGCGCTGAAAAACAATCTGCCCCAGCGCGAGGTCAGCGTCCTGCTCACGCAGGTGGAAGTGGACGCCGCCGACCCGGCGTTCAGCAACCCGACCAAGTACATCGGCCCGGTCTACAGCGAAGCCCAGGCCAAAGCGCTGGCCGCGGAAAAAGGCTGGGTGTTTAAGGCCGACGGCAGCTACTTCCGCCGCGTGGTGCCGTCGCCGCAGCCGAAGCGCATCGTCGAGAGTGACGCCATCACGGCGCTGATTCAGCGCGACCACCTGGTGATCTGCAACGGCGGCGGCGGCGTGCCGGTGGTGGAAAACGCCAACGGCTATCGCGGCATTGAGGCGGTGATCGACAAAGACCTCTCCGCCGCCCTGCTAGCGCGCCAGATCGAGGCCGATGCCCTGCTGATCCTCACCGATGCCGACGCGGTGTACCTCGACTGGGGCAAGCCAACCCAACGTCCGCTGGCGCAGGTGACGCCGGAGCTGCTCAGAGGCATGCAGTTCGACGCCGGCTCGATGGGGCCGAAAGTGGCCGCCTGCCGCGAGTTTGTTGAGGCCTGCAACGGCATTGCCGGGATCGGCGCACTGGCCGACGGCGCGGAGATCCTGGCGGGCGAGAAAGGCACGTTGATTCGTAACTGAGTCGTTTTCCCCTCACCCTAACCCTCTCCCACAGGGAGAGGGAATGTACGCCCCCTCTCCCTGTGGGAGAGGGCCGGGGTGAGGGCATCAGACAGCTAAATTTTAAAAAGGATTTCCCCATGACCATTAACCTGAAAAACCGCAACTTCCTCAAACTGCTGGACTACACCCCGGCAGAGATCCAGTACCTGATCGATCTCGCCATCGAGCTGAAGGCCGCCAAAAAAGCCGGACGCGAAAAACAAACCCTGGTCGGGAAAAACATCGCCCTGATCTTTGAAAAAACCTCCACCCGCACCCGCTGCGCCTTCGAAGTGGGTGCGTTCGACCAGGGCGCGCAGGTCACCTACCTCGGCCCAAGCGGTTCGCAGATTGGCCACAAAGAGTCGATGAAGGACACCGCGCGCGTGCTGGGCCGCATGTATGACGGCATCGAGTATCGCGGCTACGGCCAGGCCATCGTCGAAGAGCTGGGCGAGTACGCGGGCGTGCCGGTGTGGAACGGCCTGACCGACGAGTTCCACCCCACCCAAATTCTCGCCGACCTGATGACCATGCTGGAGCACTCTCCGGGCAAAACCCTGCCGGAGCTGAGCTTTGCTTATCTCGGCGACGCGCGGAACAACATGGGTAACTCCCTGATGGTCGGCGCGGCCAAAATGGGGATGGATATCCGCCTTGTGGCGCCGAAATCCTTCTGGCCGGAGGCGGGCCTGGTTGAGCAGTGCCGCGCCATCGCCAAAGAGACCGGCGCGCGCATCACCCTCACCGACGACGTGGAGGAAGGCGTGCAGGGCACCGATTTCCTCTACACCGACGTGTGGGTTTCCATGGGCGAGCCGAAGGAGGCCTGGGCCGAGCGCGTCAGCCTGATGAAGCCATATCAGATTAACGCGGACGTGATGAAGGCCACCGGTAACCCGAACGTCAAGTTCATGCACTGCCTGCCGGCGTTCCACAACGAGCACACCAAAGTGGGCCGCGAAATCGAAATGGCGTACGGCCTGAAGGGGCTGGAAGTGACGGAAGAGGTCTTCGAATCACCGAACTCCATCGTCTTCGACGAAGCAGAGAACCGCATGCACACCATTAAAGCGGTCATGGTGGCGACACTCGGCGACTAATCACCGCCCGGCGCGCCGCGGGGTGCGCCGGGTTCAGGAGAACATCATGGGCAAGTTCAAGTTTCCCTCCGCTTACACCATTCTCTTTTTTCTGATTGCCGTGGTTGCCGTGCTGACGTGGATTGTTCCGGCCGGGCAGTACCATATGGCAATGAACGAGGCGCTCGGTAAAGAAGTGCCGGTTGCTGGCACCTACGCGCACGTGGCAGCGCACCCGCAGGGGCTGGTTTCGGTGCTGATGGCGCCGATTGCCGGGCTCTACGATCCGGAATCCGGCCAGGCCGGGGCGATCGACGTGGCGCTGTTTATTCTGATCATCGGGGGATTCCTCGGGATCGTCACTAAAACCGGGGCGATAGACGCCGGGATCGAGCGCGTCACCACCCGACTACGCGGCCGCGAAGAGTGGATGATCCCGATCCTGATGGCGCTGTTTGCCGCAGGCGGCACGATTTACGGCATGGCAGAAGAGTCGCTGCCCTTCTATACCTTACTGGTGCCGGTGATGCTGGCGGCGCGGTTCGATCCGGTGGTTGCTGCGTCCACCGTGCTGCTCGGCGCGGGGATCGGCACCCTCGGCTCCACCATCAACCCGTTCGCCACGGTGATCGCCGCCAACGCCGCCGGGATCCCCTTCACCAACGGCATCATGTTGCGCATCGCGCTGCTGGTGATCGGCTGGATCATCTGCGTGGCGTGGGTAATGCGCTATGCCCGCAAGGTGCGCAAGGATCCGTCGCTGTCGATCGTGGCGGATAAGCAGGAAGAGAACCGCGCCCACTTCCTCGGCAACAAGGGCGAGCAGTCGCTGGAGTTTACCCCGGTGCGCAAACTCATCCTGGTGATCTTCGCCCTCGCCTTCGCGGTGATGATCTACGGCGTGGCGGTGCTGGGCTGGTGGATGGCGGAGATCTCGGCGGTGTTCCTCGCCAGCGCGATTATCGTCGGGCTGATCGCCCGCATGAGCGAAGAGGAGCTGACCTCAACCTTTATCAACGGCGCGCGAGATTTGCTGGGCGTCGCGCTGATTATCGGCATCGCGCGCGGTATCGTAGTGATCATGGATAAGGGCATGATTACCCACACCATTTTGCACAGCGCCGAGGGAATGGTCACCGGATTGTCGACGGTGGCGTTCATCAACGTGATGTACTGGCTGGAAGTGGTGCTGTCGTTTCTTGTGCCTTCTTCGTCCGGCCTGGCCGTTCTGACGATGCCGATCATGGCGCCCCTTGCCGATTTCGCTAACGTCAACCGCGACCTGGTGGTTACGGCTTACCAGTCGGCGTCCGGCATCGTTAACCTGATCACTCCCACCTCTGCCGTCGTGATGGGCGGGCTGGCTATCGCCCGCGTGCCCTACGTGCGCTATCTGAAATGGGTCGCGCCGCTGCTGGGGATTTTAACGGTGGTGATTATGGTGGCGTTAAGCCTGGGCGCCCTGTTGTAATTTGCCGGATGGCGCTGCGCTTATCCGGCCTACGGATCGGTGCAGTGCCACCGGTTATTTCGGGAACTGATATGGGAACTATGATGGATTACGAAGAGTACTCTCCCAAAGAGCAACTACAGCTAACGGTCTGCCAGCGTCTGATCGCGGAAAAGAGCTATCTCTCCCAGGAGGAGATCCGCCGCGACTTACAGGAGCGGGGTTTTGAGACCATCAGCCAGTCCACCGTTTCACGTCTGCTCAAGTTGCTCGGTGTCATAAAAATTCGCAATGCCAAAGGGCTAAAGATTTATTCGCTGAATCCCCAGCTGCGCCCGGCCCCCGACGCGGCGCGTACCGTCTCTGAAATGGTGGTGAGCGTGGAGCACAACAGCGAATTTATCCTTATCCATACCGTCGCCGGATATGGCCGCGCGGTGGCGCGTATTCTGGATTATCACCAGTTACCGGAAATTTTAGGCGTGGTGGCCGGAAGCAGTATCGTCTGGGTCGCGCCCCGCGTGGTGAAGCGCACCGCGCTGGTGCATAAGCAAATTAATTATTTACTCAGAACGCATTAATATTCATAAAGAACCGTTTGCATTGAGTAAAGCGTGCATTAAATCGCTTGATCCCAAAAGCGAGCTGCGTATAATGCCCGACAATTTGCCGGGAGGAAGCATGGTCAAGCGTGTACGACATATCGTCTTACCGCGTCTGAAATCAGACGCTGGCCTGCCGTTTTTCTTCCCGTTGCTAAACCTATTCCCAGAGCCCCTCATTTGAGGGGCTTTTTTTTGCCCGGCGTCAGGAGATAAACATGAATCCGCTTTATCAAAAACACATCATTTCCATAAACGACCTCAGCCGCGAAGAGCTGGAACTGGTTCTGGAAACCGCGGCAAAACTGAAGGCCAATCCGCAACCGGAGCTGCTGAAGCACAAGGTGATTGCGAGCTGCTTCTTCGAAGCCTCGACCCGCACCCGCCTCTCCTTCGAAACCTCCATGCACCGCCTTGGCGCGAGCGTGGTGGGCTTCTCGGACAGCAGCAACACGTCGCTGGGCAAAAAAGGCGAGACCCTGGCGGATACCATTTCGGTTATCAGTACCTACGTGGACGCGATTGTGATGCGCCACCCGCAGGAGGGCGCGGCGCGTCTGGCGACCGAGTTTTCCGGCGGCATTCCGGTGCTGAACGCCGGTGACGGTGCCAACCAGCACCCGACGCAGACCCTGCTGGATCTGTTCACCATTCAGGAGACGCAGGGCACGCTTGAGAACCTGAACATCGCCATGGTTGGCGACCTGAAATATGGCCGCACCGTCCACTCCCTGACCCAGGCGCTGGCGAAATTTAACGGCAACCGCTTCTTCTTCATCGCGCCGGACGCGCTGGCGATGCCGCAGTACATTCTCGATATGCTGGACGAAAAAGGCATCGCGTGGAGCCTGCACGCCAGCATAGAAGAAGTGATGGGCAACGTGGATATTCTCTACATGACCCGCGTGCAGAAAGAGCGTCTTGACCCATCCGAGTACGCCAACGTGAAGGCGCAGTTCGTCCTGCGCGCCAGCGACCTCGAGGGCGCGCGCGACAACATGAAGGTGCTGCACCCGCTGCCGCGCATCGATGAGATCACCACAGACGTGGATAAAACGCCGCACGCCTGGTACTTCCAGCAGGCCGGAAACGGCATCTTCGCCCGCCAGGCGTTACTGGCACTGGTTCTGAATCGCGAATTAGCTCTGTAAGGGGAGACGACCATGACACACGATAACAAACTCCAGGTTGAAGCCATCAAGCGTGGCACCGTGATTGACCACATCCCTGCGCAGGTGGGCTTTAAGCTGCTGACGCTGTTCAAACTGACTGAAACCGACCAGCGCATCACCATCGGCCTGAACCTGCCGTCGGGCGAAATGGGCCGTAAAGACCTGATCAAAATCGAGAATACCTTCCTGACCGACGAGCAGGTCAACCAGCTGTCTCTGTACGCGCCGGACGCCACGGTTAACCGCATCGACGATTACGACGTGGTGGGCAAATCCCGCCCAAGCCTGCCGGATCGCATCGAAAGCGTGCTGGTCTGCCCGAACAGCAACTGCATCAGTCATGCTGAGCCGGTTTCCTCCAGTTTCGCAGTGAAAAAACGCGCCAATGACATTGCACTCAAATGCAAATACTGCGAAAAAGAGTTTTCTCATTATGTGGTGCTGGCCAACTAATTGAGGTTGGTAATGAAATCCCGGCTGTTATAATGGCCGGGAACATTCTTAACGCTGTAATTCTGGAGAAAAAATGAGCAAAGTACTCGCGACGGAAAATGCACCAGCGGCTATCGGCCCATACGTTCAGGGCGTTGATCTGGGCAGCATGATCATCACTTCTGGTCAGATCCCAGTGAACCCAAAAACCGGTGAAGTGCCAGCCGACGTAGCGGCGCAGGCGCGTCAGTCGCTGGAAAACGTGCAGGCGATCGTCGAATCTGCCGGCCTGAAAGTGGGCGATATCGTCAAAACCACCGTGTTCGTGAAAGATCTGAACGATTTCGCCACCGTCAACGCCACTTATGAAGCGTTCTTCACCGAGCACAACGCCACCTTCCCGGCGCGCTCCTGTGTGGAAGTGGCGCGTCTGCCAAAAGACGTAAAAATTGAAATTGAAGCGATTGCCGTACGTCGCTAATTTATTTCAATAAAGAGAAGGCAGCTCAGGCTGCCTTTTTTATTGCGACCATTTTTACTCTCTCCAGGCAATGACGCATCCCCCACTCCATTAATAGACTGACGCTGCCTTGTTATATTCTAATTAATGGATGAAGAATGAAACTCTCTAAGATCGCGCTGGCCGTTGCCACATTAGCGGTTGCGTCTTCCGCACTTGCACACGGATATATAGAATCCCCCGCCAGCCGCGCTTATATGTGTAAGCTCGGCCAGAATATTGACTGTGGCTCTGTACAATATGAACCGCAGAGCGTAGAAAAGACCTCCGGCTTCCCGACGGGCGCAATGCCGCCTGACGGCAAGCTTGCCAGCGCCGGTATTGCCAGCTACTCCCAGCTTGATAAGCAGAGCCTGAACGCCTGGACTAAAAGCCCCATGACGGCAGGCCCGCATGAATTTGTCTGGCACCATACCGCGCCGCATAAAACCACCAACTGGCGTTATTACATTACCAAACAAAACTGGGACCCCAATAAACCGCTGACCCGTGACCAGTTCGAATTAACGCCGTTCTGTACTATTAACGGGAATGGTCAGGCACCGTCCATGACAAAATCCAAGACCTGTAATGTCCCGGAACGTACGGGCTACCAGGTTATTTATGGCGTGTGGGAAATTGCGGATACCACAAACAGTTTCTATCAGGCCATTGACGTTGATTTCGGTAACGGCGGCAACGTCACGCCGGACGATACCCCAGCGGTAATATCCCAGTGGAGTAAAACCCTGAGCGGACAGATTGCCGGGAATAACCTGAACGTGGGCGATAAAGTGATTGCACGCTTCTTCGACGCCAACGGGGAAGTTGCCGCCCTGCGTACTGAAATGACCATCGGCTCTTCAGAACAAGGCGACGCTAACCAGTGGTCCTACGATCTGGCGCAGAAGATCAACACCGCTCATAGCGATGTCCGCGTCGGTGTGAAAGATGAAGCCGGTGAAATTAGTCCGGTTCACGGCGCCAACAGCGTATTCGTGAAAGACGGCAGCACGCTGAAATCCGTTGCCATCTCTTATGAAGAGCAAAAAGCGCAGGTGAGCGAGACCATCGCCGTTTCCGATCTGCAATACAGCAAAATCGAACATGGCAATGTGATTGTAACCTTCCATGTGAACACGCAGGGTGACGTTAATTTTGAAGCGCACGTGATGAACCACCACGGTGCCGAAAAAGGTTACCTGAAGCAGGATATGAATAACGTCAATCAAAACGTGACCATGACGCTGACTGACGTCACGGCGGGCCACCATATGCTGAAATACTACGCCACCAACAAAGACGGCACCCTGTTCGCGCAGGACGTGCTAAACCTGATGCTGGAAAGCGACGCGGCGGACAGCAGCGGCCCGCATGACTTTATCTTCCCGGACAGCATTGCCTCTTACAAAGCGGGCACCGTGGTGTTACAGCCTAAAAACGGTAAGACCTACGAGTGTAAACCGTTCCCGTATAGCGGCTACTGCGTGCAGTACAGCCCAACCGCAAACCAGTTTGAGCCAGGCGTGGGCGCGCACTGGAGAGAGGCGTGGGTGCTGAAGAACTGAGTTGCCTTCACGCCCGGCGGCACTTCGTTTGCCGGGCCTACACGTCACGTAGGCCCGGTAAGCGTAGCGCCACCGGGCGCATTTGTTACTGATTCCGCGTCGCACGCAGCAGCGTTTCCAGCGGGTAAACCGCCGCAATCACCACCTCGTCCTGGATCTTCGCCGCATTATCCAGTTCGCTCTGGATCGACGCGATCTCGTTGTCGTCCAGCGTGCCCTGGCGCGCCACCAGATCCGTCAGCCTCAGGCCAATCGACGAAAGCTTGTCCACCTCCTGAATCACCGGCTTGATCGCCTTCAGCTGATAGCTGTTTTCGCTCAAGGCCAGCGCATCGCTGGTGTTGTTCTGCCAGCGGTTAAAGACGTGGCGCAGCGCGTCGGCGCTTTCCGTGTCTTCCGCGTCGCTCACCAGACGGTCCGCCCATTTATTCATCTGACGCACGGTCGCACTTTCCGCGTTTAGCGCGTCAGCGAGCCGGTTGAGCGGCTCAAACTGATGATAGTTTCCGGCCTGGAACTTAAGATGCTGGCGGGTGTAATACTGCGCCGGTTCAAGCGCCTGGGCGAGAATTTGCAGCGGCAGGGTATCCGCATTGTTGGCGAGGCGCGTGAACTGCACCTGCTGCTGGGTATGCTGCTGTAGTCCAGCCGACACCGTCGACCAGCTGTCCATCGCCTGGAGCCGGGTATACATGTTGTCGATGTCGTTGACGTCCTTCGCCGACCATAGCCGCTCCGCCACCGCAAAGGCGCGCGGCCACAGACGGATATCAAGCACCGGCGCGACCACGTTTTCCGCCCACAGCGCGGCTTCGCCGCCGAGCAGATTGGCCTCGTTCGCCGGGTCCGGCACCACCGGCGGTATGCCTTTTGGCACCGCGTCCAGACGCGTGCCGTCGATCGGGTAGCGGGCGTTACCCACCAGGAAATAGCCGCTGAGCTTATCGTTCTCAACAGAAACGACCGGACGCGTTTCACCCATCCAGGTATCAACGGTAAACGTTACCTGGTTGTCGTCCCGCCACTGAATGTTCTCCACCGCCCGACGCGATTTCCCGGCAAAATCAATAAATCCGCGCCACCCGGCATCGCCTTTCACCAGCGTAAAGCTGCCTTCCACCGGCTTGCCTTTCAGACGCGGCATGGAGAAAGCCCAGCTCTGGACGCTGTCGGTGTCCGCTATCACATCCACGCCGTTCAGCCCCTGCGGCACAATTTCATTGCGGTAGTGGTAGGCGGTGGATTGCGGCTGATCGAGGTAGAAACCGGTTGAGAGAATGCCCTTATAGCCGTTCTGCGCCACCTGCCCCAGCGCGTCCTGTCCCTGCCAGGACTGGATCAGAATGCTTTTCGGCAGATCGGGATGGTAGATCTCATCCCAGCCAACCATCTGCCGGTGGTGCTTCTCAAGGATCGTCTCCAGCTTGCGGTTGAAATACGCCTGCAACGCGTGGCTGTCCGCCAGTTTGTTGTCGCGCATAAACGTCTGGATCGCAGCGTTCGCTTTCCACTGGCTGTCGTCAACCTCATCGCCGCCAATATGCAGATACGGATCCGGGAAGATCGCCGCCAGTTCGCTGACCATCGCGTCGGCAAAGGTATAAGTTGCCTCTTTGGTTGGATCCAGCACCGGCTTTAGCACGCCCCAGTGGCGCTCCATGGCGTACGGCCCCGGCGCGCTCATCAGCTCCGGGTAGGCGACGGCAATCGCCGAGGCGTGGCCCGGCATATCAATTTCCGGCACCACGCGTATGCCCCGCTCGGCAGCGTAACGCACAATCTCGCGCATCTGCTCCGGGGTGTAGAACAGCCCATCGCTGGCAAGCTGGGTCAGCTTAGGGTAGCGCTTTGAGCTGAAGCGCCAGCCCTGATCGTCCGTCAAATGCCAGTGCAGGACGTTGAGTTTGGCCGCGGCCATGCCGTCGATCTGGCGTTTAATATCCGGAATCGGGAGGAAGTGGCGCGCCGAATCGAGCAGCAGCCCGCGCCACGGGAAGCGCGGCGAATCTTCAATGGTCACCCACGGGATCGAGGTGTTTTCGGCGCCGTTCTGCATCAGCTGAAGCAAGGTTTCCATGGCGCGCAGCGCGCCGAAGCGGGTGTTGGCAGAGATATTTACGCCGTTGGCGTCCACCGTGAGTTTATAGCTCTCATCGCTGTCAGGCAGCGGCTGCGGCTTCACCTTTTTGGCGATGGCGATGCGGATGGTCGGCTTGTCAGGTTTTTCGGCCTGCGGCTGTAGCGTCCAGCCGGTTTGCAGCGCAATGCGCTGGCGCAGGCGGTTGACCGCATCCCCCAGATCGTCGCCGCTGACGCTCACAGAGAGTTGATTGTTAAGCACCAGCGCGCCCTGAGTGGTCGGGCGTTCAACCTTCGCAGGCCAGGGCATTAAGGGAAGGTCGCCTGCCGGGGCGGCAAAGGCGGAGGCGCCGAGCATGAGCCCGGCGGTTAAGAGGCTGTACCGTAACATGAATGTTCCTTATCTGACGGGCCAAATACAGGCAAAACATTCTGTTAACATGCGCTCAAATTGTCGTCAAGCGAATGCGCCGACGGAGATCACAGGTTGTTGAATTTGGGAGGAAAGCTATTGCCCGGTGGCGCTGCGCTTACCGGGCCTACGTTTCGGGAGTAGGCCGGGTAAGGCGAAGCCGCCACCCGGCAAACATAATTTACTGCCACCCATACCGACGGCTATAGAACCCTTTCACCATCTGCGTCAGCACCATGTAGCCCGCGAGGATCGCCACCAGCCACGGGAAGTAGCTCAGCGGCAGCGCCTGAAGTTGCAGGTAGCTTGCCAGCGGCGAGAACGGCAGCGCGATCCCGAGCGCCATTACAATGCCCGTCATCACAATCAGCGGCCACGCGGCACGGCTCTGGATAAACGGAATGCGACGGGTGCGGATCATGTGCACAATCAGCGTCTGAGACAGCAGTCCCACCACGAACCAGCCGGACTGGAACAGCGTCTGGTGTTCTGGCGTATTCGCATGGAACACAAACCACATCAGGCAGAAGGTCAGAATGTCGAAGATAGAGCTGATCGGCCCAAAGAACAGCATAAAGCGCCCCAGATCGGCGGGGTTCCAGCGCTGCGGCTTCTGGATCTGCTCGTCGTCCACGTTATCAAACGGGATCGCCACCTGAGAGACATCGTACATCAGGTTCTGGATCAGCAGGTGCAGCGGCAGCATCGGCAGAAACGGCAGAAACGCGCTCGCTACCAGCACGCTGAAGACGTTGCCGAAGTTGGAGCTGGCGGTCATTTTGATGTATTTGAGCATATTGGCGAAGGTGCGACGCCCTTCGATGACGCCCTCTTCCAGCACCATCAGGCTCTTTTCCAGCAGAATGATATCCGCCGCTTCGCGGGCAATATCCACCGCGCCGTCCACGGAGATACCGATATCCGCCGCACGCAGGGCTGGCGCATCGTTGATGCCGTCGCCCATAAAGCCCACTACGTGCCCTTCGCGACGCAGCAAAGTGACGATGCGCTCTTTATGCATCGGCGTCAGGCGGGCAAACAGCGTGGTGCGTTGGGCAAGCTCGGCCAGCTCATCGTCGGACAGGTGCTCAATGTCGCTCCCCACGACGACGTCGCCCGCGTCCAGGCCGACTTCGTGGCACACTTTGGCCGCCACCAGCTCGCTGTCGCCGGTGAGGATTTTGACGGTGATACCGCTCGCTTTCAGCGCTTTTAGCGCCGGCGCGGTGGTCTCTTTCGGCGGATCGAGGAATGCGATGTAACCTTCGAGGATCAAATCGGATTCATCGATACGCTGGTAGTCACCTTCCCGCGCAGGCAGGAACTTGCTGGCTACTGCCACCACGCGCAGCCCCTGACGGTTCAGGTTATCGGTGACGCGTTTGATGCGGCGCAGCATGGTCTCATCCAGCGGCACGATCTCGCCGTTATGGCGCACCTGCGTGGAAACATTCAGGATCTCCTGCAATGCCCCTTTGCAGATCAGCTGATGTACGTCCGCCTGCTCGCTGACCACCACCGACATGCGGCGGCGCTCGAAGTCGAACGGGATTTCATCCACCTTCTGCCAGCGACCGGAGAGCGTGCGGGCAGACTCCTCGTCCACCCCTTCCAGCACCGCCACGTCGAGCAGGTTTTTCAGCCCGGTCTGATAGTGGCTGTTCAGCCACGCGCTGTACAGCACCCGTTCGCTGGTCTTTCCGGCGATATCGGTGTGGTTCTCCAGCACGATTTTGTCCTGCGTCAGGGTGCCGGTTTTATCGGTGCAAAGGATGTCCATCGCGCCAAAGTTCTGGATGGCGTCGAGGTGTTTAACAATCACCTTTTGTTTAGAGAGTTTGACCGCCCCGCGCGCCAGCGTGGAGGTGACAATCATCGGCAGCATTTCCGGCGTTAAGCCAACGGCCACGGAGAGCGCGAACAGCGCCGCCTCCCACCAGTCGCCTTTGGTGTAGCCGTTGATCAGCAGGACAATCGGCGTCATGACCATCATAAAGCGGATCAGCAGCATGCTGACGCGGCCAATGCCTTTCTGGAACGCATTCGGCTCGCTCTCCTGCTCGCTGACGCGTCCGGCAAGCTGTCCAAACCAGGTATTGCCGCCGGTGGCGGTGACAATCGCCTGCGCGGTGCCGCTGACCACCGTGGTGCCCATAAAGCACAGGGTGTCGCACTCCAGCGGGTTCATCTGCTGCGGATCGCGGGTCCGCGCTACCTTCTCTACGGGCAGGGATTCACCGGTGAGTGACGCCTGCGCGACGAACAGATCCCGCGCCTGGATGACGCGTAAATCCGCTGGGATCATGTCCCCCGCCGCCAGCTTCACCAGATCGCCCGGCACCAGCTGGTCAATGGGAAGCTCAATCCAGGCGTTCTCGCCGAGGTCGTTAATCACGCGCGACACGGTGGCGGTGTTGCTGACCATTGCTTTCAGGGCGTCCGCCGCTTTGGTGGAGCGCGCTTCCTGAATAAAGTTCAGCAGCGTGGAGATCCCCACCATCAGGGCAATCACGCCTGCGGCAAACAGATCTTCAGTGGCGTAAGAGATAATCCCGAGCACCGTCAGCAGCAGGTTGAACGGATTGCGGTAGCAGAGCCACAGGTGGACCCACCAGGGAGAGGGTTTCTGCGCCGGGATCTGGTTATCGCCATGTTCCGCGCGGATTTTTAACACTTCTTGCGCGTTCAGCCCTTCCGGGTGGCCGCCAAAGGCGCGCCAGACTTCGTTTTCATCCATCGCCGCCACGTTCAGGCAGCGCTCGGTCAGGGAAGCGGGGATTGCCGCTCCCGCCATGGTGTTGGCATTTGGCAGCGGATCGCGCGCAATCAGGCGATGTGGCAGGTGACGGCTCAGCAGCGCTTGCAGCTGCCGGGTGATATTTTTCAGCATAGTCATTCCCCCGCATCCGCAAAGGCGGACGCAGTTTTCCCGCAGGCGTGGCAAAGCCGTACCTGTCAGGCACTTAATTTATCAAGCAGGAACGTATGAACGTTGCTGCCTCACGCCGGTGAGACAGCAAAAGGCTGGCTTACCGGAAAGAAGGTTTTCTCCTGGTCAGGAGAGGTGTGGGATCGGGATCCATGTGGCCTCCGGTAAGTAAAAAGTTGGGTATCGGCACGCAGTATAGTGATTTATCCATACCGTTTGTGACTAATCGGGCGGTATTATAACGCCCTGCAAATAAACCGAACGTAAACCAGACTTTGCCCATAGCGAATTCGCAGGATAGCATTAGGCTCAATTGATTATTTTTCGTTGTTACAGGGAATACAGCATGCAGAACCGCCTTACGATTAAAGATATCGCGCGTTTAAGCGGCGTGGGGAAATCGACTGTCTCACGCGTGCTGAACAACGAAAGCGGTGTCAGCGAGCGCACACGCGAGCGCGTCGAGGCGGTGATGAATCAGCACGGTTTTTCCCCTTCCCGCTCCGCGCGCGCCATGCGCGGGCAGAGCGATAAAGTGGTCGCCATTATTGTCTCGCGTCTGGATTCCCTCTCCGAAAACCTCGCCGTACAGACGATGCTGCCCGCGTTCTACGAGCAGGGCTACGATCCGATCATGATGGAGAGCAAGTTCTCCGCGCAAATGGTGGAGGAGCATCTCGGCATGCTTCAGCGCCGTAATATTGATGGGGTGGTGCTGTTCGGATTTACCGGCCTAAAAGAGGACGTGCTTAAACCCTGGCAGCCGTCACTGGTGCTGCTGGCGCGCGACGCCAGCGGGTTTGCCTCTGTCTGTTACGATGACGAAGGGGCGATCGTGATCCTGATGCAGCGCCTGTATGAACAGGGCCATCGGCATATTAGCTATCTCGGCGTGCCGCATGCCGACATCACCACCGGCAAGCGTCGCCACGAAGCGTACCTGGCGTTTTGTAAAAAACACAATCTTCCCGCCGTGGCCGCGCTGCCCGGTCTGGGTATGAAACAGGGATATGAACAGGTCGCCAGCGTGCTGACGTCACAAACCACCGCCCTGGTATGCGCCACGGATACCCTTGCATTGGGTGCGAGCAAATATTTGCAGGAGCAGCGCATCGGGGAACTGCAATTAGCGAGCGTGGGAAGCACGCCGCTGATGAAGTTCTTACACCCGGAGATTATCAGCGTTGATCCGGGTTACGCCGAGTCTGGCCGGCAGGCTGCCGCGCAGCTGATCGAGCAGATTACCGGGCGTACCGAGCCCCGTCAGATCGTTATTCCAGCCCATCTCTCATAATTCTTTTGAATAGATTATTGTGATCTTCGCCCGATTTCGGGAACGTTCCCATTTTCGCCGTCACGTTGAAGGAGTAGGCTTGCGCACAGGTCATAACCACTATCACCATCTGTCATGAGGTTTCATGATGAGTAAAGTCAAACAAACAGATATCGATCAGCTGATCGTCCTGGTCGGCGGACGCGATAACATCGCCACCGTCAGCCATTGCATTACCCGCCTGCGCTTCGTGCTTAACGATCCGGCCAAAGCCAACCCGAAGGCCATTGAAGAGCTTTCTATGGTTAAAGGCTGCTTCACCAACGCCGGGCAGTTTCAGGTGGTGATTGGTACCGAAGTGGGCGATTACTATCAGGCTCTGCTGGCGACTACCGGGCACTCTTCCGCCGATAAAGAGCAGGCGAAGAAGGCCGCGCGCCAGAATATGAAATGGCATGAGCAGCTGATTTCCCATTTTGCGGAGATCTTCTTCCCGCTGCTGCCAGCGCTGATCAGCGGGGGCTTAATTCTGGGCTTCCGTAACGTCATCGGCGATGTGCCAATGAGCGACGGCAAAACCCTGGCGCAGATGTACCCGGCGCTGCAAAGCATCTATGACTTCCTGTGGCTGATTGGCGAAGCGATCTTCTTCTATCTGCCGGTCGGGATCTGCTGGTCCGCGGTGCGCAAAATGGGCGGAACGCCAATTCTCGGTATCGTGCTCGGCGTGACGCTGGTCTCTCCGCAGTTAATGAACGCTTACTTACTTGGTCAGCAAACGCCAGAGGTGTGGAACTTTGGCCTGTTTACCATCGCCAAAGTGGGCTATCAGGCGCAGGTGATCCCGGCATTGCTGGCGGGCCTGGCGCTGGGCTTTATTGAGACGCGCCTGAAGCGCATCGTGCCGGATTACCTCTATCTGGTGGTGGTCCCGGTCTGCTCGCTGATCCTGGCAGTGTTCCTGGCGCACGCCTTTATCGGTCCGTTTGGCCGCATGATTGGCGACGGCGTGGCCTTCGCGGTCCGTCACCTGATGACCGGCAGCTTCGCGCCAATCGGTGCCGCGCTGTTTGGCTTCCTCTACGCTCCGCTGGTGATCACCGGCGTGCATCAGACCACGCTGGCGATTGATATGCAGATGATCCAGAGCCTCGGCGGTACGCCTGTCTGGCCGATCATCGCCCTGTCTAACATTGCGCAGGCCTCGGCGGTAACCGGCATCATCATCGTCAGCCGTAAGCACAACGAGCGAGAGATCTCCGTTCCGGCTGCCATCTCCGCTTACCTCGGCGTCACTGAACCAGCGATGTACGGTATCAACCTGAAATACCGCTTCCCGATGCTCTGCGCGATGATCGGCTCCGGTCTGGCGGGCTTGCTGTGCGGCCTGAACAGCGTGATGGCGAACGGGATTGGCGTCGGCGGCCTGCCGGGTATCCTCTCCATTCAGCCCGCGTTCTGGCAGGTATTTGCGCTGGCGATGGCGGTGGCGATTATCATCCCAATGGCGCTGACTACTGTGGTTTACCAGCGTAAGTTCCGTCAGGGCACGTTGCAGATTGTTTAATTCTCTCTTTCGGGGCGCAGTTGCGCCCCTTCGCATTTGCAGGAACGTACTATGAATACCCTTCCTCACTGGTGGCAGAACGGCGTCATCTATCAGATTTACCCAAAGAGTTTCCAGGACACCACCGGCAGCGGCACGGGCGATCTGCGCGGCGTGACGCAGCGCCTGGACTACCTGAAAACCCTCGGCATTGACGCCATCTGGCTGACGCCGTTTTATATCTCCCCGCAGGTGGATAACGGTTACGACGTGGCGAACTACACTGCCATCGATCCGACCTACGGCACGCTGGACGACTTTGACGAGCTGGTTGCCCGGGCGCATGAACGCGGCATCCGCATCGTGCTGGATATGGTCTTTAACCACACGTCCACGCAGCACGCCTGGTTCCGTGAGTCGCTGGATAAAGCGAGTCCGTACCGCCAGTTCTATATCTGGCGCGACGGTACGCCGGATACGCTTCCCAACAACTGGCGCTCCAAATTTGGCGGCAACGCCTGGCGCTGGCACGCCGAAAGCGAGCAGTATTATCTGCACCTGTTCGCACCGGAGCAGGCGGATCTCAACTGGGAAAACCCGGCGGTGCGCGCCGAGCTGAAAAAAGTGTGCGAGTTCTGGGCCGATCGCGGCGTGGACGGCTTGCGTCTGGACGTGATTAACCTGATTTCAAAAGATCAGGATTTCCCGGACGATACCCTCGGCGACGGTCGCCGCTTCTACACTGACGGGCCGCGCATCCACGAATATCTCCAGGAGATGAGCCGCGACGTCTTTACGCCGCGTAATCTGATGACGGTGGGCGAGATGTCCTCCACCTCGCTGGAGAACTGCCAACAGTACGCGTCTCTTGACGGCCGCGAGCTGTCGATGACCTTCAACTTCCACCACCTCAAGGTAGACTACCCCGGCGGCGAAAAATGGACGAAGGCGAAGCCGGACTTCGTGGCGCTAAAAACCCTTTTCCGCCATTGGCAGCAGGGGATGCACAACAAAGCCTGGAACGCGCTGTTCTGGTGTAACCATGACCAGCCGCGCATCGTGTCGCGCTTTGGTGACGAAGGGGAACACCGCGTGGCGGCGGCGAAAATGCTCGGCATGGTGCTGCACGGGATGCAGGGCACGCCGTATATCTACCAGGGTGAAGAACTGGGTATGACCAACCCGCATTTCAGCCGTATCACCGACTACCGCGACGTGGAAAGCCTGAACATGTTCGCCGAACAGCGGGCTAACGGTCGCGATACGGATGAACTACTGGCGATTCTGGCGAGTAAGTCACGCGATAATGGCCGCACGCCGATGCAGTGGGACGCCTCGCATAATGCGGGCTTTACCGAGGCCGAGCCGTGGATTGGCGTCTGCGACAACTACGAAACCGTGAACGCCCGCGCGGCGCTGGACGACCCCAATTCGGTGTTTTACACCTATCAGTCGCTGATTCGCCTGCGCAAAACCTTGTCGGTACTGACGTGGGGGGATTATGAGGATCTCCTGCCTGACCACCCTTCCCTGTGGTGCTACCGCCGCCAGTGGCAGGGACAAACGCTGATGGTGGTGGCAAACCTGAGCCGCGCGCGCCAGCAGTGGCAGCCCGCCCCCGTAGAGGGAGCATGGCGGGTGGCACTCAGCAACTATGAAGAGGTTCCCTTCCGACCCGATACGTTGCTATTGCGCCCGTTTGAAGCTATCTGGTGGGTGCAGGAATAAACCTCAGGAGATACAGCATGCTGTATCTCTTTTTTTATGTTTAGCGATACGCTAAATGTACGACGATAACTTTTACAATATGGCGCACTCAAAATAAAAATAGCCTGCCAATTAAATAACCTCGGCAGGATATTATGAAAAAGATAATTATTAAAGCAACGTGTATTAGCGCATTATTATTGAGCACACAGGGATGGTGCGGGAATACGTCCGTCGACCTTCGCTTTGGTCATAATACGCGCTCAGACGTAAATGATTCACGCATTAAGGTCATGCATCAGGCGAATAACGGTTTTTACTTCTCCGTTGAAGCCGCACAAAACCATAATGATACGTTTTTTGGTGATACCGACAGATATAATCCCGACGACAAGGGGTTAACGGAAGCGGCACAGGAAATCGAAACGCGCTGGCGTTTTGATCTGGGAAATGGTTTCGCCGTTGCGCCTGGCATGGTGACGGTTTTCACCGCCAGCAATACGCATTACCGCCCCTTCATTCAGGGCTGGAAAGCCTTCGATAACGGTCTGAATCTCTCCGCCCGTTACCGCTATAACACCGTCAATGACGCGCATAGCGATAAAGAACTCGACGGCAGCGGTTATACTCGCCGCCAGTCACACCAGTTCGACATTTGGTTCGCGTATAACATCGGCAAATTCGGTATGTCCTATAACCCGCGCTTCCGCTGGCAGGATAACGTCGATCAGGGAACCGGGGATGACACCTACTGGGAGCATACCGTCGCGTTCAACTACAAGCTCGACGATGGCTGGACGCCATACGTCGAACTGGTTTCACTGGATAAAACGTACATCAATAATGACGGCAACCATGAAAATGATTATGCCGTACGTCTGGGAATAGTGAAGCAGCTCTGACGGCCTGACTACACCGTATCGTGCTGTAGCAGCCTACAGCCGATACGGTCCACGGCGCTTAACAGTTCAAGCTGCCCTTCCCGCTGATACAGCGAAACCGCGTTAATGTCGATTGGTAACGGCCAGCATAGCGTTGAGATCGACGCCAGTGTCGACCCCTGACGGGTAATCGCAATAATCTTCAACCCTTTGCGCAGCGCGTTACGCGCCATTTCAATCAGCGACTGCGTCTCCCCGGATTTACTGATCAACACCAGCGTCCCCTTCGATACGCGTGTCAACTGGTGCATGTCATTCAAAATAAGGTGCGGCAGGCTCGCCAGCGACAAAAAGCGCGACAGGTAGTTGAGGCTGGTGAGCGAGGCTCCCCGTGCGTAAAGATAGATATGGCTGGAATGCGTAAGCAACCTGGACACGTCTGTCACAATATCATCCGGCTGCGGCCCCACGTCGGGTGTAGCAGGTGCAGGTGTAAAATGGTCGCGTAAAAAACGGTACCGAAGCTCGGTATAGCTTTTATAGCCCATTTTTTTACATACACGATTAACGGATGTTGTCGTGGTAAAGGTATCACGGGCAATCTCTTTTGCCGATATATTAGAAATATTACACGCATGATGCTGAATGTATTCAAATATCAAACGTTCACTTCCCTGGAATGAATTCATCTATTACGCCCCGTTTAATCCCGAGATGATATTAACACAACAGAGAAATAGTCTCTGGAAGGCGCTTCACACATTGCATTTACGCGTATCACGATACGTAATTAGTATTAGCAAACATTAAAAACTGTTTTAGGTTCTCTTTATACTTCCCCTGTTTTCACATCCAGGGAATTATGACAATGACGAAACAAAAAGTTGTCGCGGTAACGGCCTGCCCGACAGGTATCGCACACACCTTTATGGCGGCGAATAAAATTATTGCATGGGCTAACGAGCACAATATCGAGGTAAAGGTCGAAACGCAGGGCAGCGACGGCGTTAAAAACCGCTTAACAAAACAGGATATCGCCTCCGCCACGGCCATTATTCTGGCAACCGACGTTCCCATTCAGGATGCCGAGCGTTTTGAAAACATTCCTCACCTTCAAACCCGCACACAAGAGCTGATCAAACATACCGATCGCTATCTGCGTCAGGCGCTGGCAAAGGAAAAAAACGTCACCACTGTCGCACAAGAAGACGATCTTCAGCGTTCGGCTTACCAGATTTTTATTGGCCATATTATGGCGGCCATCAGCTATATGCTGCCGGTGGTGGTGATGGGCGGGCTGATGATGGCGACGGCCAAAATAACCGGGCAGTTTATTAACATCGAACATTCGCCGTTCAGCGTGCTGGATAAAGTGGGCTTTATGACCATTAAGTTCATGTATCCCGTTTTTGCGATGTATCTGGCGTTTTCCATTGCCGGTAAACCGGCACTCATCCCCGGTCTTATTGGCGGCATCATGTCAGACGAAGTCTATAAGCGCTTCTTTGATATCGAAGGCTTTATGCCATCCGGCTTTTTCGGCGCCATTGGTATCGGCTTTTTTGTGGGCTATCTGGTGCGCTGGCTCAATGATTCGATTCACGTCCGCCAGCAGCTCACCACCATTAAAACCATGCTGCTCGTCCCGCTGATCACCGGCATTACGCTGGTGATGGTCATGGAATATTTGATTAACCCGATTTTTGGCTCGCTTAACCAGCTGATGGTGGTCTTTTTTACCTCGGCAGGTGACACCGGGCGCGGGTTCTATTCCGCGATGATTGCCGCGGGCACCGCGTTCGACCTGGGCGGTCCGGTCAACAAGGCGGCAGGCTCGGTCGCGCTCGGCCTGAATGGCATGAGCGAGACGTTTGATTTAACCGCCCGCGAACTCTCCATCGTGATCCCCTCCATTGGCGTTGGCTTTGCTGCGTTCCTCAACGGCCGCTTTGGATTACCGGATGTCTTTAGCCAGGAAGATAAAACCGTCGGTAGCACCTCGTTGTTGCTGGGCGTGATTGGGATCTCCGAAGGCGCGATCCCGTTCATCCTGAAAAACCCACGTCTGATCCCGGTGTTCATGACCGGTGCCGTCGCCGGCGCGCTGGTCGCCATTACCCTTGGCGTGAAGCAGACGCTGCCTCTGCCAGCCGTCTGGGGCTGGCCGCTGGCAACCAACGTGGCGGGCTACCTGGCGAGCGTCTTTATTGGCGCACTGATTTGCGCCCTGGGCGTGCTCTATGTCAGCCCAAAGAACGCCAGATAAGGGGAAACGTCATGAATCAGATCCACGTCATTGCCCATACGCACTGGGATCAGGAGTGGTATTTCACCCGTCAGGACAGCATGGTGCTGGCGTCATATAATTTTGCGGACGTCATCAACACGCTGGAGCAGGACTCCGCTTACACCTGCTATCACCTTGACGGACAGATGGCGGTAGTGGAGGACTTTCTCGCCATCAATCCTGATTATCGCGCCAGGCTGGAAAAGCTGGTCAGAGAAAAAAGGATCTTCGTAGGGCCATGGTATACCCAGACGGACACCTACAACGTGCATGGCGAATCGATTATCCGCAATCTGAAGTACGGCATTTTTGCTGCCCGGGCGCTGGGGCATGCGATGCAGGTCGGGTATCTTCCGGATACCTTCGGCCACAATGCGCAAATGCCCACAATTTTGCAGGGCTGCAATATCGACAATATCGTCTTCTGGCGCGGTATCGATCACGACAGGCACGCCAAAAGCAGCCAGTTCCTCTGGCGCGCACCGTCAGGTGCGACCGTCATCGCCTGTGCGATGGCGCTCGGTTATGGCGCGGCTAAAAACATGCGTTCGGAAGCCTCCCATCTCCAGGGAAAAATCTACCCGATGACCACACTATTGCGTTCACGGGCCGGTCTAAACGACCTGCTCCTGCCCTGCGGCGGCGATCAGGTCAGCATCGACCCGGCGCTGCCGAAAATTCTGGAGGTCGCCAGCGCGCAGTCCCCGGATCAGGACCGTTACTTCATCAGTTCTCTGGAGCGTTATGTAGAAACCCTTCGCGCGCAGCGTGAACAGTTTGAGCTCCTGGAAGGGGAGCTGAAATCGCCGCGCTACACCCGCATCCATAAAACGATCGGCTCCGTGCGCTACGACATCAAAAAGAAAAACGATGAGGTTGAACAGTTCATCCTGCGACAGCTGGAGCCGACAATCGCAATGGCGCGTCACCAGGGGATTCCGGTCAACCTCGCGGTAGTCGACACCCTCTGGAAAACGCTGTTGCGAAACCATGCTCACGATTCCATTGGCGGCTGCAATAGCGATGCCACCAACTGCGACATTCTGCATCGTCTGGAACAAACCGAACAGCTGTGCCATAGCCTGTGGAATCTGGTGGTGAAAACCCTGGCCGCCACCTGCGCTCAGGAAGGCGACCTGCTGATTTTTAACCCGCTGGCTACCCCAACGCAGCGCGTGCTGATAACCACCCTGTATAGCCGGGCAGATAATATCGCCCTGACGTATCAGGGGGAGCCCATCTCTTTCGACGTCCTGAAAAGGGACATTCTGCCCGGCGGAACGGCGATCTCACTTACCGCCGAGGGCGAGTGCGAGACGCCCCTTCCCCCTTATTACCGCTGGCACGTTGCGGTAAAGACACCGGTTCTGCCGCCGATCGGCTATCTCACCGTTAACGTTGAAGAAGACCCTGCGCCTTTCCTGGCGTCTGAAAAGATAAAGGGCAGCGAGATTGAGAATGCGCATTATCGACTGTCGCTGGACGCCGGAACGCTTACCCTGCATGACAAACGCAGCGGCAGACGTATCCCCTCTTTCTTTACCTTTGAAGACTGCGCGGACGCGGGCGACAGCTACGATTTCTCACCGCTTGCGGGCGACGCGCCGACGCGCTGTTCGCATTTTACGCTCGTCGACGGCGTAAAAACGTCGCTTGTCGAAAAGCTGACCGTCGAGGCCACAATGCGTCTTCCGCAGGATCTCGCCAGCCGTCAGGATACGGCCCGAACGCCGTTATCCATTCGTCTGGTCTGCGAATTACGCCACGACGATCCGAATCTGTATGTCGAGGCTTCGCTGGAAAACAGCCACTGCGATCACCGGCTACGTTTACTGATCGGCAGCGATATTCACACCCGTCACGCTATCGCCTCACAGCCCTTCGCAATCATCCAGCGCGAAACGGGATATGACGGTGAACACTGGCAAGAACGCTATCGCGAGAAGCCCGTGGATATCGAAACCAGCGAGGGCATTATCGCTGTCACGGAACCGGGTAAAGCGCTGGTTGTGACTAGCCGTGGCATGAAAGAATTTCAGATTATCGGCAGCGAACCCGCTGCTATTGCCCTGACGATGTTTAAATCGACGGGCGTGCTCGGACGCAGCGATCTCGAATGGCGACCGGGTCGGGCCTCCGGCATCAATAATACGGTGGTTGAGACTCCTGATGCCCAGTTGCTGAAACCGTTGCGCTTTTCATTCACCGTCGCGCTGGCCGACAACGCCGACCACCTCACGCTGCGCCAGCTGGAAAATCAGGCGGCTGGACAGCCCTTCACCTACCAACGGCAAACGCTACACACGCTCGATCACCGTCTTGAGCGCTTTTCGTTGCGTCTGCCCGAGCGCAGGCTTCCGGCAGAGTTCTCGCTACTGACCGTGCCGGAGCCGCTCATCCTTTCCGCTCTGCCCCATGCGCAGCTGCTGCATGGCACCGTCTTACGCGTATTTAACGCCGGGACACAACCGGCTCCCGTCCCGGAAAGTCTGGCAGTGTTACGGCAGATCAACTATCTGGAAGAGCCGATGCAACCGGTAACGGCGATCCTCCCCTCCGCAACCTGCGATTTTTTGATTGAGGCTTAATATGAACTTGCTGGCATTGACGCATCCCGATCTGGTGTTTATCAACCCGCCCCAACGCACGCCGGAAGCAGTGATCCGTTGGCTCACCGAGCCGCTCGCCAGGCGGAAGGTCATCAACGATCGAGAGGCATTTATCGAAAGCGTTTTACAACGTGAAAGTGAAGGCCCTACCGCGCTGGGTGAAGCGCTCGCTGTCCCGCACGGTAAAACCGAGGCGGTGCAACAGGCGGCATTTTGTCTGGCGCTCTTTGACGATCCGATATGCTGGCCGGGACTGGAAGGTGATGAAGAGGTGAGGATGGTTTTCCTGCTCGCCATTCCGCCAGCGGAAGCAGGCAGTACGCATATGCACCTGCTGACGACGCTGACCAGCAGACTCACGGATGAGCGGGTGCGTGAGCAATTGCTGGCGGCGCGTACGCGGGAAGAGGCGATGTCTGCGCTGAGTAATGAAGGTTCTCAAAAACAGGACGATGCCCCCGAAAACTCTCTTCTCATCCCGTTGGTACTGGGCTGCATCGTTACCGTAGCCTTTTTGCAGGCAGGGTTGAGCTGGGCCTGCGGGGTGAGTTAATCGAGCAGCGCTCAGCACAGGCTCTGCTGAGCGCTTGTTTTTGTTGAATAATTAATCAGATTTTTCCTTCGAGTCTTTACAATTGCCCCAGCGCCCGCCGTTTGTACTCTCGTCTTTTTACTTTGTTCTGCATCAAAAAAATCGCAAACTTGTTTGATGCAAATCACTATATGTAGCACTTAAAATGCACGCCAACCCAACATCTTGTATTTATCGTCTACTATTCCAACAACAAGACGGCGCAAACGCTGGCCGGAATTGTGGATAACACGAGCTGGGCACGCGGGAAGTCTTTGCCGCGGCGAGGAATACGTCCGGTGAATACTTCTCCACCTTTGTGGATAACCTGTTTTTAAAATGGAGTGATCATGACACCGCATGTGATGAAACGTGATGGCTGTAAAGTGCCGTTTAAATCAGAGCGCATCAAAGAAGCCATTCTGCGTGCAGCTAAAGCAGCGGGAGTCGATGACGCAGATTACTGCGCCACCGTCGCAGAAGTCGTTAGCAGCCAGATGCATGAACGCAGCCAGGTGGATATCAACGAGATCCAGACCGCGGTTGAAAACCAGCTGATGTCAGGTCCGTACAAGCAGCTGGCGCGCGCCTACATTGAGTATCGTCACGACCGTGACGTCCAGCGTGAGAAACGCGGTCGCCTGAACCAGGAGATCCGCGGCCTGGTAGAGCAAACCAACTCGTCGCTGCTCAATGAAAATGCCAACAAAGACAGCAAAGTGATCCCAACCCAGCGCGACCTGCTGGCCGGTATCGTCGCCAAGCACTATGCCCGCCAGCACCTGCTGCCGCGCGACGTGGTGTCTGCGCACGAGCGCGGTGAGATCCACTATCACGATCTCGACTACTCGCCGTTCTTCCCGATGTTTAACTGCATGCTGATCGACCTGAAAGGCATGCTGACCCACGGTTTTAAAATGGGTAACGCCGAGATTGAGCCGCCGAAATCCATCTCCACCGCGACGGCGGTCACGGCGCAGATCATCGCCCAGGTGGCGAGCCACATCTATGGCGGCACCACCATTAACCGCATCGATGAAGTACTGGCCCCGTTCGTGGCCGAGAGCTTCAACAAACACCGTAAAACGGCGGAAGAGTGGCAGATCCCGGATGCCGACGGTTACGCCCGTTCCCGCACCGAGAAAGAGTGCTACGACGCGTTCCAGTCGCTGGAATATGAGGTAAACACGCTGCACACCGCCAACGGCCAGACGCCGTTTGTGACCTTCGGGTTTGGCCTCGGCACCAGCTGGGAATCACGCCTGATCCAGCAGTCTATTCTGCGCAACCGCATCTCCGGCCTCGGTAAAAACCGTAAAACGGCGGTGTTCCCGAAACTGGTGTTCGCCATTCGCGACGGCCTGAACCACAAGTTTGGCGATCCGAACTATGACATCAAGCAGCTGGCGCTGGAGTGCGCGAGCAAGCGTATGTACCCGGACATCCTCAACTACGACCAGGTGGTGAAAGTCACCGGTTCGTTTAAAACGCCAATGGGCTGCCGCAGCTTCCTCGGCGTGTACGAAGATGAGAACGGCGAGCAGATCCACGACGGGCGCAACAACCTGGGCGTCATCAGCCTGAACCTGCCGCGCATCGCGCTGGAAGCTAAAGGGAATGAAGCGGCCTTCTGGACGCTGCTGGATGAACGTTTACAGCTGGCACGTAAGGCGCTGATGACCCGCATCGCCCGTCTTGAAGGGGTGAAAGCCCGCGTCGCGCCAATTCTCTATATGGAAGGAGCCTGCGGCGTGCGCCTGAAGGCGGACGATGATGTGTCGGAGATCTTCAAAAACGGTCGCGCATCGATCTCTCTTGGCTATATCGGCATTCACGAAACGATTAACGCGCTGTTTGGCGACAAGCACATCTATGACAACGACGCCCTGCGTGAGAAAGGTATCGCGATTGTGCAGCGCCTGCGCGATGCGGTAGACCAGTGGAAAGAGGAAACTGGCTACGGTTTCAGCCTGTACAGCACGCCGAGCGAAAACCTCTGCGATCGCTTCTGCCGTCTGGACACCGCCGAGTTCGGCATCGTGGAAGGCGTGACCGACAAAGGTTACTACACCAACAGCTTCCACCTCGATGTGGAGAAGAAGGTGAACCCGTACGACAAGATCGACTTTGAAGCGGCCTATCCGCCCATCGCGAACGGCGGTTTTATCTGCTACGGCGAGTACCCGAACATTCAGCACAACCTGAAGGCGCTGGAAGACGTGTGGGATTACAGCTATCAGCACGTGCCGTACTACGGAACCAACACGCCAATTGACGAGTGCTACGAGTGCGGCTTTACCGGTGAGTTCGAATGCACCAGCAAAGGCTTCACCTGCCCGAAATGCGGTAACCACGACGCAGCCCGCGTCTCCGTGACCCGCCGCGTGTGCGGCTACCTCGGCAGCCCGGATGCCCGTCCGTTTAACGCCGGTAAGCAGGAAGAGGTGAAGCGCAGGGTGAAACATCTGGGGAATGGGCAGATCGGGTAATCCGCTGCCACGTTAATGCCCGGTGGCGCTGCGCTTACCGGGCCTACGGACCGCTCTCTTTTGTAGGCCGGGTAAGCGCAGCGCCACCCGGCGTGGTTATTCGCGATGAACTATCACCAGTACTACCCCGTCGACATCGTCAACGGCCCCGGCACCCGCTGTACCCTGTTTGTATCAGGCTGCGTTCACGAGTGCCCCGGCTGCTACAACAAAAGCACCTGGCGCCTGAACTCGGGTATGCCGTTTACCGCTGAGATGGAAGACCGCATCATCAACGACCTGAACGACACGCGCATCAAACGCCAGGGGATCTCGCTCTCCGGCGGCGACCCGCTCCATCCGCAAAACGTGCCGGCGATCCTGAAGCTGGTAAAACGCATCCGCCGCGAGTGCGCAGGAAAAGACATCTGGGTCTGGACGGGCTATAAGCTGGATGAACTGAATGCGCAGCAGATGGAAGTGGTGGATCTGATTAACGTCCTGGTCGACGGCAAGTTCGTGCAGGATCTAAAAGATCCTATGCTTATCTGGCGCGGCAGCAGCAACCAGGTTGTGCATCATCTGCGTTGAATGAAGGCGGATATCCTCTGTCCGCCTGAACGTCAAAACCGACTCAAACTCTCCATCGCCTCAGCCTTAAACGCCGCAAAATTCTCGCACTGGCACAGGCGCGCCATCGCGCGTTCACGCAGGAAGGTGACAAAGATGTCGTAAATCGCCATTGCCTCTTCGTACTCGCTTTTGCTGATGGCGAGCAGGAAGATGACATGGGCGGTTTCATCTCCCCACTGAATGCCCTGCGGCGCCAGCACGGTGTAGACCACCGTTTTTTGCGCCAGCAGCCCGAGGGAGTGCGGCAGCGCGATGCCGTCGCCGAGCATGGTGCTGACAATGGCTTCACGCTCGATAACCGATTCCAGAAACTCCGCGCCGACAAAACCTTCCCCTTCAAGCTGCCCGCACAGTTCGCGGAACAGCGTTTGCTGGTCGACAGGCTTGTCGAGAATGCGGAAATGGGCCGCGTCGAAGTATTTTTCCAGCATCCACGGGCGGGTGCGATCCACCAGCACCAGCTTGCCGATCTGCTCTAACTGATAATCGGTCGGGAACGGGGCGATCATCACCACCGGTTTGGATTTTTCGCTCACGCGGGCGGTGGAGATCACGAAGTCTTCGCCAATGGCATCGGCAAGCTCGTACTCACGAAGGGTGAGCGTGCGCGTCACCTCAATCTGCGGATATTTACGCTGAAGTACCGCCTCGATCATGCGCACCATCGCGTTACCGGCATCGCATACCAGCAGCACCCGCGGCTGGCGCTGGTAGCCGATATTGTAATGGCGCTCCAGCCCGACGCCGATATGCAGCACCAGAAAACCAATTTCGTTTTCGCTGATCACATACGGGGTGTATTTGCCCCAGCTCGACACCGCCGCGAGGGTCATATCCCACGCCATCGGGTAGTGCTGCTTGATGTTATCCAGCAGCGGATTGGGGATCATGATTTGATACCGCACGCGGGTGATCATGGTTTTGATGTGCGTGAGCAGATCTGCATGCAGTTGCTCATCGCTCAGCAGGTTGTAGTTATAGTGGGTGTTGATGTAGCGCAGAATGTAGTTGACCAGCGCTTCATCGTCGTCGGCGTTAATCGCGCTGGGGGCGATCTCCTGGATCTGCCGCGCCGCAATGTGCACACACAGCCAGCTCTCTTCTGACGGCGAAAGCGCTTTGCCCGCCAGCTCCTGGATAGCCACCGCGATATCTTTCGCCGCCTCACGCACGTTCTCTTCCACGTCCTCCGCGTGGAATTCCGGCAGCGGATACCCCTCGCTGATGCGCCGCACCGACACCGCGCAGTACAGGCGCAGGAACAGCTCGCCTTCATCGGTCAGGCGAATGTGATGGCGCGTCAGCGCATCGTGCAGCACCGGCACCATCTTTTCCGCCACCCCCGCGTTCAACGCCACGTCGGTCACCAGCGGGTTCAGGCTGTCCTGCTGCGCCAGCTCCCACAGAAGGTCGGTCAGGCAGGCGCGGATCGCCATCTCGCTGCCAAACAGCTTCATCCCGTGGCGCGGGCGGGTTTCCAGCGTCAGGTTGTAACGGTGAAACCACTCACGCACTTCCACCATGTCGCTCTGCAACGTGGCCCGGCTGACGAACCACTCATCGGCCAGATCCTCCAGCTTGAGGGAAAAGGCTGACGTCAGAAAACGCACCACCAGATAGTGCACGCGCTCCGGTCCGGTTCGCGGAATACGCAGCGCGCGCGGGTGGGACGCCTGCAATTGTTGATAGCGCACCACATCATTAATTTTGAGCTGATAGCCGTTGCCCCGGCTCAAAATGAACTGCGCGCCGTGGCTGGCCAGCAGCGCGTTCAGGGCGGTGATATCCGCCCGGACGGTTCGCGTGGAGACCGACAGCCGCTGCGCCAGCTCGTCCTGCGGCAGCGTCTCGTTTTGCAACAGATCGAAAAGTTGCGCTAAACGTTGGTTCGGAAATCGCACGTCGTTGTCCTCTTACTGCTCAGGGTGAAATGACCATCTGGGATGGGCTGCCGACCGGGGTATAGTCTGGCTCGGCGCTCAGCTTGCCGTCCGGCGCCACGCGGAAACGGGTAATGTTGTCGCTGCGCTGGTTCATGACGTACAGCCAGCGACCCTGCTTATCCAGCGTCAGGGTGCGCGGATAGTCGCCGCGCGTCCAGACATCATTCTGATGCGTCAGCGTACCCTCTGCCGTTACGGTAAAGTGCCCGATGCTGTTATGCAAACGGTTAGCGACATACAGCTGTTTCCCGTCGGCGCTTAGCGCCAGCCCGGCAGCAAAACTGGTGCCTTTATAACCGTCCGGCAGGGCTGAAACCGTTTTACCCTCTTTCAGCCTGCCATTACTGTCCAGCGCATAATGGGTGAGCGTAGACGCCTCTTCGTTAATCAGCCACAGGGCATCGCCTTTCGGCGTAAAGACGAAGTGGCGCGGCCCGGCCCCTTTTGAGGAGGCGCTGATAAATGGCGGATCGTTAGGAGTCAGCTTCCCGGTTTGATCGTCAAAACGGTACTGATAGATGCGATCCAGCCCCAGATCGGTGGAAAAAACGTATTTCCCGTCCGGATCGGCGGCGATCATGTGCGCATGTGGGCCGTTATGATCGCTGATGGCGAAACTGCCCTCGACGGCAGCTTCCGGCTTCGCCGCGCCCGGTTCGCCTTTGTCCTGATGGGTGTCCGTAGCATCGCCCAGGCTGCCGTCTGCGTTAACGGGCAGCACCGCGACAGTTCCGCTGACGTAGTTTGCCACCAGCAGATGTTTGCCGTTCGGCGTCAGGGAAAGATACACCGGCCCCGCGCCGCCGGAGGACACCTGATTCAGCTCGCTCAGCGCGCCGTTATCACCGATGCGCAGCGCCTGCACCACGCCCTGCTCCACTTCGCTTGCCAGATACAGCGTTTTGCCGTCGTGTGAGACGGTTAACTGCGCGGCGTTCGGCAGTTTGCTCACCAGTGTTTTATCGTTCAGCGCACCGGTTTGCGGATCGACGGTAAAGCGGTACAGCCCTTCACCGTTCGGATTATAGGTACCCACCCAGGCGTACTGGGTTTGAGCGATTGCAGAGGTAGCAAGTAAAGAGAGTGAAGCGACAAGCAGGGTACGGGTGTGCATGGTGGCTCCTTCGGGTGTGTGCGGTTTGTTTCCCCTCACCCCAGCCCTCTCCCAAAGGGAGAGGGGGTAAAGGTTCCCTCTCCCGGTGGGAGAGGGTTAGGGTGAGGGGCAGGTTCTACTTAACCAGCTTCTTCGTCATCGCCAGCAGCGTACGCACATCTTCCGGACGCGTATCACCGCTGGCTTTATCGATAATCGAGCTGTAGATATGCGGGATGATTTTGCTCACGCCCGCATCCAGGGCGATCTGCAAGATCGCCTCGAAGTTCTCCAGATCGATTCCCCCGGTCGGCTCCAGCCAGAAGTCGTGACGGGCGCAGGCTTCCGCCACCGCCTGGTATTCGTCACGGCATTTCAGGCCGCCCATCGGGAAGTACTTGATGGAGCTGCCGCCGAAATCTTTCAGCAGGGCGATAGCGGTTTCAACCGGCACTATGCCGTCCGGCGCTTTGCTGCTCAGCGGGCCGGTGGAGATTTTCACCATGCCGACGGTGCCGGTCGGGGAGACCAGACCGTTGACCACGGACTCATTCTGCCCCAGCAGCGCGCGGCTGGTGGCCACGCCGGTAAAGACCTGGTTAACGTGCTGCGGCTGCACCTGGCGGGAGATTTCACTCACCATCGCTGACTGGTTCGGGTCGCCCGCGCCCAGCCCCACGGAGAGCGCATTAT
The DNA here is from genome assembly GCF_015672585.1 of Enterobacter sp. Res13-Sevr-PEC09-46. Classification (NCBI taxonomy): domain Bacteria; kingdom Pseudomonadati; phylum Pseudomonadota; class Gammaproteobacteria; order Enterobacterales; family Enterobacteriaceae; genus Enterobacter; species Enterobacter sp. Res13-Sevr-PEC09-46. The sequence continues at coordinate 108,359 of NZ_JADABR010000018.1, read as the reverse complement.
CAATCAGGGCTGCGTATTCGCGCATGTCCGCAACCGCGCTCGCCACGTCCGGGTAATTTTTGGAGAGCACGCCCACCAGCACATGACCTTCCGCCGCCTCGTAAATGGCGCTGGCGTTGGCCTTTGAGCCTGCCAGCACGTTCAGGCAGACGCGGTCACGGTAAAAGTTGGGGGTCAGTTTCATGCTTTTTTCTCCTGTCCTAATACTTCGCTAATGCGGCGGTACACGATGTTCAGCTGGTCAGCATTCACGCTGCGCACGTCCGCCTCGATAATCCCTTCGTTGGCCTTATAGCCACGGAAGTAAATGGCGTATTCGCCCTGTTTCAGCGCGTTCACCAGTTCACCGGTGCCGACGCCGGTGGTGGCTTCGTCAAACTTAATCTCGGTGCGGGCGATGTCACGCCCGGCGCTGTCCCAGACCACGCGCGCGGTCACGCCGTTCAGGGTGTTCAACGCGTCGATAAACGGCGTCATCTTCGCCACCATCTCGGCCCCGCTCTCTTTGGTCGCCGTCAGGTAGTGTTCGATGGCGCAGGTCAGGCCCAGGATACCCTCTTTGCCCACTTTCATCGCGCGACCAATGCCCGCCGTCTGGCGCTTCACCCACTCAACGTACTGGGTTTTGCCGATCACCAGCCCGCTGGTTGGCCCTTCGATCGCCTTCGCGCCGCTGTAGATCACCAGATCGGCACCGGAGCGGTAGTAGGCGTGCAGATCTTCTTCCGCCGCCGCATCGACGATCAGCGGGAGATCGTGCTTGCGCGCCACGACCGCCGCCTGCTCGACGCTGAGCATGCTTTTCTGCACGCAGTGGTGCGATTTGATGTAGAGGATCGCCGCCGTGCGCGGAGTGATCGCCGCCGCCAGCTGATCGGCAGAGCATTCGTTGGCGTAGCCCGCCTCCACCAGCTTGCCGCCGCCCAGCGCCACCATGGTGCCCACCGGCGCGCCAAAGTTCACGTTGTGGCCTTTCGGCAGGACGATTTCGTTGTTTTCAATCGGTGTGACGTGCAGGTTTTCCAGCAGCCAGTCGCTGTCTTTCACCAGCACCGCCGCCACGGACTGGGCAATGCCCGCCGACGCGCAGGAGACCACCGTCGCCCCTTCCACCTCCAGCAGCTTCGCGATGTATTCCCCGGTTTTATTGACCAGATCCTTCATCTCGAAATAGTGATTCATGCCGTCCATCGCCGCCTGCACCACTTCCGGGCGCGGCGTGGAGACACCCAGCGCCGTCATGCGGCCAGAGGTGTTGATAACCTGCTTTAAGTTGTACTTCTCATAAATCGAAGGCATGTTCCGTGCTCCCTTGTTCGGTCATGTAGCCCTTGCCCGCGCGGATCGCGGCAAGCGGCATCAGAATGTGTTCAGCCTGTAGGCTGTCGTTTTCGGCATCCGTCAGCACCGTCGGCTGGCGCTTGAGCGTAAACAGCGTCAGATCGGCGTCGAGGCCAGGCTGAATGCGGCCTTTGCGCGCCAGGCGCAGGCCGTCGGCGGCGTTGGCCGTGACACAGTCAATCACCTGCGGCAATGACATGCCGATGGCGAGGAATTTCGACATCACGCTCGCCAGCGAGCCGACCGGGCCGTTGATGCGGTTGCGGCAGTAAATATCCGAGCTGATGGTATGCGGCAGAATGCCCATCGCAATGGCGCGCTTCGCCACTTCAAAGCTGAAGCTCGCCGTGCCGTGGCCGACGTCCAGGCGCACGCCGCGCTTCAGTGCAGACGTAATGGAGGCGCGTAGCTCGCCGGAGGGCGTCAGAATGCGGTTAGGCTTGCCGTTGTAGCAGTGGGTGATGATGTCGCCGGAGCTCAGCAGTTCGGCAATCTCATCGAGGTTAGGCGGGTTGTTGCCGATGTGCACCATCAGCGGCAGGTCGCCGTTCTCTTTCTGAATCGCTTTCGCGCGCTCCAGCGGGGTGATGCCGTTTTCACCGACCACGCTGCTGCTCATGCGCGCCTTCAGGCCAACGATAAAATCCGGGTGGCGCGTCACCGCCTGCTTCACCGCATCGGCGTCAATGTTCGCCATGTTGGCCAGCTCGTTCTGGGCGATCAGCCCCACGCGGGAGATGTTCAGCAGGGCAAACACCTCGGTGGAGGCTTTGCGGGTGATGGCGTAAAAATCGTCCACGTCGTCGGCTCCGGTACTGCCCGCGTCCACCACGGTGGTGACGCCGGTGGCAATGCCCACGCTGTCCGGCTCGTCGTGGTAAATCGGGGAGTTCGGGTAGCAGTGGACGTGGGAGTCAATCCAGCCCGCGCTGACGAACACGTCGCCGTTCAGCTCAACCGTTTTGCGGGCGGGAGCGTCAATGTCGCCTGTCGCGGCAATCTTCCCGTCCTGGATGGCGATATCGGTCAGGGTATCGTCGGCGAGGCGCGCACGGCGCAGGAGTAAATCAAACATGAGGATCTCCTGATAAAGCGGGCACCGAAGCGCCCGCGGGTATTAAAGGGCGACCGGGAACAGCCAGCCCAAAATCATTGCGCCGAGGATGGCGCCACCGGTAATCGGCTTCTGCCAGATGTAGAACAGCAGCGCGCCTGCCAGGGAACCGACGCCGATTGGAATGGAGGCGGTCATGGCGCTGAGGATAATCAACGGCCCGAGGAAGCGGCCGGAGGCGTTACCCGCGCCCATCATCACATCTGCGCCGTAGGTGGAGTTGCTCTGATTGATGGTGAACTTACGCGCCAGGATGATGACGTAGCCAATCGCCAGGCCAATCACCAGGCCGGTAATCAGCGCGGCAATGAAGTTGGTCACCGGGAACATGATCCCCGCGCCCAGCAGCAGCGCCGGAACGCCGAGGCCCACGCCGGTCTGGATCGCACCGCCGATATCGAGAATACCCACCAGCGAGCCTTCGATAATACGGGCGAACAGGAAGCTCGCGCCAAATGCCGCCACCGCGCCGTAGACGCCGGTATCGATTCCCGCTTTCAGCATCGCCACGAAGGCCACTTCGTTAAACGCGCCGATGCCGTAGAGGTAGTACATGTGCGTCCCGGCGAAGACGCCGGAGGAGAGCAGGCCAACGAAGATCGGGAACGACCAGTCGGCATACCAAAAACCTTTATTCTGTTCCATTTAGAGGCTCCTGTTATTTACCGCTGAGCGAGTTGTGGATCATGTCGAGCCAGTTCGGCACGGTCAGATGGAAGGATTCGATCATCTTCATGTCGAAACCGCGGAAGAAGCCGCTCAGCACGAAGAGCAGGACGATCGCCGCCATCATCACTTTGGTGACGTGGTTCCAGCCACTCTCTTCAACACCTTTACCAATCAGAATACCCAGTACCAGACCCGGTACGGCGTTACCCATGATCAGCTGTGCCGCGCCGCCAAAGATGGTGGCCCAGAAGCCCGATTTTTTACCCGCGTCGATGGCCGCCAGCCAGAAGATCACCGGCATCACGGTGTTGACCAGCAGGTTCGCCGCCGGTACCAGCACCTTCACGGCGGTCACCTGAAGCGCTGCCGGAACGGAGGAGGCGGTCAGGTTAAGGAAGGTCACGACAATCATGCCGATGATGCCGCAGGCAATCGCCATTTTGCGCGGGTCATGCAGCGTTTCACCGACGTTACGGTTTTTAATCATCAGTGCAGCAGCACCCCAGTTCGGGATGATGCGGTGGTCAACGTCCTGTGTGAAGGCACCTGCGGCCACGGAAGAGGCCCAGGCGTTAAAGAAGAAACCTAACCCAAAGGAGAAGTGGGACGCCGGATCCCCTTCGCAGGAGTTCAGTTCCCCCAACGTACGAAACGCGCCCATACCCTGAGTGGTAGGCGCATGAAACATGCGTGCAGCCCCGGCGCCAACACCGACGCCAACCAGGCCGCCAATGATGAGCGATTTTATTAATATAATTAAGAACATCAGTCTGCCCTTTTATGAATAATCAGCGTTGCGTGACGAAATCCACCTGGTCGAGATTGATGGCGGTCACGTTGACGGTCACATCCAGCTCCACGCTGTAGGTGCGTCTTTCCCGGCGCAAAAAGAAGAACAGAAACGCTTCTTTTCGCACCGCTTCTTGCGCCTGAACAACCTGCACATCCTGTGGCTCAATACGCAGTAAGATATGCGGTGAGGCTTTCATCACCGCAGCCTGAACGTGGTTGAGGGCGTCGGCAAAGGCGCGCGCTTTGGCGTCGCCCTTCCCCTTCACTCTCACCGTGGTTGTGAACTGTTCTTTCATGCTTACGCGCCGTATTTCTTCTGCCACGCCTGTACCAGACGCTCGCCCAGCTCTTCTTTATCCATAAAGCCAAAGCCCAGCACGTTGCAGCCTTCGTTGATGGCGGTCACCCCCTCATCCACGGAGCGCATGCCGTATTTGGCCTTGTAGCCATATTTGGTCTGAGCGGTGATGGCGCCCGCGCCGCCGCTGCCGCAGAAGGAGATCCCGAAGGTGGCGTTTTCTGCTTTCATCACGTCACCGAGCTTCATATCCGCTGCCATGCCCGGTACGACAACCGCGCGTCCGCCGGCTTTTTCCACACCCGCAGCCACTTTCTGACCTTTACCCAGGCGATCGCCAATCACGACTGTAATCTGTTCCATGTGTTGCTCCTTAAAGGTTGTCTTTCGCGACTTCGAAGTGAACGGAGAGCAGCCAGGCCTCTTCATCAGGAAGGTTGCCGAACTGCGCTACCACTTCACGGGCGAGTTGCATTGAATCTGGTGAAATTTCGTCGAACAGCTCTGCTTCAACCTCCGGCAGCGGCTCGCCGGTCACGGACCGGTGCGCCATTGCGCGAACGTGGGAGGTCAGCATCTGCTCCTGTACCGCGTTGGGAATGATGTTGTGCCGGGCCAGCAGGGCGTAGACCTGCTGAAGCATGGTGTTCGCGAGCTGTTCTGTTTGCACCGCCTGTTCCCCAACGTCGTTCATTACCGCTCCGTTAATCACTCGTCTTACCCCGTTAATGGCTCTGGAATAAAACTAACGTCGAGGGGGAATTGTTTGTAGCGAGTTGTTTTCCACTTCGAAGTGGAAAGGCGAGCAGCGGCAGTGATCTGTGCCACATAAATGCGGTGAATCTGTATAAATCGCTGGATTTACGTGATGAATATCACGCTATTACGCGGCATTAGACTGGTAAGCGGAGTGGAAAAGATTACGAGCAGGCTCGTAGAAATGTGACGTGGATAAGGTTTTCTTATGGGGATCCGCTAGAGTGGCGGCGGGTGCTTGAGACTGACCGTCTCAGGCATGGGACGGAAAGTGGAAAGCCCCGCCTGATAAAAAATCAGGGCGGGGGCTCGAAACGACACGTCACACCGTGGAGTTCGCTACCTCGCCCGCTTAAAAGCAAGGAGGCATCCATGAAACGCAGAAACCCAAGTATCGGGGTTTTGATGATTATTTCTTTGACAATAATCATCTTAACGCTGGTGACGAGGAAAACACTGTGCGAGATCCGTTTTCGTAACGGCTCGCTTGAAGTGACAGCGCGGATGGATTGTCGCTCCGGCAAGTAGGGAGCAACGATGCGGGGGCGCATCATGCGCCTCCGCATACGGGGAGAGGACGTACAGCTCAGGCACCCAATTAACGATACTTTTTGTGGTACGTGTTGCGGGTCGCGACAAACTGATCGGCTGCCGCCTGGGCTTCTTTCACTTTGCCTTCGTTCGCCAGCTTCAGCGCGCCGTCAATCTGGCCGAGCAGCACGTCAAAACCGTGGCGGTAGTCTTTCATCTCGGCGCTGTCTGCCGCTTTGCTTTCCAGCTTCGGCGGCGTCGCTTTTTGCGCATCCAGCGCGGCTTCACGCATTTTAGTCAATGCGTCTTTCATGTCCGCCGCATTGTCCGTTTTCTGCACCACCTTCAGGTTTTCACTGAGGATGTCCATGTTGTCTTCGAGATCGGCAGCAAACGCAGATGAGCCAAGAACCAGCGTTGAAGCCGCGACGATCGCTAACAGGTGTTTACGCATTGCTCACTTCCTTTTTTATTATTAATCAGGCTTTTACGGGGATTATTGCCCGGCGATTTTCATCTCCGGCAGTAATACAGAACCACACTGAATATTGCTGCGTGTTTCAATATCGTTACCGACCGTAACAATATTGCGCCACATGTCCTTGAGGTTGCCGGCGATGGTGATTTCACTCACCGGATACTGAATTTCACCGTTTTCGACCCAGAAGCCCGCCGCACCGCGAGAGTAGTCGCCGGTGATACCGCTCACGCCCTGCCCCATCAGCTCGGTGACCACCAGGCCGGTGCCCATCTCTTTCAGCATCTGTTCAAAATTCAGGCCCTGTCCGGCAATGCGCCAGTTATGAATGCCGCCCGCGTGCCCGGTGCTTTTCAGCCCCAGCTTACGCGCGGAGTAGTTGGTCAGCAGCCACTGGGTCAGAATGCCGTCTTTCACGATATCACGACGTTCCGTGCGCACGCCTTCGCTGTCGAACGGCGTAGAGGCCAGCCCTTTCAGCAGGTGTGGGTGCTCTTCGATGGTCAGCCATTCCGGCAGGATCTGCTTGCCCAGCGAGTCGAGCAGGAAGGTCGATTTACGGTACACCGAACCGCCCGCAATCGCTCCCACCAGATGACCAAACAGGCCGGTTGCCACTTCGTTGGCAAAAATGACCGGCGCTTTCATGGTGGAGAGTTTACGCGGCGAAAGGCGTGACAGCGTGCGTTCGGCGCACGCTTTTCCCACCCACTCCGGAGACTGCAAATCTCCCAGCGCGCGGCCAATGGTATACGCGTAATCACGCTCCATATCGCCGTTTTCTTCGGCGATGACGCAGCTGGAAAGCGAGTGGCGGGTTGAGCAGTACCCCTGCAACATGCCATGGGAGTTACCAAACACTTTAATGCCGTAGTGGCTGTTAAAGCTGCCGCCTTCGGTATTGGTGATGCGTTTGTCAGCCTGCAAAGAGGCCTGCTCGGCTCGCGCGGCCAGCTCAATGGCTTCATCCGGCGTCACTTCCGCGGGATGGAACAGATCGAGATCCGGCGCGTCAAACGCCAGCAGCTCTTTATCGGCCACACCAGCGTAAGGGTCCGGGGAGGTGTAACGCGCGATATCCAGCGCCGCCTGCACCGTACGGGCGATGGCATCCGGGCTCAGATCGGTAGACGACGCGCTGCCTTTACGATTCTGGTGATACACGGTGATCCCCAGCGCGCCATCGCTGTTAAATTCTACATTCTCCACTTCGCCATAGCGGGTGCTCACGCTAATGCCGGTGGTTTTGCTGACCGCCACTTCGGCGCCATCTGATTTACCTGAAGCGAGCGTCAGCGCGGTGGAGACGGCTTCTTCCAGGATCTTACGCTGCGCTTCAACTTGTGAGGTTACTTTCATCGCAAATGCCATACTGTAAGAGAGAGTTAAGTGAAGTCTAACAGAGAACCGTTTTTCAGTGCGCGTCTTAACTGGTAACATTAGCCTCTTTTTTTAAGGAGCCTGACATGACTAAGCAGCCCGAAGACTGGCTCGACGACGTTCCCGGTGATGACATCGAAGACGAAGATGATGAGATCATCTGGGTCAGTAAAAGTGAAATTAAACGTGACGCCGAAGAGTTAAAACAGCTTGGCGCAGAAATGGTAGAACTGGGTAAAAACGCGCTGGATAAGATCCCGCTCGACCAGGATCTGCGTGATGCCATTGAACTGGCACAGAAAATCAAGAAAGAAGGGCGTCGCCGCCAGCTTCAGCTTATCGGTAAACTGCTGCGTCAGCGCGACGTGGAGCCGATCCGTCAGGCGCTGGACAAACTGAAAAACCGCCACAACCAGCAGGTTGCGCTGTTCCATAAGCTGGAGCAGATCCGCGATCGTTTGATCGACCAAGGTGATGACGCGGTACCTGAAGTGCTGAACCTGTGGCCGAATGCCGACCGCCAGCAGCTGCGATCGCTTATCCGCAACGCGAAGAAAGAGAAAGAAGGGAATAAGCCGCCGAAGTCTGCGCGCCTGATTTTCCAGTATCTGCGCGAGCTGTCTGAGAACGAAGAGTAATCTGTGCGGGTTTGCGCCGGATGGCGGCGTAAACGCCTTATCCGGCCTACAAGGTCGTGCGAAAAAATTTAGGCCCGGTAAGCGCTAACGCCACCGGGCTTTTTTTACTCTGCGGCCGCGGCTTTCTTCGCCAGACCGTCCAGCAGCTTCTGATGGATCCCACCAAACCCACCGTTGCTCATCACCAGAATGTGATCGCCAGGCTGTGCGGCTTTCACCACCATATCCGCTAAGACATCCACGTCCGCACTCCAGTGCGCCGGCTGAATGCAGGCGTCTGCCACTTCGGCCACCTGCCACGGAATATGCTGCGGTTGCAGCAGGAAGACCTCGTCGGCACGCCCTAAGGACGGTGCGAGATCGTCTTTGCAGATGCCCATTTTCATGGTGTTCGAACGTGGTTCCAGCACGGCCAGAATGCGCGCGGTGCCGCCAACTTTGCCACGCAATGCGGCAAGCGTCGCCAGAATGGCCGTTGGGTGGTGCGCGAAATCGTCATACACCGTCACACCGTGGGCTTCGCCACGCAGTTCAAGACGGCGACGGGCGTTGATAAACGTGCCCAGCGCATTGGCGGCATCCGCAGGCAGTACGCCCACGTGACGCGCCGCGGCGATCGCCATCAGGCCGTTGTGCATGTTGTGTTCGCCCACCAGGCCCCACTTCACCTCGCCCACTTTCTCACCGTCGAGCAGCACTTCCCATTCGGAGGCATCAGCGTTGAGCTTTTTCGCCTGCCAGTGCCCCTGCTCGCCCACCAGCTCCTGCTCGCTCCAGCACCCCATCGCCATAGTCTGCTTCAGGTTGATGTCGTTCTCCGGCAGGATAATGCGGCCCTGACCCGGAACAATGCGCACCAGATGGTGGAACTGTTTCTGAATCGCTTTCAGGTCGTCAAAGATATCCGCGTGATCGAACTCAAGGTTGTTGAGGATCAGCGTGCGTGGGCAGTAATGCACGAACTTGGAGCGCTTGTCGAAGAACGCGCAGTCGTATTCATCCGCTTCAATCACAAAGAACGGGCTGTCGCCCAGACGCGCGGAGACGTCGAAATTCCCCGGTACGCCGCCGATCACGAAGCCCGGCTTGTAGCCGCAGGCTTCGAGGATCCAGGTCGCCATACCGGCGGTGGTGGTTTTGCCGTGCGTCCCGGCAACGGCGACAACCCAGCGGTCGCGCAGGACAAAATCATGCAGCCACTGCGGGCCAGACATGTACGGGATATTGCGTTCCAGCACCGCTTCAACGCATGGATTCCCACGGGTCATGGCGTTACCCACGATCACCAGATCCGGCTGCGGCTCCAGCTGGCTGGCGTCATATCCCTGAATCAGAGAAATTCCCTGCTTCTCGAGCAGCGTGCTCATCGGCGGATACACATTGGCGTCCGAACCTGTCACTTCATGGCCCAGCGAGCGCGCCAGCATTGCCAGTCCGCCCATGAAAGTGCCACAAATCCCCAATATATGAATGCGCATACGTCACTATCCTTCTTCAATGTGGCGCACATTTTACTCACATGTCAGCGGCTGTGAAACGCATTTCAGGTAAATCCGTATTTTGCTGGCGCGATTCACCTCTGCGCTAATATTTGAATGTTTGTTAAGATTGTTGGACATCAACCGCTTTACTCAACATAAGATGCAGGGAAAGTGTTATGAAAACGTTAGGTGAATTTATTGTCGAGAAGCAGCACGAGTTCTCTCATGCTACGGGTGAGCTCACTGCTTTGCTGTCGGCAATAAAGCTGGGCGCTAAGATCATCCACCGCGATATCAACAAGGCCGGTCTGGTCGATATCCTGGGTGCCAGCGGTGCCGAGAACGTTCAGGGTGAGGTTCAGCAGAAACTCGACCTGTTCGCCAATGAAAAACTGAAAGCTGCACTGCGCGCGCGCGACATCGTTGCGGGTATCGCCTCTGAAGAAGAAGATGAGATCGTCGTATTCGAAGGGTGTGAACACGCGAAATACGTTGTTCTGATGGATCCGCTGGACGGCTCCTCCAACATCGACGTTAACGTTTCTGTCGGTACCATTTTCTCCATCTACCGTCGCGTCACGCCGGTTGGCACACCGGTGACGGAAGAAGACTTCCTGCAACCGGGCAGTAAACAGGTTGCTGCCGGTTATGTGGTGTATGGCTCGTCCACCATGCTGGTGTACACCACCGGCTGCGGCGTACACGCCTTTACCTACGATCCGTCCCTGGGCGTGTTCTGCCTGTGCCAGGAGCGTATGCGCTTCCCGGAGAAGGGCAACACCTACTCCATCAACGAAGGCAACTACATCAAATTCCCGAACGGCGTGAAGAAGTACATCAAATTCTGCCAGGAAGAGGATAAAGCCACCCAGCGCCCGTACACCTCGCGCTACATCGGCTCGCTGGTGGCGGATTTCCACCGTAACCTGCTGAAGGGCGGTATTTACCTCTACCCAAGCACCGCCAGCCACCCGGACGGAAAACTGCGTCTGCTGTACGAGTGCAACCCGATGGCATTCCTGGCCGAACAGGCAGGCGGCAAGGCGAGCGACGGTAAAGAGCGTATTCTGGATATCGTGCCGGAAAGCCTGCACCAGCGCCGTTCATTCTTCGTCGGCAACCGCCATATGGTGGATGACGTTGAACGCATGATCCGCGAATTCCCGGACGCGTAACGCACGAAAAGGGGAGCCAGGCAGGCTCCCCTTTTTTTCAGGCCGTTTGCATCGTCAGCTTGAAGGAGGCCATCGCTTCCATCAGCTCGCGCGACTGTTCCTCCAGGGAACGAGTTGCCGCAGATGATTGCTGGACCAGCGCCGCATTTTGCTGCGCCGTTTCATCCATCTGATTGACGGCGATATTCACCTGCTCAATACCGCGGCTCTGCTCCTGGGACGCCGTCGCAATTTCACGCATCAGTTTGGTCATACGCAGTACTTCGGTGGCGATCTCGTCCATCGTCTCACCGGCCTGCTGCGCCAGCTCGCTGCCCTCGTTCACGTGGGTTTGCGAATCGCTGATAAGCGAGCGGATCTCTTTCGCCGCATCAGCACTGCGGCTGGCGAGATTACGCACCTCACCCGCCACGACCGCAAAACCTCGCCCCTGCTCACCCGCACGCGCCGCTTCAACGGAGGCGTTCAGCGCCAGAATATTGGTCTGGAAGGCAATGCCGTCGATGACGCTCAGGATATCGGCGATGCGCGCCGAACTGCCGGAGATGTCGCGCATCTTCTCAATGACATAGCAGACCATTTCACTGCCGTGATCGGCGGTATCGGAGACCGACTTCGCCAGCTGGTGCGCCTGCTCGGCGTTATCGGCGTTAAGTTTCACCGTGGCGGTGATCTCTTCCATGCTGGCGGCCGTCTGCTCCAGCGAGGTGGCGGTGGATTCCGTGCGCTGGGCCAGGTTCATATTCCCGGCCGTCAGCTCGCGGCTGCCGGTATCAATCTGCGAGCTGGCGTCACGCACCCGCAGAACCGAGTCCATCAGCGACTGGCGCATCCCTTCGATCGCCGCGTTAAGGCGATTAAATTCCTGGCTCGCCGGCGCGTTCAGGGTATGGGTTAAATCCCCGGCCGCCACATGTTCCAGCTGGGCAATCGAGGCTGAAAGCGGCTTGAGCAGCATATGGCGCAGCACCAGCCAGGCCAGCACGATAATGCCAGCCGTCAGCAGCGCCGCGACGATAATCAGGATCAGCACGCGGGTTTTACTCGCCTGCACGGCGCTCACCTCCGCTTTACCGCGCGCCTCGCTCCATGCCTGGAACGCCTGCATATCGTTATCAAACTGCTTCGCCACCGGGACCAGCTTGTTTTCCAGCAGATCGTAATAGCTGTCCGCGCTTTGCTCGTTCAGGGCTTTCAGCATCGGGCTGATACCCTGCTGGTTGTACACCGCCAGACTCGCGGCAACGTTATCCAGCAGCTTTTGCCCCTGCTCATCCGCCACGCCGCTGCCGATCACGTCCTTCAGCGTTTTCTGTGCCAGCGCCACTTCCTGGTTAATGGTTTTGACCGCCCTGGCCGCATCGTCCAGCAGGCCGACCTCCATCATGCGGACGGCCTGCCCCGCTTCGTTACGCGCGCGCAGGATCAGCGTATAGCCGGCATTCAGCTGCACCATCTGTTCACCCTGAAGATGATTGATGCGCTGGAGAGAAGCGGAACTTTGTGTAAGGGCATAAATGCCGATGCCGCTGACAATCAGCAGCAGAAGGGTCATAACGGCCAGTAAAGAGAGCAAGCCGGTACGAATCGATAGCGTTTTAAGCATGATGTTATTTCCGGTAGCGAGATATTTCTGGGCATAAAAAAAGAATATCGGCCGCTACCGGAAAATGTTTAGAGTTTAAGCAATTTCAGCATGTTATCGCTCTGTTAAAGATGTATTCACCCGGGTAACAGGCGAGCTCTGCCGGTTCTCCCACAGCACCGTCAGGCCGCGCTGGAGCGCGATAAAAATAAACAGCAGAATGCCGATGGCGATTTTGGTCCACCAGGAGCTGAGCGTGCCGTCGAAGTTGATATAGGTCTGAATCAGCCCCTGGATCGCCACGCCAAACAGCGTGCCGAGGACTGTCCCCACTCCGCCGCTGAGCAGCGTACCGCCAATCACTACCGAGGCAATGGCGTCCAGCTCAACGCCCACCCCCGCCAGGGCATAGCCTGCCTGGGTATAAACCGAGAATACAATCCCCGCGAGGGTGGCCAGCCCGGTCGAAAGCATGTAGATGCGAATAGTCGTGCTGCGCGTGGAAATTCCCATCAGGTTCGCGGACGTGGCGCTGCCGCCAATGGCATAAACCTGGTTACCAAATCGGGTACGGTGGGCGAGGAAAATCCCGATCACCACCACGCCCAGCATCAGCAGCCCCATTGCGCTCAGGCGCCCCCCGCCGGGGATTTTCCACGCCAGACTGGAGAGCGTGTCGTAGATCGGATGGTTAATTGGAATTGACTCCTCCGACACCAGATAGCTCACGCCGCGCAGGAAGAACATCCCGGCGAGGGTGATGATAAAGGCCGGGATTTTCAGCGCATCGATCAAAAGCCCCATAAAGGCGCCGAACGCGCAGCCCATGACCAGCACCAGCGGAAAAGCCAGCAGCGGCGAAATCCCCCAAAAGCCAATCGCCTTGGCAAGGAACACGCCGGTAAAGGCGATCACCGACCCAACGGAGAGGTCGATCCCGCCGGAGAGGATCACAAACGTCATGCCGACGGCGATAATGCCTAAAAAGGCATTGTCGGTCAGGATGTTGCAGATCACCCGCGTGGAGGCGAAGCCCGGGAACTGGGTCAGGCAGTAGAGGTACCCCAGCACGAACACACCCAGCGTGATCATTAACGGCAAATTACGTTTTATCATGACCGCGGAACCCCTTAATGAGAGTGATAAAGCGCGGCGACTGCACGATAAGCACGATAAGCACCACGACCGCTTTGACGACCTGATTCAGCTCCGGCTGGAACCCGGAGAGCAAAATACCGGTATTCATACCCTGAATAATCAACGCCCCCACCACCGAGAGCAGCAGATTAAAACGTCCGCCCATCAGCGATCCACCGCCGATAACCACCGCGAGGATCGCATCCAGCTCGAGCCAGAGTCCGGCGTTATTGGCATCCGCTCCGCGAATATCGGCGGCCACGATCACCCCGGCAATCGCAGCACAGACGCCGCTCAGCACGTAAGTCAGCATCACCATCAGCCGCGTATTTACCCCGGCGTTTTTCGCGGCCCGAATGTTAATCCCCACCGCTTCGATGAACATCCCGAGCGCCGTTTTGCGGGTGAAAAGCCAGAACACCACCAGCGTCACCAGCGCGACGATCACCGGCGTCGGGAAGAACAGAAAATTACCGCTGCCTATCCACGCCAGGCTCGGGGAGTTAAAGGTGACGATTTGACCGGAGGTGATAAGCTGCGCCACACCGCGCCCGGCCACCATCAAAATCAACGTCGCGACAAACGGCTGGATCTTGAGCACCGCAACCAAAATGCCGTTCCACAGCCCGGCAAGCACGCCGGAACCCAGCGCGGCCAGCAGGACCACCGGCAGGCTGTGCCCGGCGACGGTCATCGAGGCGGCGGTGGCGCCCGCAATCGCCATTACCGCACCGACGGAGAGGTCGATCCCGCCGGTGGCAATGACCAGCGTCATACCAATCGCCAGCAGCGCCACGGGCGCGGCACGGTTTAAAATATCGATCGGGCTACCAAACAGGCGGCCATCCTGCACGACGATCTGGAAAAAATGCGGAGCCACCAGGCTATCCACCAGCAGCACCAGCAGCAGCGCCACGATTTGCGGCGTGCCGGTCGGCCAGGTGAAGCGGCGCTTCGCTTCGCCAGTTTGCGAAAGAGAACGGGACATCACATTTGACTCCTTACGCCGCGATGGCATTCATGATCGCCGGTACCGACAGTTTATCCAGCGGGATCTCTGCCACCTGCCTGCGATCGCGCATGATGATGACGCGATCGGCATAGCCGACCAGTTCCTCCAGCTCGGACGAGATCACCAGCAGCGCCAGACCGTCCGCGCAAAGCGTTTCGATAAGCCGGATGATTTCGGCATGCGCGCCCACGTCGATACCGCGCGTGGGCTCGTCGAGGATCAGGAACTGCGGCTTGGTGAGCAGCCAGCGCGAGAGGAGAACCTTCTGCTGATTACCGCCCGAGAGGAACTCGATGGGCTGTTCCGCGCTCGGGGTACGTATACCGAGCTGGCGGATGAAGCGCTCGGCAATCGCGTTCTGCTCGCGCTTAGGGATCGGACGCAGCCAGCCGCGCTGGGCCTGTAGCGCCAGAATGATGTTTTCCCGCACCGAGGCGGCGGCAATAATCCCGTCCGTTTTCCTGTCCTCCGGGCAGAAGCCCACGCCGAGGCACGACGCCTGATGCGGTGAACGTAGCGTTTGTGGTTTGCCTTTGATCAGCGCCGTTCCGCTGTCGGCAGGTTTGATCCCGAAGATGACTTCGGCGGTTTCGGTGCGCCCGGAGCCTAACAGCCCCGCCAGACCCACAATTTCACCGGGGCGTACCTCGAGGTTAAACGGCGCGATGGTCCCTTTTCTGCCGTAATCGTGAAACGCGGCGATCGGTTTTTCGCTCAGCAGCGTACGGCCCGCGCGCTGAAGCGCGTTGGTCTCGAGCTCGCGGCCCAGCATCATTTTGACCAGCTCTATCTGCGGCAGCTCGCGGGTTTCCCGGCAGCCGACAAAGCTGCCGTTGCGCAGCACCGTTATACGGTCGCTCACCTCGTAAACCTGATCGAGGAAATGCGTCACGAAAATCAGGCTGACGCCCTGATTACGCAGCTGGCGCATCAGGGTAAAAAGCATCTCCACTTCCTGGGTATCGAGGCTGGCGGTGGGTTCATCGAGGATCAGCACTTTCGCCGAGAGATCGATAGCGCGACAGATCGCGACGATTTGCTGCATCGCTACGGAAAAACGGTTCAGCGGTTCGCGCACGTCGAGAGAGAAGCCATACGATTCCATCAGCTTCGCGGCGCGCGCTTCCATCTCTTTGCGGCGCAGCAGGCCAAAACGTCTGGGTTCGCGGCCAATAAACAGGTTATCCGCTACCGACATGTTTGGCAGCAGGTTCACTTCCTGGTAGACCGTGCCGATCCCCAGTTGCTGGGCATGCGCGGTGTTTTTGGGCGAAATGGCGTTACCTTCCAGCCAGATAGCGCCGCGATCGGCGTGATAGACCCCGGTCAGGGTTTTAATCAGCGTCGACTTCCCCGCCCCGTTTTCGCCGAGCAACGCCATGATCTCCCCACGCCGCAGGCTGAAATCAACGTTATCCAGCGCCTTAACGCCAGGGAAAAATTTACTCAGGCCCTCTGTGCGGAGGATTTCCTGGTGTTGTTCGGTGGTCATGGTTTCCCCCTGCATCAGGCCGGATGACGCTACGCTTATCCGGCCTACAAAAGAGCGTATCGTAAGCCGGGTAAGCGCAGCGCCACCCGGCAATTTCACTGGATCAGTAGCCCATATTTTTCTTCTTCTCTAACTCTTCTTTCGCCGTGTCCGGCAGGTAGAGCGTGGATTTGGTGATGGTCAACTTCTCAGGCTGGGTGCCGTCTTTCTTGAATTTCTCCAGCGCATCGAATGCCGGGCCCGCCATATTTGGCGTCAGCTCCACGCTGGCGTTCGCTTCGCCGTCAATCATCGCTTTGTAGATGTCCGGTACGCCGTCGATCGAGCCGGTGAGGATATCTTTGCCCGGCTTCAGGCCCGCTTCTTTGATGGCCTGGATGGCGCCGATCACCATGTCGTCGTTGTGGGCGTAAACCATGCAGATATTTTTGCCGTTATTTTCTGCCTTGATGAAGCTTTCCATGACCTCTTTACCCTTACTACGGGTGAAGTCGCCGGACTGAGAACGGATGATCTTAATGTTTGGTGCTTTGGCGATGGCCTCCGCGAAACCTTTCTTACGGTCGATAGCCACGCTCGCCCCGACGGTGCCCTGCAACTCAACCACGTTACACGGCTTGCCATCCACCTGCTTCACCAGCCAGTCACCAATCAGTTTGCCTTCCAGCACGTTATCGGCGGTGACGGTGGTCATATAGAGAGATTTGTCTTTTACGTCGATGGAACGGTCGAGCAGGAAGACCGGAATTTCAGCATCTTTGGCTTCCTTCAGCACCGGCTCCCAGCCCGTGGCGACAACCGGGGCAATAAAGATGGCATCCACGCCCTGAGCGATAAACGAGCGCACCGCTTTAATCTGGTTCTCTTGCTTTTGCTGACCATCGGCGATTTTCAGCGTAATACCGCGCTTTTCGGCCTCACTTTTCGCCACATTCGTTTCAGCGGCGCGCCAGCCAGATTCAGATCCGACCTGCGAAAATCCAACGGTTAAGGGTGCGGCCATCGCCATAGACGACATGGCTGCCGAAACTGCTGTAACAAGAAGTAAGCGCTTCCACATATGAACGTCCTCGTAGGGTAGGTTATTGTTGGTTAAAAGATGTTCCGCGGATGAACTATAGCCAATGGAATATGTTACGGATTGCGTTACATCACACTTCAGAAAAGTGAATAAAACGTTAATCACAAGTTTGTAATCGCTTTCATTTCAACATTTAAAATGCGGCTGAGTTTATGGATTATCCTGTCATGGAAACGGTCTGAAAAGTGAAGGCGCGAGGGAGAGAAGACGAAAACAGGCGGAGACTTTCAGCGCCAGTTGGCTATAATACCTGCCACTTGTTTACCATCCATTTTAAAGGACACCGACATGAGCTTACTCAACGTCCCTGCGGGTAAAGAACTGCCAGAAGACATCTACGTTGTGATCGAAATCCCGGCCAACGCAGATCCAATCAAATACGAAATCGACAAAGACACCGGTGCGCTGTTCGTTGACCGTTTCATGTCTACCGCCATGTTCTATCCGTGCAACTACGGCTACATCAACCACACTCTGTCTCTGGACGGTGACCCGGTTGACGTACTGGTCCCAACGCCATATCCATTGCAGCCAGGTTCCGTCATTCGCTGCCGTCCTGTTGGCGTGCTGAAAATGACTGACGAAGCGGGTGAAGATGCGAAACTGGTTGCCGTACCGCACACCAAGCTGAGCAAAGAGTACGATCACATTAAAGATGTGAACGACCTGCCAGAGCTGCTGAAAGCGCAGATCGCCCACTTCTTCGAGCACTACAAAGATCTCGAAAAAGGCAAATGGGTTAAAGTTGAAGGCTGGGATAACGCAGAAGCGGCGAAAGCAGAAATCATCGCCTCTTTCGAACGTGCTGCTAAGAAGTAATTCTTACTGCTGAGACTAAGCCTCGCGCGTCGGGGCTTTTTTGTGCCTGTCGCTCCTGGTAACCCGTGCGATTGAGGAGTATCGCCCGGCGGCGCTACGCTTGCACGGGCCTACGGCGCAAAACGACAACGCCACCTTACGGTGGCGTTGTCGTTTTTCAGAACTGGTCTCTGTCTAACCAGTTACCGCTTTCAATCAACGTTAACCCGTCGACCGAACGTTGGTACACGTACATCCATGCACTGCCGTAAGGCGTCTGGATCAACTGGCGAGCGTATTCACCGCCCCTGGTGCGCAAGGCATCAAGTTCGGCCAGCGTGGCATTATCAATACGATAAACCTCACCCTGTACCGTTCCGTTCCCCGGAACCGCGCCTGGATAGTGGCCCAGACTGTACAACTGGTAGTTTTCGATTGTGTAATTTCCCAGCAACTGGGCGTTGGTCATCCAGTGGCTGTTGCCTTGCCTGGTTCGTAAACTGCCGTAAACAAATATTCGCATTGCTAAAACTCAAACTGATAGAGCAGATCAAGTGCCTGGTCTACGCCGGACACTGCTTCCAGATATAGCTTAGGCATCAGGCGATAACGTAACGTGAGTGTAGCCAGTGAGTCAAAGATCCCCACGCCATATTTTACCTGTAGACCCGGCAGTACATAGCCGCTGACCACTACCTGCGAAGAGTCACCCACGCCCTGAGTGTCCAGCGCCAGATTGCTTACGCCAAACGTCTCGCCGATTTTACCCACAACCTGACCACTTTGTGCAACCCCCAGACCGACTAACATTGATGTCATTGCCGCACCATCGCCCTGTTGGCTATCCAGACCCTGGCCGCGAAGGAGGTAAGAGAGCGCTTCCTGTTGCGACATGGCCGGGTCAGAGAAGATCTCTGCCTTAGGTTCATCGGCGGAGCCCGTCACGCGCACGCCTGCAATCACATCATCTTCGGTGGCTTCCGGGTTACGGATCGCTTCGATATTGAGTACCGGCTGATCCGGTGGACCGGAGAACAGCAGCTCGCCTTTACGCACAATCAAATCCTGCCCGTAGGCATGGAAGCGCCCTTCAGGAATATTGATTTGTCCATTGAGGCCAAGTCCCTGTTGATCCTGCGCCACTTTCAGGTCACCCGTGAGTCTCGCCTTCAGCCCAAACGCGTCCAAACGCACGTTATTCCCCACGTGCACGATAAGATTACTATTGATCGGTATGCCAGCGCTCTTCTGTTCAACAGGTTTCAGATTTTCATTGAGCATAACTTCGTCACTGGCGACGCCAACCGCGCTTTCCGGCACCTCGTGAACCACGATGCGCGCCCACGGTACGTCAACACGGCCGTCCAGGGTGAAGAGACTCGGCGTTGCCTCAAAGACCACGTCTGGCGACACGTCCAGGCGCACCATCGGCGGTACCGTGATACGCACCCTGCTGCCCTTGGCCGCAATACGGGCGCGCCAGTTGTCGAGCTGGCTCCAGTCTGCGTCACCGCTCAGGTTGATTTGTCCCTGCTGCGTCAGCACTGAGCCACTGAGGGTTGAGCTTTGGCCGTTAAAGTTCATCGTCAGCTGGCTTGGCTGCATATCGAACGGCATAAAGTTACCGTCAATGTCCACGCCGTTTAACCGCATCTGGCCAAACAGCTGTGGGCTTTGCGCATCCCCCGCCAGACGCAGGTTGGCGCTGAGCATCCCCGCCGCCTTTTCTCCCCGCGAGAAGATCGGATTCACCATCGCCAGGTTGAAGTTGCGAATATTGACGTTGCCGCCGAGATTGCGCCGCCCTTGCGGATCGGTAATTTGCACCTGTCCGTCAAACTGACCGTTGTTGGTCAGGCGGATCAGCCATCCCAGTTCCGCACGATTGTTACGCAGGTCAGCGTTCACATTCAGGGTGTCGAACGCCACCGGCAGCGGCGCGTCATTGACCTCCTGCGTCACCTTCACGTTACGCCCGGAGAGGGTAACGCTGCCCTGCGGCAGTCCCTCTTTGGTGATGTCCCACGCGACGTCCGCTTTGCCGCTGAAGACCCCGCTGGCCTGGGTGGTTTCCGGCATAAACGGTTTCAGCATCGCCAGGTCGAAACGGTTGAGGTTGATCTGCGCATGTCCTTCCGCGCCCGCATCAATGGTCTGCGGCACGCACAGCTCAGCATTCGGGTTGGTCCAGCAGTGTGGCCCAATGCTGATCTTTTGCTCCGCGTTGCGGTAATCCAGCGCGACAGACCGCGACAGCACCAGCGGGCCGACCGGCGTGCTGAAGCGGGTGTTATCCAGCACGCCTTTCCAGCGCGTCGCCTGGCGGTCAAAACTGCCCGTCAGGTGCAGCTGCCCGGAGACCGGCTCGCCCTGCACGCGTAGCTGGAGATCGTGCTGCTTTTCGTTACCTTTTGCCGCCAGCGTGACCAGACTGATGTTCACGTCCGGCTGAGAGATACGCTCCACGCGCAGATTCAGGTTTCCGCCGATCTGATCGGTGGATTTCACGTCTCCCTCGACACGTACGCGGGCAATAGAAAGTTCCTGCCAGCGCAGGTTATTGGCGGTGATGTCCGCCAGCAGCTGCGGCGCCTCCACCGTACCGCGAACCTTCACTAACCCCTTCGCCGTGCCGCCAAGACCCGGCAGGGCGTTATCGAGATTTGGCGCGTCGATGGTGGCATCCAGATTGAGGTCTTTCACGCCCAGCTCGCCTTTAATATCCGCCGTGTTGCGACCCAGCGCCACGTGCAGGCCCGGGATCACCCACTGGAGATAGCTGTTGCCCTTAAGCGAGCCCTCTACGTTGACTTTGTTCTGCTTCACGTTGCCGGTGAGCTTGAGTTCCGGCACGTCCATCTGCCAGGTGCCACCGTACAGGCTACCGCGGGTTTTGATCAGGCCATCCAGTTTTGACGGCCAGTCCGGGACCTCTTTAGCGGTGTTGATCCCGGTCAGCTTCAGCTCGCCGCGCCAGCTGATCGCCTGCTGCCAGTCGAGCAGCGCGGTCAGCTCGGTTTTTCCTTCCAGCGCCGCCACGGTCAGCTTGTCGAGGTTAACCTGCAACTCGTTACCCTTCGCATCCAGGGTGATATCGGCGGGCGGTACCCCCTGCCCCTTCACTGCTGTGCGGAACGACAGCGTGTAGTCGGTCATTTTGCCACTCAGCTTCAGCTTCAGATCGTCAGCCTGGAACTGTTTTTCGCCGGTGAACGGCCAGTAAAGCTGCTTGCTGACAACCTCAAGGTTGAGCGGTAAACCGGCCTCTGCCAGCTGGGTTTGCCCGCGCAGCACCATATCCACCGGTCCGGAGAGGTTCACGCCGAACTCCAGCTTCTCGCGCAGCGCGCCGCCGACTTTCACCTTCACCTTTTCGCCTTTCAGCGGATCGATGTTCAGGGCGCTGTTCAGCGTAATATCTACCGGCCAGTTGTCGCGCAGCAGCGCATTGCCTGAGGCGTTGACCGACCCCTGGTTAGTATCAATATCCAGCGCGTCGAGCTTCATGTTGCCGTCGATACTGCTGACTTTAAGCAGCATGTTGAAGACCGTCAGATCGGTATCGCCGGTCAGACGCAACTGCTCGCCCTTAAACTCTTCGATATTGAGGTTCAGCGGCAGATGCACATCGGTCATCTCCGGCAGAACCGATTTCGAGAAGAGATCTTTCAGCGTTTCGCCCAGCGGTTTTTCTTCCGGCTGCGGGTTCTGGATCTTCGGCTCGACGATCTCTTCCTGCGCCACGTCGGCCACCTTCGGTAGCGCAATCAGCAGCCCTTGCAGGGAGGTTGGGGTCAGGGTGAGGTTTTTCTCCTGCCAGCGCAGACCGGAGGTGAAATCCATCACGGATACCGTCGTGTCGTCGATTTTGATATTCACGTTATCCAGTGCGACCCGGTAAAGCGCAATCGGGTACGGCGTGGAGAGGTTCAGCGGGCCGCTGTCCTCTTCTTCGACAGGCTCGGACTTCGGCATTTTTTTGGAATCTATCGCCACGCTAACGTCTTTTAGCGACAGATCGTTTACGCACAGCTGGCTGTCCCGCAGGCAGCCGAGCTTGACCGCCAGATGAAACTCGCCCGCGTTCACCGCCACGCCGGGCTGTTCATAACGGATATTTTTCAGGCGCAGATCGCGCCAGCCGCCCGTTACCTGGCCGATTTCCAGCCCCGGCACCCAGCGGTTCGCGGCGTTAAACAGCAAATGCAGGCCCGTGGTGGTGCCCACCAGAAACGCCACCGTACCGAGCAGTAATACGATAAAAATCAGCACCCCGAGGCTTATCTTCTTCCATAAACTCATAATTCAGGCCCCAGACCGATGTAAAACTGTAAACCGTGTTCGTCTTTGTCGCCCACCGGAACGGCGAAATCGAGCTTGATGGGCCCGACCGGTGACTGCCAGCGCACGCCTACGCCCGCGCCGGTTTTGAAATCGCTGCGGCGGATATCGTTCACCGCTTCACCGCCGTCAACGAACATCGCTCCCCACCACTTGCCGCTGACGTTGTACTGGTACTCCAGCGAGCCAGTCGCCAGTTTTGACGCCCCGGTCAACTGGCCTTTGTCGTTTTCAGGTGAGATCGATTTGTACTTATACCCGCGAATGCTGCGGTCGCCCCCGGCGAAGAAGCGCAGATCCGGCGGGACGCGTTCGAAATCACCGGTTTCGATCCAGCCGAGATTACCGCGCATCACAAAGCGGTGTTTGTCGTACAGCGTGCGGATCCAGACGTTTTGCGCCTGAAAGACGGAGAAGTCTACGTCGGAGCCCCAGGCGGTGTTGGAGTAATCGATGGAGTAGCGCTGAGAATCGCCCCAGGTCGGCATCAGGCCACCGCGCGAGCGGGTACGGCTGATCATCACGCCCGGATAAAGCAGCATGGTGGTGTTGGTGACGTTTGCCTGGGTAAAGTGGTCGAGGCTCCAGCGCAGGTTAATGGCGCGCTGCCAGCCGCTGGAGAGATCCCAGAAGCGTGATACCGCAAGCGTCGTCGAGTCCTGCTCGGTATCGTTCAAATCGGTACGCTTAAAGCCGCCCTGCACGAGGTAGTATTGCTCAAGCGGATTTTTCAGCAGCGGCATTTTATAGCTGAAGTCCAGCTGCTGTTCAGGCGCAGACAGGCTGACGCTGGTGGTCAGGCTGTGGCCGTAGGAGTTCATCCACGGTTTTTTCCATGAGGCTTTCACGCGCGGGCCGACGTCCGTGGAGTAGCCGACACCGGTCTCAATGGTGTTCTCGGTGCGCGGAGAGACCACGCCATGCAGCGGTAACACTTTCGTTTTACGGGATTTATCAAATTCCGGCGCTACCACCACGGAGTTAAACCAGCCCGTCGCGGACAAACGACGGTTCAGCTCGCCCAGGTCGCTGGACTGGTAGTAGTCGCCCTTTTTAAACGGCACCAGATTTTGCAGATACTCGTCACGGATTTGCGATCCTTCGAAGGTCACATCGCCAAACCGGTAGCGCTCGCCGCTGTCGTAATCGATATCCCAGAATGCCTGACGTCGCTCAAGCGCAACGCCCAGCTGGCTTTTGTTGAACCGGCTGTCGAAGTAGCCTTTGCGCAGCGAAACGCTGGTTAAGGATTTTTTAAAACGATCGTAATCCCCGTGATTGAGCACGGTGCCCACTTTCGGACGGGTGCTGAGCAGATCCAGGTAGTCCCGATCGGTGCGCGCACCGCCGCGCAACACCACGTTCGTGCCGCCAATCAGGACGGGTTCGCCCGGCGAGACGCGGGCAATCAACACCTGGCGTCCTTTCGCCGGCGGCGGGCGTAAATCGAAATCGATGGTGGGTTCGTAGTACCCCAACGCCTTTAAGCCTTCGCGGATGGCGTCATCCACGCGCGCGCGAAAACGCCGATCCGGCGTGACCTCATCGCTCTGGATGGTAGAAAGCTGCGCACGCACGTTTTTTTCCAGCGCCCCGGATAACCCCTCAACCTGCAAACGGACATTCGCCGCGCTGGCAATCCCGCTGGTCAGCATTAAACTGACTAAACATAACTGGCGGATCTTTGTCACGTTTTCTCCTGAATTCCCTGTTTCCACCCTGGAAGCAAATGCAGTGCCGCTCCGCGGCAAAATACGGCCTGAAAGCCAAAAACCCAAATTACGGGTTGAAAAAGGGTGTAACACCCAAATATTTCTTATGATTAAATCTAGACTCATTCATCGCATTTATTGTGTTCAATTAAACGCTTCGTGACAACCTTAACCGAAACAACGCTACCCGGGAGGCCCCACCGTGAGTTTATTCGATAAAAAGCATCTGGTATCACAAGCCGATGCGTTACCGGGACGCAACACCCCTATGCCAGTGGCAACATTACACGCCGTAAACAACCATTCAATGACAAACGTTCCTGATGGAATGGAGATCGCCCTGTTTGCCATGGGCTGCTTCTGGGGCGTAGAACGCCTGTTCTGGCAACTGCCGGGCGTGTACAGCACCGCTGCGGGCTACACCGGAGGATATACGCCTAACCCAACCTACCGCGAAGTCTGTTCCGGTGAGACCGGTCATGCTGAAGCGGTGCGTGTGGTGTATGACCCGAGCGTCATTAGCTATGAACAGCTGCTCCAGGTGTTCTGGGAAAACCATGACCCGGCGCAGGGCATGCGTCAGGGTAACGATCACGGCACCCAATACCGTTCGGCCATCTACCCGCTCACCCCAGAGCAGGAGGCCGCCGCCCACGCCAGCCTGACGCGTTTCCAGGAAGCGATGCAGGCGGCCGGTGATAAACGTCAGGTCACGACGGAAATCGCTACCGCGAAACCGTTCTACTATGCCGAAGACGACCACCAGCAGTACCTGCATAAAAATCCGTACGGCTACTGCGGTATCGGCGGCATTGGCGTTTGCCTGCCTCCCCAGCAGGCCTGATTACTGCATCAGCGCCACGCGAGCCGCGTGGCGCACAGCCTCTCCCTCCCGCCACGTTTTGCCGAAAACGTGACCTCTGGCAGGTTTACACGTCTTTACGCTATACTACCGCTGAAATAATCGGCTCAACGCTACGAGCTGAGTTCAATGTGTCTTCACACGAATGGTATCAACTCCCCTTCTGAGGATCTGGCGAGAAGCCGGATAAACTATGTTAAACAGTATTTTAGTAATACTTTGTCTTATTGCCGTCAGTGCATTTTTCTCGATATCGGAGATCTCGCTGGCTGCCTCCCGTAAAATCAAACTGAAGCTGCTTGCCGACGAGGGCAACATCAACGCATCACGCATTCTGAAAATGCAGGAAAACCCCGGCATGTTCTTTACCGTGGTGCAGATTGGCCTGAACGCGGTCGCCATCCTTGGCGGTATCGTGGGCGATGCAGCGTTTTCTCCGGCGTTTTATAGCCTCTTTGTTAAGTACATGTCCGTAGAGCTGGCCGAGCAGTTGAGCTTCATCCTCTCCTTCTCCCTGGTCACCGGCTTGTTCATTTTATTCGCGGACCTGACCCCGAAACGCATCGGTATGATTGCGCCAGAAGCTGTGGCTTTGCGTATCATCAACCCGATGCGCTTCTGCCTGTATGTCTTCCGTCCGCTGGTGTGGTTCTTTAACGGCCTGGCGAACGTCATTTTCCGCATCTTCAAGCTGCCGATGGTGCGTAAAGACGACATCACCTCCGACGATATTTATGCGGTGGTGGAAGCCGGGGCGCTGGCAGGCGTGCTGCGTAAGCAGGAGCACGAGCTGATTGAGAACGTTTTCGAACTGGAATCCCGTACCGTGCCTTCCTCCATGACCGGCCGTGAAAACATCATCTGGTTCGATCTGCATGAAGACGAGCAGAGCCTGAAGACCAAAGTGGCGCAGCATCCGCACTCCAAGTTCCTGGTCTGTAACGAAGATATCGACCATATCATCGGCTATGTGGACTCCAAAGACCTGCTGAACCGCGTGCTGGCAAACCAGAGCCTGGCGCTGAACAGCGGCGTGCAGATCCGCAACACCCTGATAGTGCCGGACACCCTGACGCTCTCCGAAGCGCTGGAAAGTTTCAAAACCGCCGGGGAAGACTTCGCGGTGATCATGAACGAATACGCGCTGGTGGTGGGCATTATCACCCTCAACGACGTTATGACGACCCTGATGGGCGACCTGGTCGGCCAGGGGCTGGAAGAGCAGATTGTTCAGCGTGACGAAAATTCATGGCTCATCGATGGCGGTACGCCGATTGAAGACGTCATGCGCGTACTCGACATTGACGAGTTCCCGCAGTCCGGCAACTACGAGACCATCGGGGGCTTTATGATGTTTATGCTGCGTAAAATCCCGAAACGTACCGACTCGGTGAAGTTCTCCGGCTTCAAGTTTGAAGTGGTGGATATTGATAACTACCGCATCGACCAGCTGCTGGTAACGCGTATTGATAGCAAACCGACCGTGCTGGTGCCGAAACTGCCGGATGCGGAAGAGAAGGTGTCGGCGTAATCCTTTGTGTGCCCCACAAACATCAACGGCTCCCATCGGGAGCCGTCTTTTTAACTACTACTGCATAGCACGTTGGTTAAGCCATCTCAGTTTGCAGACGCATAACCTGACGGTTGACTTCGGACATCACAGACAAGTGCTGTTTGTCCTTCACTTTTGGGATAAGGATTTTGCCCTTATCGAACTCAAAAGCGCCAACATCCTTGATGTACAACCGTCCACGGAACAGGATCTTCACGTACTTCGCCACCTGAAGCGGGTTGTAGCGTTGGAAAATTTTCATTCTTGTATCTCCTGCGAATCATACGCTCTTGCGGTGCCACAATCGGCCCGACGGTCCTGAGCGCAAATTTTGATGCCCAATGACTATAGACCAGAACCTCGTACTTACCCAGTGTGCATAAGTTTATTTACCGTTTGATTACAATTATTCAGAATAATCTTTGCAAAGCGTGATACAGCGCAGTATATGCCGTCGTTTTTGCATGGATATGTGCGTTCGCCCGCAAACTGGCATCGGGATTGCGGGAAAAGCCTATTGATCGCACTTATGATTAAAAGCGCATGACCAAGTGGTCGGATCACCTGCTAACAATAAGGAAACACCATGACCCTACGTAACCTCCTGGCAGCAGCTTGCCTGTTGCTGCCGCTGATGGCTTCCGCACACAACATTGAAAAAGGACAACGTGTCCCGCCGGTCGGGATTGCTGACCGGGGAGAATTGATTCTCGACAATGATAAGTTTAGCTATAAAGCCTGGAATAGCGCGCAGCTTGCGGGCAAAGTGAGAGTTGTACAACATATTGCCGGACGTACATCCGCTAAAGAGAAAAATGCCACCCTCGTGGAAGCGATCAAAGCCGCAAAACTCCCGCACGATCGCTACCAGACCACCACCATCGTGAACACCGACGACGCGATTCCCGGCTCCGGGATGTTTGTGCGCTCAAGCCTTGAGAGCAATAAGAAGCTCTATCCCTGGTCGCAGTTTATTGTCGACAGCAACGGCGTGACGCGTAAGGCGTGGCAGCTGGAAGAAGAGAGTTCAGCGATTGTCGTGCTGGACAAAAACGGTCGCGTACAGTGGGTTAAAGACGGCGCGCTGACGCAGGATGAGGTGCAGCAGGTGGTTGCCCTGCTGCATAAGCTACTGACTCAGTAAAGTGATACCCGGAAGCCCGGATTCAGGAATGACTCGCGCGGGGTGTAGTCCAGTGGCTTACCCTGCCAGTCATGCACATGCGCGCCAGCGGCCGCCGCCACCGCATGCCCTGCCGCCGTATCCCAGACGTTCGTCGGCCCGAAACGGGGGTACAGCTGCGCCTGCCCTTCCGCCACCAGACAGAACTTCAGCGACGAGCCAATCGACGTCGTCTGGTGTTCACCCAGCTGTTGCAGATACTCCTCCAGCTCGCTGTCACTGTGCGAGCGGCTGATCACCACCAGCGGAGGACGAGCATCACGCACCTGGATCTGCTTACGCACGCCGCACTCTTCCTTCCAGGCTTTACCTTCCGCCGCGCTGTACATTACTTTCATCACCGGGGCGTAAACCACGCCAAGCACCGCTTTTCCTTTTTCAATCAGGGCGATGTTGACGGTGAATTCACCGTTACGCTTGATAAACTCTTTCGTGCCGTCCAGCGGGTCGACAAGCCAGTAACGCTGCCAGTGCTGACGTTCATCCCAGCTCTGGGGCGCTTCTTCAGAAAGGACCGGAATATCCGGCGTCAGGGCCTGCAAACCTTTCAGGATCACCGCATGCGCCGCGATATCCGCCGCCGTCACCGGGGAGTCATCCGCTTTGCTGACAACATCCATCGGTTTCGCACCGTCGTACACCTGCATAATGGCATCACCCGCATCCCGTGCGAGCTGACAAATTTTATCTAACATTCTCCACCTCTTCGTTAACGCAGTGGGCATAACTTATTGTTTTAGTTATATCGTAATGTGAACAATTCCGCTATCTGTGAAGCAATTCTAGTTTCAGCGCCCTTTTTTCTGGCAGCATTCACACTTCTGTAAGCAACAAATACTACATACATATTCTTTTGTGGCTTGGATCGAAAAAAGGACTCCTCAGATGATTAAGTTTAGCGCAACGCTCCTGGCAACGCTGATTGCGGCAAGCGTTCAGGCAGCGACGGTGGATCTCCGTATTCTGGAAACCACCGATCTGCACAGCAATATGATGGACTTCGATTACTACAAAGATACCCCTACGGAAAAATTCGGACTGGTACGCACGGCAAGTTTGATCAACGCCGCCCGCGGTGAAGTGAAAAACAGCGTGCTGGTCGATAACGGGGACTTAATTCAGGGCAGCCCGCTCGGAGACTACATGGCGGCGAAGGGGCTGAAAAAAGGCGAGATCCATCCTGTTTATAAGGCAATGAATACGCTGGACTATGCCGTCGGCAACCTGGGCAACCACGAATTTAACTACGGCCTGAAATACCTGCACGACGCGCTGGCAGGTGCAAAATTCCCGTACGTTAACGCCAATATCATCGACGTTAAGACGAAGAAGCCGCTCTTCACCCCTTATCTGATTAAAGAGACCGAGGTTGTCGACCAGGACGGTAAAAAACAGACGCTGAAAATCGGCTATATCGGTTTTGTGCCGCCGCAGATCATGACGTGGGATAAAGCCAACCTCGACGGGAAAGTGACCGTCAACGACATTACCGAAACCGCGCGCAAATACGTGCCGGAGATGCGGGCGAAAGGGGCGGATGTGGTCGTCGTCGTGGCGCACTCTGGCCTCTCGGCCGACCCGTATCAGGTGATGGCTGAGAACTCCGTGTACTATCTCAGCCAGGTGCCGGGCGTGGATGCGATCCTGTTTGGTCACGCCCACGCCGTCTTCCCGGGCAAAGATTTCGCTGATATCAAAGGCGCGGACATCGAAAAAGGGACGCTCAACGGTGTGCCATCGGTGATGCCGGGCATGTGGGGCGACCACCTTGGCGTGGTGGATCTGGTGCTGAATAACGACAGCGGAAGCTGGAAAGTCACGCAGTCGAAAGCGGAAGCGCGTCCGATCTACGACGCAGCGGCCAAAAAATCTCTGGCAGGGGAAGATAAAAAGCTGGTCGACATCCTGAAGCATGACCACGACGCGACGCGTGAATTTGTCAGCAAGCCGATCGGTAAATCGGCTGATAACATGTACAGCTTCCTCGCGCTGGTACAAGATGACCCGACCGTGCAGGTCGTCAACATGGCGCAGAAAGCCTATGCGGAGCACTATATTCAGGGCGATCCGGATCTGGCAAATCTGCCGGTACTGTCTGCCGCGGCGCCATTCAAAGTGGGCGGGCGGAAGAACGATCCGGCCAGCTACGTTGAGGTGGAGAAAGGCCAGCTGACCTTCCGTAATGCCGCCGATCTCTACCTCTATCCCAACACCCTCGTGGTGGTGAAAGCCACCGGGAAAGAGGTGAAGGAGTGGCTGGAGTGCTCTGCCGGGCAGTTCAACCAGATCGATCCGCACAGCAGCAAACCGCAGTCGCTGATTAACTGGGACGGTTTCCGCACCTACAACTTCGACGTGATCGACGGCGTGGAATATCAGATTGACGTTACCCAGCCCGCAAAATATGACGGCGAATGTCAGGCCATTAATCCGCAGGCAGAACGCATCAAAAACCTGACCTTCAACGGCAAAGCGATTGATCCGAATGCCACTTTCCTGGTGGTGACCAACAACTACCGCGCCTATGGCGGCAAGTTTGCCGGTACGGGTGACAGCCACATCGCCTTTGCCTCGCCGGATGAGAACCGTTCGGTGCTGGCGGCGTGGATCAGCGCGGAGTCGAAAAAGACGGGTGAAATTCATCCGGCGGTGGATAACAACTGGCGACTTGCGCCGATCCACAGCGACACTAAGCTGGATATTCGCTTTGAGACATCTCCGTCCGATAAAGCAGCCGCGTTTATCAAGGATAAGGCGCAGTATCCGATGCAAAAGGTCGCGACGGATGATATTGGGTTCGCGATTTATCAGGTGGATTTGAGCAGGTAGCGATGATTGTGCCGGGTGGCGGCTTGCGCTTACCCGGCCTACGCGCAATCCTCGATCCCGTAGGCCGGGTAAGCGCAAGCGCCACCCGGCATTTCATGCTGCACGCTCTTCCCGGTTTGCCATCACCTGCGGCGTATTGACCTCAATCCAGTCGGCCAGCGCGGCCACCTTCTCGCTTACCTCCCGCCCCAGCGGCGTCAGGCTATACTCCACATGCGGCGGCACGACCGGATACGACACGCGATCGACAAACCCGTCATGCTCCAGCGCCTGTAAAGACTGAGCCAGCATCTTCTCGCTGACGCCGCCCATCTTGCGGCGCAGATCGCTGAAGCGATGCGTCCCCTGACGTAACGCCACCAGGATCAGCACGCCCCAGCGGCTGGTTACGTGTTTGAGCACCTCCCGTGACGGGCACTGTTCCGCAAAGAGGTTGCCATCGCGCATTTGCTCGCTGAGCGTTGGTATTGTTGTTTTCATACTTACCTTTTTGTACGTACTTACTAAAAGTTAGTTATGGTGATAGTGTGCCACAACACCAGACAAACACGAAGGAGATTCATCATGATCGCGATTACCGGCGCAACCGGCCAGCTTGGCCAACACGTTATTGAAGAACTGCTGAAAACCGTTCCGGCCAGCCAGATCGTGGCTATTGTGCGTAACCCGGCGAAAGCCGAAGCGTTGCGTCAGCAAGGGGTCGTTGTGCGTCAGGCGGATTACACCGATGAAGCCGCATTAACCACCGCGCTGAACGGCGTGGATAAACTGCTGCTCATCTCCTCCAGCGAAGTGGGCCAGCGTGCCGTACAGCACCAGAACGTGATAAACGCCGCCAAAGCCGCCGGGGTGAAATTCATCGCCTATACCAGCCTGCTGCATGCTGACAAATCTCCGCTGGGTCTGCACGTTGAGCACGTCGAAACCGAAAATGCCCTGGCGGCCTCCGGCGTGCCTTACGCCCTGCTGCGCAACGGCTGGTACACCGAAAACTACCTGGCAAGCGCGCCGCCAGCGCTGGAACACGGCGTATTTATGGGTGCCGCAGGCGAAGGCAAAATTGCCTCTGCGACCCGTGCGGATTACGCGGCGGCGGCAGCGAAAGTGATTTCTGAAGAGGGTCATGCCGGCAAGGTGTATGAACTGGCGGGTGATAATGCCTGGACGCTGAGCGAACTGGCTGCGGAACTGAGCAAGCAGAGCGGTAAGCCGGTAACGTATCAGAACCTCAGCGAAGCCGATTTCGCCGCTGCGCTGAAGGGCGTTGGTCTGCCTGCCGGGCTGGCGGAGATGCTGGCGGACTCCGACACCGGCGCGTCCAAAGGCGGCCTGTTCGACGACAGCCGTACCCTGAGCAAACTGATCGGCCGCCCAACCACATCACTGGCGGAAAGCGTCAAAGCCATCCTGTAGTTGTTAAAAATTGGTTATTTTTTGTGGCATCCCCTCGGGTCATCTCTGATAATGAAGCGATGACCCACAAGGAGGCTCACCGTGCAAGGCGTACCGGAACAGTTCACTGATGAGAGAGACAGCGCGCGCTTTCGCCATCTGGCGCAGCTGCCGGGCCTGGAGCTTTATCACGCCCATATCTCTGACTACGCCTTTGAGCCTCACACTCATGAAGCCTTCGGTATCGGCACCATCGAAACCGGTGCCGAACGCTTCCGCTATCGCGGTACCCAGCATCTTGCCGAGGAAAAATCCGTCGTGACCATGAACCCGGACGAGATCCACACAGGGGAATCCGCCACCGAAGGCGGCTGGCGCTACCGGATGGTCTACATCGAACCCGACCTGCTGGAAGAGGTCACCGGCCTGCGTCACTGGTGGTTTAATGACGTCACGCGCCACGACCCTTTGCGCTCGCAGCAGATTGGCCGGTTAATTTACGGCTTGTGGCACACCAACGATCCGCTGGCGCAGAAGGGGCTGCTACTGGATTTGATTCAGACTTTTCAGCCACTGGCCCATCATGCGCCGGTGGTGCAGGAGGCCGCGCACCGCTTCGAACGCGTTCGCGATTATCTGCACGACAACTATATGCGCTCGCTGACCCTGGACGAGCTGGCTAACGTTGTCTCGCTCAGCCCGTACCATTTTCAGCGCCAGTTCAAAGCCCATTTCCACGTTACGCCCCACCAGATGCTGATGGCCATCCGGCTGTGGCGCGCAAAAGCATTCCTCACCCACGGCATGCCTGCCGCCGAGGTGGCCGCCGCGACCGGGCTGACCGATCAGTCGCATTTAACCCGCGCATTCACCCGTCGCTACGGCATCACGCCCGTGCGCTACCAGAAACAGGTTATGCCGCGCTAATGCGCAACCTCATACAATACGCGCGCGTTTTGCCCTCCTACACTGATCGCAAAGTGAATCAAGATGGATGGAAAAATGATTAGCGGCGTGTTGTATGCCCTGCTTGCGGGTTTGATGTGGGGGCTGATTTTTGTCGGCCCGCTGATTGTGCCGGAGTACCCGGCAATTTTGCAGTCGACCGGACGTTACCTGGCGCTGGGGCTGATTGCCGTGCCGCTGGCGTGGCTGGGGCGCGCGCGTCTGCGTCAGCTGGGCCGCCAGGACTGGCTCACCGCGCTGGCGCTGACCATGATGGGTAATCTGATCTACTACGTCTGTCTGGCGAGCGCCATTCAGCGCACCGGTGCGCCGGTGTCGACCATGATTATCGGCACGCTACCGGTGGTCATCCCGGTTTTCGCGAACCTGCTTTACAGCCAGCGTGACGGCAAACTGGCGTGGTCAAAAATGGCGCCCGCTCTGGTCTGCATCGCCGTGGGGCTGGTGTGCGTGAATATTGCCGAGCTTCGCCACGGCCTCGAAAACTTCAGCTTGTGGCGTTACGGTTCAGGGATCTTTCTGGCGTTTATCTCGGTTGTCTGTTGGGCCTGGTATGCCCTGCGCAACGCACGCTGGCTGCGGGAAAACCCGGATAAACATCCGATGATGTGGGCGACGGCGCAGGCGCTGGTCACCCTCCCTGTCTCGTTGCTGGGCTATGTGGGCGCGTGTGTCTGGCTGGGTAGCCAGCAACCGGCATTTACCCTGCCCTTCGGACCGCGCCCGTGGGTATTCGTCGGGTTAATGGTCGCCATTGCCGTGCTCTGTTCGTGGGTGGGCGCGCTGTGCTGGAACATTGCCAGCCAGAAGCTGCCGACGGTGATACTGGGGCCGCTGATTGTCTTTGAGACGCTGGCAGGGCTGCTCTATACCTTCCTGATGCGTCAGAGCGTGCCGCCGCTGCTAACGGCCTGCGGGATCGCGCTGCTGGTCGTTGGGGTGGTGATTGCGGTGAGAGCGAAGCCGGAAAAACCGATGGTCGTTCCGGCGTCGGAGGGGTGAGCTTTTCGCCCAGCGGCGCTTCGCTTGCAGGGCCTACAAACCGTAGGCCGGGTAAGCGTCAGCGCCACCCGGCACAGTATCAGAACGTTTCCCAGTTCGCTTCAGACGCCGCCGCGAGGGGCTGCGCTTTAGGTGCATAGGTCTTAACCGGCGCGGCTTTCACCGCCTGGTTGCGGGTGATCTTAAACACCGCCACCGCGTCGTTCAGGCGTGCAGCCTGATCTTCCAGCGCCGCAGCTGCCGCCGCAGACTCTTCCACCAGCGAGGCGTTCTGCTGGGTGACGCGATCCATCTCCGCCACCGCCTGACCCACCTGGTCGATACCGCGGCTCTGTTCGTCGGAGGCCGACGCAATCTCACCCATGATGTCCGTCACGCGCGTAACCGCATTGACGATCTCCGCCATCGTCGCGCCCGCTTCATTTACCAGCTGAGAACCCGCGTTGACGCGTTCGCCGGAATCATCGATCAGCGCTTTGATCTCTTTCGCCGCCTGCGCGCTGCGCTGGGCAAGGGTACGCACCTCGCCCGCGACAACCGCGAAGCCACGTCCCTGCTCGCCCGCACGCGCCGCTTCTACCGCCGCGTTCAGCGCCAGAATATTGGTCTGGAAGGCAATGCCGTCGATCACGTTAGTAATTTGCGCGATTTTGCTGGAACTGGTGGCGATTTCATCCATGGTGCGCACAACGCCCTCGACCACGTTACCGCCCTTCTTCGCGGTGGAGGAGGCGTCCAGCGCCAGACGCGACGCCTGACGCGCGTTATCGGCGTTTTGCTTCACGGTGGCGGTTAACTGTTCCATGCTGGCTGCCGTCTCTTCCAGAGAAGCGGCCTGTTGCTCGGTACGAGAGGAGAGATCGTTGCTGCCCGCCGAGATTTCACCCGCGCCGGTGTAGATGGTATCTGCGCCTTCACGCACCACGCCCACCGTGTTGGCCAGCGCAGTCTGCATCTCCTGAACGTTGCGCGCCAGGATCGCCATTTCATTTTTACCCTCAGCCTGAATCGGCTGGGTTAAATCCCCTGCGGCAATGGCGCGGATATGGTTGATCACCTCTTCCAGCGGCAGCAGCAGCACACGGCGCATCGCAATCCAGCTGGAAATAATCACCGCGATCACCAGCAGCATCACCGCAGAAAGGATCCACAGAATGCGTTTGTAGTCGCTTTCATTGTCCTGGATACCTTTGGCGGCCAGCACGGCCTGCGCCTCACGCCACTCGCGATAAACCTTTTGCATCGCGGTCTGCTTCTGTTCGGCATTTTGTTTGAACATATCTTCCAGATTGCCCTGCCCCAGCAGAACGTTCATTTGCGTCAGCGTGGCGGAGTAGACGCGGTATTGCTCTTCCAGACGATCGGCCAGGTGCTCGTCCATACCCGGCGTTTCCGGCAGCGCGTAGTATTTATCGTAATGGGTCTGGGCATCGGCCAGCAGGTTTTTCGCGGTATTGACCAGCTCGTTCAGCTGCCCGCCGTTAATCTGCGACGCCATGCTGCTTTGCAGGCGCAGCATGCCGCGGTTGAGAGTGACGCGCGCCTGGTTCAGGCTGATCCAGGCGTCGGTAAACTCCGCGACGTTCTGGCTGGAAAGCTGAGAAACGGTGAAGTTCTCTTTATCGTTATTGAGTGCGTTAATGAAAATGCCAGCGGAGATCAGCTGCATGATGCCGAGCACAAGCAGCACCGAAATCAAAAGAGTAATGACTTTTATACGTTTAAACATGCGTTGCCTTTTTTATATACAGGTATTGTCTGACCTGTATCTATCGGCACGCGCGGCAGGTTGTTTACTGTTTCTCCACCTTTAAAAACTTTCGAAAGCCCTTTTCTGCATTCAATCAGCAAGTTAAAAGCACGCTTTTTTTGTGATCCCCTTCTCATTTTCACCCTTGCCTCTAAAGGGTTATAGTATCCACATAAAGATGCATTTAAAATGCATCTTATATTCCTGATGATGAGGTAACTGTTATGGCCTTCCGCGACCAACCCTTAGGCGAGCTGGCGCTCTCCATCCCTCGCGCTTCTGCGCTGTTCCGTAAATACGATATGGATTACTGCTGCGGTGGTAAGCAAACGCTGGCGCGCGCAGCGTCGCGTAAAGAGCTGGATGTGGAGGCTATCGAAGCGGAGCTGGCTCAGCTGGCTGAACAGCCTGTCGACAAAGACTGGCGCACCGCGCCGCTGGCTGAAATCATCGACCATATCATTGTGCGTTACCACGATCGTCACCGCGAGCAGCTGCCGGAGCTGATTTTACAGGCGACCAAAGTTGAACGCGTTCATGCCGATAAACCTTCCGTACCGCGCGGCCTGGCGAAATATCTGACCATGCTGCACGAAGAACTTTCCAGCCACATGATGAAAGAGGAGCAGATCCTCTTCCCGATGATCAAACAGGGCATGGGCAGCCAGGCCATGGGGCCCATCAGCGTGATGGAAAGCGAACATGATGACGCCGGCGAACTGCTGGAAGTGATCAAACACACCACCGACAACGTCACACCGCCGCCAGAAGCGTGCACCACCTGGAAAGCCATGTACAACGGCATTAATGAGATGATCGACGATCTGATGGAACACATTAGTCTTGAGAATAACGTTCTGTTCCCGCGTGCATTATCGGGTAAATAAAAAAGCCCGGTGGCGCTAGCGCTTACCGGGCCTACAACATCCGCGAACCTAGGCCGGGTAAGCGTCAGCGCCACCCGGCAACATGCTTAACGCATGCCCGCCATACGTTTCTTACCGATAAATAGCCAGCCCAGCCCCAGCGCGATAAACCACAGCGGCGTGACCATCAGCGCCTGTCGGGTATCTTCTTCCAGCGTCAGCAGCACCAGCACGAAGACGAAGAACGCCATGCACACCCAGCACATTAGCTTGCCCAGCGGCATCTTGTAGATCGACTTCTCGTGCAGGTGTGGACGCTGCTTGCGGTACACCAGGTACGAGCAGAGGATGATGGTCCAGACGAACATAAACAGGATCGCCGACACCGTGGTGATCATGGTGAACGCGCCGATTACGCTCGGGTTGACGTAGAGCATCACCACACCACCCAGCAGACAGATGCAGGAGAAGGTCAGCCCTTTCGCTGGTACCGCGCGTTTAGACAGTTTGGCAAACGCGCTCGGAGCAACGCCCTCCTGCGCCAGGCCGAACAGCATACGGCTGGTGGAGAAGACGCCGCTGTTCGCGGAAGAGGCCGCAGAGGTCAGCACCACGAAGTTAATCAGGCTCGCGGCAGCAGGCAGCCCCACCAGCACGAACAGCTCGACGAACGGGCTCTTGGTTGGCACCACCGAGCTCCATGGCGTCACGGACATAATGACGATCAGCGCGAACACGTAGAACATGATGATACGCAGCGGAATGGAATTGATCGCACGCGGCAGGGATTTCTCCGGATCTTTGGTTTCCGCCGCCGTGGTACCGACCAGCTCAATCCCGACAAACGCAAACACCGCAATCTGGAAGCCGGCAAAGAAGCCGCTGATACCTTTCGGGAACCAGCCGCCGTCATTCCACAGATGGGCAAACGAGGCCTGTACGCCGGTTGGCGACTGGAAGTGCGTCAGCACCATCACCAGCCCGACGACAATCAGCGCGATGATGGCGACGATTTTGATCATCGCGAACCAAAACTCCATCTCACCGAACATTTTAACGGTGGCGAGGTTCAGGCTCAGCAGCAGAACAATCACCGCCAGCGAAGCCACCCAGTCCGACAGGCCGGGGAACCAGAATTGGGCGTAGGCCGTAATAGCGACAACATCCGCCATGCCGGTGACCACCCAGCAGAACCAGTAGGTCCAGCCGGTAAAATAGCCCGCCCACGGGCCGAGCAGGTCTGACGCGAAGTCGCTGAAGGATTTGTATTCGAGATTCGAGAGCAGCAATTCACCCATTGCACGCATCACGAAAAAGAGCATAAAACCGATGATCATATAAACGAAGATGATCGACGGGCCGGCAAGACTGATGGTTTTGCCCGAGCCCATAAACAGCCCGGTGCCGATGGCTCCACCAATGGCAATAAGCTGAATGTGACGGTTCGTGAGATTTCGCCGTAGCGACTGTTCAGACGTCGCCTCTTCTGCGGCGGCGACTTTGACCTGATCTACCATGTGATATTTTCCTGTTTATGCCTGTCTGTGTTGTTAAGGCTCTTCTGGCCTTTATATACGCCAAATAAATGACGGACCCTGTGTAAGGACTAATCGATAGTAGGTAAGAATCGGCGGGATGAATACTATGATTTGAATATTATGTTAATAATATGTTGAAAGTGAGTGTCATATCACTCATACAGCGCGAAACAGCTCACAAAAATACACGTAACAGTTTCGTTTGCAATACAAAATGTTGATTTCGTCGTAACTCCGGGTTTTATCGCTATTTTCCTCTCCCCGATCGGAGAGAGGAAAATAAGAAAAACCGATTACAGGATTTCCAGCAGCTCGACTTCAAACACCAGGGTGCTGAATGGCGGAATGGACGCGCCAGCGCCACGCTCGCCGTAAGCCAGGTTGTGCGGGATAGTGAGTTCCCATTTGGAACCTACTGGCATCAGGGTCAGGGCTTCGATCCAGCCTGCGATAACGCCGTTGACCGGGAATTCAGCCGGTTCGCCACGCGCGACGGAGCTGTCGAACACGGTACCGTCGATCAGCTTACCGGTGTAGTGTACGCGAACGTGGTCGGTACGCGCCGGGATTGCGCCATCACCCTGATTGATTACGCGGAACTGCAAGCCGGACTCGGTGCTGTTCACGCCTTCACGCTCACGGTTCTCTTCCAGATATTTCACGCCTTCTGCCGCCATCTCTTCGAAACGCGCGCGACGTACGGCGTCAGCACGTTCGTGGATTTCACGCAGCGCACGGTGCACAACGTCAACCGGCACAGCGGGCTGCTTGCCTTCTAGCGCGTCAGCGATACCCGCCACCAGCGCTTCCGGTAACAGACCTTCCAGGCCGGATTCGCTCAGCTGCTGTCCTACCTGCAAGCCGATGCCGTAGCTTGCCTGCGCTTCGATAGTGTCAAAAGTCGGGGTGGTCATGGGTTTTCCTTCCATCACATTTAAAGTAGCGGGCAGCATATCAGCCATGCCCTTATGGGTAAAACTTTGTCTTAAGTAAAGGTGACAAACTGCGACGAAACGGAAACAATAGTAGCCGTCAGGATTTTCCCTAATATATGTCACGAAAGCTGGCTTTGTTACGCCCATCAGGCAGTTAGCAAACTACACTTCTCAGGACAGGATAAAAAGACGCGGAGCAGGAGGAGAGCCATGCCCGGGCGATTTGAACTGAAACCTACCCTGGCGAAAATCTGGCATGCGCCGGATAACTTTCGCATCATGGACCCGCTGCCGCCTTTGCACCGCAGAGGCATTATTATCGGCGCGTTGCTGATCGTCATCGGCTTCCTGCTTCCTTCCGGCAGTGACAACGTTGATACCGCGCCGGTCAGCCGGAATGCTGAGCTGGATATCCAGTCGCAAAGCCAGCCGCAGCCTGATTCACAGCCGATGCAGACGCAGCTGGTCACACCGTCTAACGATCCGGGCCAGGTTGCGCCGGTTGAACCTGAACCGGTTCAGGAAGATCAGGAGCAGGCCGCCGCCCCTTCAGAGCCACAGGCGCAACAGCCCACCGGCATTGAGCAGCAGTGGCGTTCGTATCGCGTAGAGCCTGGGAAAACTCTTGCCCAGCTGTTCCGCGACCACAATCTGCCAGCAACGGATGTGTATGCCATGGCGCAAGTCGAGGGGGCAGGCAAACCGCTCAGCAACCTGCAAAATGGTCAGATGGTGCAGATCCGCCAGAATGCCAGCGGGGTGGTGACCGGGTTAACGATCGATATCGGAAACGGGCAGCAGGTACTGTTTACCCGTCAGCCGGACGGCAGTTTCATCAGAGCACGTTAATGGCCCAGGCCGGGTAAGGCGATGCCGCCACCCGGCACTTTTGTTCTCAGGCACGCCGTTTATTCACCCACCAGATCCCCGAGCAGACCAGCACCAGCGCAATCGCGTATTTGATGTCCAGAATGTTTTCGCCGAGGAAGATGGCGGAGAGCACCGTCCCTGCTACAGGTATGACAAAGTTGAACGGGGCAATCATACTCACGCGGTTTACTTTCAGCAGCGCGCTCCACAGGGCGAACGCCACGGATGAGAGCAGCGTCAGATACCCCAGCACGGCGACGGCTTTCATGCTGTGCACCTCCAGCGTCCCGCCCGTGGCATAGCCTCCCGCAACCAGTGCCGCCCCGCCTATCCCCAGCTGCCAGCCAGTCATCACCGTCGGGTCAACGGTCTGGGAAATGCGTTTCCCGTAAAGCGTGGCCGCAGAGAGAATAAAGGCGGCCAGCACCACAAATCCGTCACCTTTCCAGACAAACTGGAACTCACTTAAGCCGCTGTGGAAGTTCACCAGCATAACCCCGGCAAAGCCCAGAACACATCCCAGCGTTTTGTTATAGCTGAGTTTGTCGTTGTGGTAGATAAAGTGCGCCAGCAGCACGCTGAAGAAGGTCCCGGTGGCATTCATGATGGAGCCGTTCACCCCGGTCGTGTAGGCCAGGCCGATATAAAAGAAGGTGTACTGGAGGGAGGTCTGGGTCAGTCCGAGGATCGTGAGCTGGCCAAACTGCGTGGGCGTGAGCCTGCCAATCGGCTTTCGCTGGGCCATGGCAAAAAGCAGCAGCAACGCGCCGGCAAACAGAAAACGGTATCCGGCAAAGACGACTTTGGAGGGGATATCATCGGTCGCGATCTGAAAGAGTTCGTAGCCACTTTTAATGGCCGGGTACGAGCTTCCCCAAAGCAGACAGCAGAGCGTGGCGCAGGCATAGGCCACATTGCGACGGGCAAAGACGGGCGTGGGCAGAGCAGTATCCATGACAAATCTCATAAATAAAATTGCGTTTCAATTTATTATCAGAGAATGCGTCAGGAATAGCGACCTTACAAGAGCAAAAGATGACGCAGGGTCACGCTAAAAAGCAAAACGCCGGCACAAGGCCGGCGCTTCGACGCGAGCAGAGTAAAAAATTACTCAGCTACTACGTTAACAACCAGTTTAGCGAACACTTCGCTGTGAACCTGGAAGTCAACTTCGTGCTCACCAGTGGTACGCAGAACGCCGTTCGGCATACGAACTTCGCTCTTAGCCACTTTAACGCCTGCCGCAGTTACTGCATCAGCGATATCGCGGGTACCGATGGAACCGAACAGTTTACCTTCGTCGCCAGCTTTAGACGCGATAGTAACGGTGCCCAGTGCGTT
The DNA here is from genome assembly GCF_015672585.1 of Enterobacter sp. Res13-Sevr-PEC09-46. Taxonomy (NCBI): domain Bacteria; kingdom Pseudomonadati; phylum Pseudomonadota; class Gammaproteobacteria; order Enterobacterales; family Enterobacteriaceae; genus Enterobacter; species Enterobacter sp. Res13-Sevr-PEC09-46. The sequence goes on along the minus strand of NZ_JADABR010000018.1, from coordinate 67,462 downwards.
GATTGCTTCAGCGCGAGCGTTAGCAGCCGCCAGAACGTCAGCCAGTTTGGCTTCCAGTTCAGCACGACGTGCTTCGAAAAACTCTACGTTTTTCTTAGTAGCTGGAACAGCTTTACCCTGTGGAACCAGGAAGTTACGAGCGTAACCCGCTTTAACGTTTACCTGATCACCCAGGCTGCCCAGGTTTGCTACTTTATCAAGCAGAATAACTTGCATTACCTTATCCTCTTAAAGTCGTATTAATGGACCGTGCCCGATTACTGATGACGATCAGTGTACGGCAGCAGAGACAGGTAGCGAGCGCGTTTGATAGCGCGAGCCAGCTGACGCTGATATTTTGCACGAGTACCGGTGATACGGCTTGGGACAATCTTACCGCTTTCGGTGATGTAGTTTTTCAGCGTTGCGATATCTTTATAGTCGATCTCTTGAACGCCTTCCGCGGTGAAACGGCAGAACTTGCGACGACGGAAATAACGTGCCATATGGCTAGTCTCCAGAATCTATCAAATCAATCTGCTCGGCATGCAGAACCATTTTGCTCAGGCCGTTCTTTGCCTTGTGGCAAGAAATGAACCCCTGAACGATTACTGCGCTACCGACCGTTAAACTGTGAGTAATGGCCTGGTTTTCGTGTCCGCTAATAATTACGGGCATTTGGCACCACGCCTGCCGGTGAAACCCGGCTTCCTCTTGCACAGAACGATGCTCAAGCACGAACTGGCAATGCGGAATTCCTGATGGGCTGACCTTTCGAAGGGGGGTCCTGCACACGGTGCCGGACAACACCAGACGGTTGGTCATCAGAAATTACTCTTCAGAATCCCCAGCATCAGAATCATCTGCGGTTTCGTTTGCGAAATCATCGCGACGCTCACGGCGCTCGTCTTTCGCTTTAACCATCGGAGATGCTTCGGTCACTGCGTGTTTGGTACGCATAACCATGCTGCGGATAACGGCATCGTTGAAGCGGAAGGTAGTTTCCAGCTCATCGATCACTTCCTGCGGAGCTTCAACGTTCATCAGAACGTAGTGTGCTTTGTGCAGTTTGTTGATCGGGTAAGCCAGCTGACGGCGGCCCCAGTCTTCCAGACGGTGGATCGTGCCTTCTGCACCAGTGATGGCAGCAGAGTAACGCTCGATCATGCCCGGAACCTGTTCGCTCTGGTCAGGGTGGACCATAAAAACGATTTCGTAATGACGCATCGAATTGCTCCTTACGGATTATTCAGCCTCCTGTCTGGGTCAGCCGAGGCCCGGGGAGGCAAGGAACGTGTTAAAGGTCGGCTGAAAAATTGACGCGTCATAATACTTGCGCCCCCCAGGAAACTCAAGCTGATTGCACAAATAATTCGCACAAAGGGTAAAGCTGTTCTAAGTGGGTGATTTAAAATCGCACTCATCAGAAGCGCTGTTTTTTTGAACAACACCATCAGAAATGGTCACCCATCGCAATCCGGGTAGCGATTACACTTTAATCAGAGACACTGAACAGAGAAGGAGAACATTACCCCGTATCACAGCACGCAGTCGTGGAGCGCATATCATGAAAAGAATCGCAATCGCCATTTTGGCTGCGCTTTTGCTCAGTGCAAACGCGATGGCAGCCATCAGAATAGACAGCCAACAGGCCAGAAACATGGATGATGTGCAGAGCTTAGGCGTTATTTACATCAATCATAACTTCGCCACTGAAAGTGAAGCAGATCAGGCGCTTAATGAAGAAACCGATGCGCAGGGCGCAAAATACTATCACGTCATGCTGACACGTGAGCCCGGCAGCAACGGTAATATGCACGCCAGTGCAGATATTTACCAGTAACGCTACATCGCTAGCACCAGGAAAGCCAACGAAAATCAAAGCCATATATAATTTGCCCCCTGCCCGGGGGCTTTTTTTATGAATGGCTCCGGAATACCACCGGTTACAACTGTTTCGGTATTCCAGAGCACTTATTCACTTCTGCCCGTAGTAAGCATTCGGGCCGTGCTTACGCATGAAATGCTTGTTCATCAGGTAATCATCAATGCCCTGAAGCTGTGGGTTAATGCCGCGCGCAATCCACGCCATTCTGGCCACCTCTTCCATCACCACCGCGTTATGCACGGCGTCATGCGCATCTTTACCCCAGGAGAACGGACCATGCTGGTACACCACAATACCCGGCGTATGCAGTGGTTCCGTCTCACCCAGCGTTTCGATAATGACCCTGCCGGTGTTAAGTTCGTACTCGCCTTCGACCTCAGCCTGCGTTAACGCTCGCGTGCAGGGAATATCGCCGAAGAAGTAATCTGCGTGCGTCGTACCCAAAGCAGGGATCGCCAGCCCGGCCTGTGCCCAGGCGGTGGCGTGCGTGGAATGGGTATGCACAACGCCCCCCAGAGACGGGTAACGCTGATACAGCGCCAGGTGGGTTGCCGTATCTGAAGAAGGGCGCCATTTGCCTTCAACGACGTGTCCTTCCAGGTCAACCACCACCATATCGTCCGCTTTCATGGCGTCATAGGCCACGCCGCTCGGCTTAATCACCACCAGCCCCTGCTCGCGATCGATGGCGCTTACGTTGCCCCAGGTAAACGTCACCAGTCCACAGCGCGGGAGATCCATATTGGCTTCATAGACCTGCTGTTTCAGCTTAAGCATGTTCCGCCTCCATCAGCCCTGCCCGCGCCATGCGCTCGCGCACCCAGTCCCGGGCTTTCGCCACTTCTGCCGCCGGGTCGTCCGCGGTTTCGCTCCACATCTCAATCAGGTAAGGCCCGCAATAACCTGTCTGTTTGAGCGTCTGGAAGCACCGTTCGAAATCCACCACCCCGGTGCCGAACGGTACGTTTTTAAACACGCCAGGACGGGTATCTTTAACGTGCACCGCCACGATATGCCCGATGCCCGCCTGAAGCTCCATCTGTACGTCGTTATCCCATGCCGACAGGTTTCCGATATCCGGATAAAGCTGGAACCATGGGTTGTTCAGATAGTGCGCATAGCCCAGCGCCTTGCTGATGGAGTTCATCAACGGATAATCCATGATCTCCATCGCCAGCGTCACCTGCGCACGGCTTGCCATCTCAACGCTCTCTTTCAGGCCCTCCCGGAAACGACGGCGCGTTTCATCGTTGGCTTCCTGATAGTAAACATCGTAACCCGCCAGTTGGATCACGCGGATGCCGACATCCTGTGCAAAGCGAATGGCTTTACGCATGATCTCCAGCCCTTCGGCGCGTACGGCATCATCTTCGCTGCCAAGCGGAAAACGACGATGAGCGCTCAGGCACATGGATGGCACGCGTACGCCGGTTTCGGCAATGGCGCTCACCAGCGCCAGACGCTGGTCGCGGCGCCAGTCCAGGCGAGAAAGACGCTCGTCCGTCTCATCCACCGACATTTCGACAAAATCGAAACCCAACTGCTTCGCCAGCTGTAACCGCTCCAGCCAGCACTCCCCCGCAGGGAGTGCCTTTTCATAGATGCCAAGCGGGACCTGTTTTGACAACATACCCGCTCCTTAACCCCAAAGCTGAGCGATTGAGCGTTTGAACTGACGCGCCGCTTCCACCGGAGACGCAGCATCACGAATGCTACGACCGGCAATAAAGACGTGAATCGGGATACCCTGGAACAGCGGCAGATCCTCCAGCGCCAGGCCACCGGTGACGGTCACTTTGAAGCCCATATCGGCCAGACGTTTGATCGCGCTGATATCGGCTTCGCCCCACGCCACGCCTGCGGCCTGCGCATCACGGCTACGGTGATAAACCACCTGCTGGATACCCGCTTCGCGCCACTCCTGCGCCTGCTCCCAGGTCCAGAAACCAGTCAGTTCAATCTGCACGTCGCCGTTGAACTCTTTCGCCACGTCCAGCGCGCCTTTCGCGGTGTTGATATCCGCACAGCAGATCACGGTGACCCAGTCGGCGTTGGCTTCAAAGCACATGCGAGAGAGGATTTTGCCCGCGTCGGCGATTTTGGCATCCGCCAGCACGATTTTATGCGGATAGAGCGCCTTCAGGTCACGAACCGCACGAACGCCTTCGCCCACGCACAGAATGGTGCCGACTTCGATGATGTCCACTTCTTCCGCAATCAGACGGGTGGTTTCGTAAGCGTGAGACAGAGTCTGGTTATCCAGCGCGACCTGCAACATTGGTAATGACATTTTCAATTCCTCTTAAACGGCCGCCGCAGTGGCGTTATCAATTAAATCCAGCACGTCCTGCGCGGTACGACAGGCGCGTAAACGGTCAAAATTAGCTTCATCATCAAACAGATTGACGATCTGCATGATCCCCACCTCCTGGTGGGTGTTGGCATCGACAGCCGCCATGGTGATCAGAATGTCGACCGGGTCGTTATCTTCGTGGTTGAACACCAGTGGTTTTTTCAACGTCACCAGCGCAAAACCGGTTTTCTTGACGCCCTCTTCGGGACGGCCATGCGGCATTGCCAGCCCCGGGGCAATCACAAAATAGGGTCCAAACTGCGCCACGCCATCCAGAATGGCCTGGTAATAATGCGGCTCGACAACGTCCGCCTTAACCAGCAGGTCCACGCCCAGCTTCACCGCTTCCTGCCAGGTGCTGGCTTCGGCCTGTAAAAGGATGGAGTTATTCTCTGCCAGCGAATCACGTAGTTTCATGTGGCATCCTTACTTCACGTCTTGTGGGAAGTGTTCTTTGATCACTTCCAGCAGCTTTGGCCCGAAATCCGCAGGCGACAGCATGTTGCGTACGCCTACCACGTATTTGTTGCCCGACACGCTAATCTCGCCGGCAATGTGCGTTGAGGCGATGATGATGTCCGCGCCGTTCAGTTCACTTTTGTATTCACCCACTGCGCAGCTGTTCACCGTGTGGTCAATGTTTGACTGGGTTAAAAACTGGTCCACTTTCATCTTCATGATCATGGAGCTACCTTGCCCATTGCCACACACAGCCAGGATACGTACGGTCATAATCGAAACTCCTTAATGAGCAGACACTTCTGCTGTTTGTTTTTCTGCATCTTCTTCAGCCCGCAGCGAACGGCCAGCGAAGAACATATAAGCCAGGGCAATCAGGATGATGACGGCCATAAAGACCAGCCCGACGGACGCAAAGCCCTGCATCATCGGCGGCGCCAGAATTGACCAGTCCGCCATGCCCATCCAGGCGCTCATGCCGGTGAGCTTGACCGCCCACACGCACCCGAAGATTTCAATCATGCCCATCACCAGGCAGATCTTGAGCGCTGCGCGCCATCCGCCGAAGTGGTTAGCAAATACGCCGATAGTGGCGTTGGAGAAGAACATCGGGATAAAGCCAGGAATAATCAGGATTGAGGAGCCACAGCCCACCAGGATGCCGACCGCAATCAGCTGGCCGATGGTGCCCCACATAAAGCCCCAGACGACGGCGTTTGGCGCAAAGCTATAGATAGCCGCACAGTCAATCGCCAGCACCGCGCCAGGGATCAGGCGCTGGGAGATGCCGTTAAACGCTTCCGACAGTTCGGCGACGAACATACGCACGCCCTGGGTGATGATGAAAATGGCCACCGCGAAGGAGAAACCGGTTTGCAGGATATAGACCGTCCAGTGGGTTTTACCCGCCATCGCCTGCACCACGTCAATGCCAAAGGAGAGCAGGATGGCACCGAAGAAGATGGTCATCACAATTGCCGTGGAGACGATGTTGTCGTGGAAGATATTCAGCCAGCCAGGCAATTTGAGGTCTTCAACACTCTCCTCTTTTTTGCCCAGGTACGGCGCAACTTTGTAAGCAATCCAGGAGGCGAACTGCTGCTGGTGACCGATGGAGAAGCCGCAGCCGTCCGTAACGTCCTGCGTTGGCTTATACATCATGTTGGAGGTGATGCCCCAGTAAAGCGAGACCAGTATTGCCGTGCAGATGACGGTGGTCCACATTGGGTAGCCGAAGATATAGAGAGAAACCGCAATCAGCCCCGCCTGCTGGAACATGATGTGCCCGGTGAGCATGATGGTGCGAATACCGGTGATGCGGCGCAGGAGCACGTAAATGATGTTCAGCGCCAGCGCGAGCAGTACCGCATACCCAACCCAGCTGTACGCATCCCCCATACGATCGATGGTGGCCATCATGGACGCGTAAGTGTCAGAGATGGCGCCGTTAATGCCGTACACCTCTGACATTTTGGCAACAACCGGCTTAAACGTGCTGGTCAGAATGCCAGACCCCGCCTGCAACAGCATAAAACCAATGATGGTTTTGATGGTGCCTTTGATAATCACGCTGACGCTTTTGCGCAGCAGGATGTACCCCAGGCACGTCACGATACCCAGCAACAGCGGGGCGTTGGTCATTACCTGATTAAAGAACACGGTAAAGACGTTGTAGAGGATCTCCATAACTCTCTCCAGAAAATGAGAACACGAGGGGCAATCCCTGTGTGGTTGGTGTCATCACTCTATTAATCACAAATAATCATCATAAGATTGCATTTGATTATTTGTGACGGATCACGCAATTTATTTCCATGGTATTAGTAATGATTTTCACTACCAATCCAAACAAATAAATAAATTCTTAAATTTCAATACATTAATCATTTATAATGGTTATCTTAACAACGTCATGAAGTTTTTTCTGTGAGGTGGCGAGGGGAATTTTCCGCAAATCAGCCATTGCAAATCGATTAAAACAGTGCCAACATTAATCACAACAAGTCATATAGTGATTGCTTTTGATTAAAACCAGGAGTCAAACGATGAGTAAAGTGAAAACCATCACCCGTGAATCATGGATTCTGAGTACCTTTCCGGAGTGGGGTAGCTGGCTGAACGAAGAGATCGAGCAGGAACAGGTTGCTCCTGGCACATTTGCGATGTGGTGGCTGGGCTGCACCGGGATCTGGCTGAAATCAGAAGGCGGCGCCAACATTTGTGTTGATTTCTGGTGCGGCACCGGCAAACAGAGCCACGGCAATCCACTGATGAAAAAAGGCCACCAGATGCAGCGTATGGCCGGCGTTGAAAAGCTCCAGCCGAACCTGCGCACCACGCCTTTCGTGCTGGATCCTTTTGCCATTCGTCAGATCGACGCCGTACTCTCTACCCACGATCACAACGATCATATCGACGTGAACGTGGCGGCAGCGGTAATGCAAAACTGCGCGGACGACGTACCGTTTATTGGGCCGCAGACCTGCGTGGATTTGTGGATTGGCTGGGGCGTGCCAAAAGAGCGCTGCATCGTGATGAAGCCGGGCGACGTAGTGAAAATCAAAGACATTGAAATTCACGCGCTGGATGCCTTTGACCGTACCGCGCTGATCACCCTGCCTGCCGACCAGAAAGCCGCAGGCGTACTGCCAGACGGGATGGATGAGCGCGCGGTGAACTACCTGTTCAAAACGCCCGGCGGTTCCCTGTATCACAGCGGTGACTCCCACTACTCCAACTATTACGCGAAGCACGGTAACGAGCATCAGATTGACGTGGCGCTTGGCTCTTACGGTGAAAACCCGCGCGGGATCACCGACAAAATGACCAGCGCAGACATGCTGCGTATGGCCGAAGCGCTGAACACCAAAGTGGTGATCCCGTTCCACCACGATATCTGGTCAAACTTCCAGGCCGATCCGCAAGAGATCCGCGTCCTGTGGGAGATGAAAAAAGACCGCCTCAAGTATGGCTTCAAGCCGTTCATCTGGCAGGTTGGCGGCAAGTTCACCTGGCCGCTGGATAAAGACAATCTTGAGTACCACTACCCGCGTGGTTTCGATGATTGCTTTACGATTGAACCCGATCTGCCGTTCAAATCCTTCCTCTGATTCTGAGGCCCAATCGCCAGACCTTGCGTCTGGCGATGTCATATTTATCTTAGTAATTTCACGCTATTTCAAATATCATCTTTTCAAATCAATTCTTATCGGAATAGCTCATGACGGAAGCGCAACGGCATCAAATTTTACTGGAACTCCTGGCGCAAACAGGGTTTATCACCGTCGAGAAAGTGATCGAACGTTTAGGGATCTCCCCCGCTACCGCGCGGCGGGACATTAACAAGCTGGATGAGAGCGGCAAGCTGAAAAAAGTCCGCAACGGTGCAGAGGCCATCAGCCAGCAGCGTCCACGCTGGACGCCGATGAACATCCACCAGGCGCAGAATCACGATGAAAAGGTGCGGATTGCCAGAGCGGCATCACAGCTGGTAAATCCTGGAGAAAGCGTGGTGATCAACTGCGGTTCGACGGCGTTTCTGCTGGGCCGTGAGATGTGCGGCAAGCCGGTGCAAATCATCACCAACTATTTGCCGCTGGCCAACTATCTCATTGACCAGGAACATGAAAGCGTGGTGATCATGGGCGGCCAGTATAACAAGAGCCAGTCCATCACCCTTAGCCCGCAGGACAGTGAAAACAGCCTCTACGCCGGGCACTGGATGTTTACCAGCGGCAAAGGTCTGACGGCGGATGGCCTGTATAAAACCGATATGCTCACCGCAATGGCAGAACAGAACATGCTTAACGTAGTGGGCAAACTGGTGGTGCTGGTCGACAGCAGCAAGGTCGGTGAACGCGCCGGCATGCTTTTCAGCCGCGCCGAGCAAATCAGCATGGTGATCACCGGCAAAAACGCCAACCCCGAGATCCTCAGCAAGCTGGAGGATCAGGGTGTCACAGTGCTGCGCGTTTAAAGGTGCTGACGGAAGAATTCCACGGTTGACTCCAGCGCGGCCGGGGTAATACGGTGCCGGACACCTGCTCCCCACAGGCAGGTCAGATTGCTGTCCAGCCCTTCACGCTGTAGCGCCTGTTGCAGGCGGAACGTTTCACCGGGCGGTACGACGTCATCGGCGTCCCCATGCCACAGAAGCAGCGGACGATCGGCCAGCTGCGAAAGCGCATGGCTGACGTCCCATTCAGACAACAGGGCCTCAATCTCCTGAGGGGCCTGCGGCGGGAACAGCGTCTTTGCCAGTGACGTAAAGTAGCCCGATCCCATCAGGCAAGCCACGGACGTCACCTCCGGATGCCTGGCCATGATCCCCAGCGCCGTCATTCCGCCCATTGATGCGCCTGCGACCGCCAGCCGTTTCCCCTCCACCAGCCCGGCCTGCAAGAGCGCGTCACGCAGCCCGGCGAACTCGGTCAGATTGCCGTGCAGCGTTTGCCAGAACAGCCCCAGCCGCGCCTGCTCATCGCCCGTAAAGCGTGCCCCATGATTCGGCGCATCAGGCATGACCACCCGGAAACCGGCCTGCGCCAGCGCGACGGCAAAATAGCTGTAGACCAGCTTCGAGGAGAGAAAGCCATGATAGAAAACTACCGTCGGCAGCGGCTGTTCACCTTTACCAGCCGAAAAAGCATGGATGATTTCATGCCCACTCAGCTGGCGAGTTTCAATTTCAATCATTGTCGATCCTGTGCTGATGAATGATTCATAATGTTGAGAGCTGGATTACGGTTTCACGATATTTTCATTCGAAATCTTCGTCCCAGATAACACTTCGGGAACATTCCCCCAAAACTAAATTCGCAGACAACTACACTATGGCTATCAGGAAAAGAGACAGGTTTATGCGCAGGCTTACGGCTTTATTGCTGGTCTCACTGCTCAGCGGATGTTCCATATTGCAGGGTACGCCAGCACCGGCGCCGCCGGTTACCGATCATCCTCAGGAAATTCGTCGTAATCAGACGGAAGGATTACAACGCCTGGGTACCGTATCCGCGATGGTTCGTGGTTCCCCGGATGATGCAGAAGACGCAATTGAAGCACAGGCCGTTGCCGCAAAAGCAGATTATTACGTCATCACGATGATTGATGAAACCATTATTACGGGACAGTGGTACGCCCAGGGAATTTTGTACCGTAAGTAAGCATCATCATTTGAACGACTTTTACACTGCTTTGCGTCCGTAGACATTTTCCTGTCCACAATAAACTCCATGCCAGCAACAATGGAAATGAGTTTATTCGCGAAGGATTGCCCGGCGGATACCGGAGACACGTGAAAAGGAGCTGACGATGAAACGAACCCTTGCTTTAACGACGCTATTGCTTTCAGCGGGCCTGCTGAGCACCACGGCGCAGTCGGCCGAATTTGCCAGCGCGGATTGCGTCACGGGCCTGAACGAGATTGGTCAGATCTCCGTCAATAATATCACGGGAAGTCCGCAAGACGTTGAACGTGTCGTCGCCCTGAAGGCCGATGAACAGGGCGCATCCTGGTATCGCATCGTCCAGATGCAGGAAGATCACCATGTTAATCACTGGCGCGTGCAGGCCATTCTTTATGCATAATCCCTTCCGATAAAAGCCACTTAATTTTAGTGGCTTTTCACTTTTGCAAATTTTTTATCTCTCCCGAAACCTAACGAAAACAAACATGTAACATTCAGTTACATTAAACAGGTAAACGTTATCTCTGCTCTGCCGTTGAACAGCCATCACTTTTCAATAATGAGCAATTTATGATCACCTTTTTCCACCGGGCAGGTCTGGGCACGAAGCTATCGCTGCTAACAGGTGCCAGTGTCGCCACGCTTTTTTTGCTGTTCACTTTTCTGTTGAGCCACAACGCCAGCCAGCAGCTTGAAGATCTTGCGGTTGAAGACCTGCACAACCAATCCACCGGCATGGTGGATATGGTTGAGATGTTCAACACCAGCCTGAGCGAAGAGGTTGAAAGCTATACCCGTCTGTTCACGACCTTTTTGCCACAGCCGCTGAACAGCGACAACAGCCAGAGCCGGACCATAAACGGGCTTACCGTTCCTCTGCTGAAAGGCGGCGAAACGGAGTTGCATGAAAACAATACGCTTTCTGATGACTTCCTGAGCCGAACGGGAGCCATCTCGACGCTGTTTGTCCGCAGCGGTAACGATTTTATCCGCGTGGCCACGTCGCTGCGCAAAGAGAATGGCGACCGCGCCATTGGAACCGTTCTTGATACCACCAGCCCGGCATTTGCGGCTGTCACCAAAGGGGAGGTCTATCGCGGCCTCGCGCTGCTGTTCGGCAAGCGCTATATCACGCAGTACCAGCCTGTTAAAAATGCGGAAGGCCAGGTTATCGGGATTATCTTTGTCGGCGTGGACATCACCCATTCGTGGAACGTCATGCGCGAGAAAATCCTTAACCGTCGTCTGGGCGAGAGCGGTCACTTCTTTGTACTGGATCGCAGCAGCGGCAAAACGCGCGGACAGTATCTGTTCCATGCCAGCGAAGAGGGCAAACTGCCCAACTGGGGCACGGCGACACAGCAGCAGCTTCTGAGTGATAAAGCCGGCACGCTGGAGCGCGTGAGCGCGGATGGCCGTACGCTCAAAGTCGCCTACACGCCGCTGCCGGGCTGGAACTGGACCATCGTGGGTGAAGTGGATAAAGCCGTACTGCTTTCAAGCGTCACCACGTTGCGCGATCGCTTCCTGATGGCGGGCGTGGTGCTATCCGCACTCTTCGCGGGCCTGTTCGTTATCCTCATTCGCCGGATGCTAACCCGCCCACTGCGCGCAGTGATCGCGCTTGCCCGGCAGTATGCCGCAGGCGATCTGCGCGCCAGCCTGCCGGTAACCCGCCAGGATGAGGTCGGCCAGCTGATTGATGCCATCAACGGGATCGGGGGCGGCCTGCAAAAAATTGTGTTGCAGGTCCGCGAGGCCGCAAGCGAAATCCATCTGGGGACTAACGCGCTGGCTTCAGATACCGGCGAGATCTCTGAACAGATCAACAAGCAGGCCAGCAGCGTTGAGGAGACCTCCGCCAGCATGGAGCAATTAGCCGCCACCGTGCAGCAAAATGCCGCCAACATGGAGCAAACGCAGCAGCTGGTGGGGGAAACCTCGCGCGCGGTGCATCAGGGTGGAGAGACGGTGACCCACGCTGTTTCCACCATGGATGATATTCGTGATGCATCGAAACGCATTGAAGACATTACCCGCGTGATTGAGTCCATCGCTTTCCAGACCAATATCCTGGCGCTCAATGCGGCGGTTGAAGCGGCGCGGGCGGGCGAGCACGGGAAAGGTTTCGCAGTGGTGGCGCAAGAGGTGCGCGCCCTGGCCGCACGCAGCGCCAACGCGGTAAAAGAGATTGAACAGCTGATTGGCGACACGCTGAACAAGGTGAGCGAAGGCCATGCGCTGTCTGAGCAGACGCGTCTGGCGATGGATGCCATCATTGTTCATATCGATAACATCAGCCAGCTTGTCACCGAAATCAACCACGCCTCCCGCGAGCAGTCTGCGGGGATTGGTCAGGTGAATCTGGCGATGACGCACATCGGTGAGGCATCGCACATCAATGCCGATCGCATCTCGCGCAGCGAGCAGACGGCACAGACGCTGCGCGAGAAGGGTTCACATCTCACCCGGCTGGTGAGCCTGTTCCAGCTGAAGGCTTAACCGACCCGGCCCGTGGCGCGCAGAAGCAGGTCGGTTTGCACCTGTTCGCTCATCAGCGTGCCGCCTCGGGTATCCAGCATCATGCGGCACCACGCCTGCGCCACGGGCGGCGATGCGTGCCGCAGCATCTGGCTTCCGGCCCCGAGTAAAAAGAGCTGCCGCGCGATCTCCCTGCCCTGCGCTTCCTGCGGTTTACGCAGCTTCTGCTGTAGCTGCCGCCAGCTGCGATCGAAGTGCCTGTCCTGACCTTTGACCTGCACGAAATCATCGGCGAGCAGGTCGAGAATGCCCGACTGCTTCGCCAGCACGCGCAGTACATCCAGGCACATAATATTGCCAGAGCCTTCCCAGATGCTGTTGACGGGCATTTCACGGTACAACCGCGGAAGTTCACTCTCTTCGCAATAGCCTGCACCGCCCAGCACCTCCATTGCCTCTGCCACAAACGGTATGCCCGCTTTGCAGACGCTGTATTTTGCCGCCGGAGTGAAAAGCCGCGCCCATGCGGCCTCCTGCGGGTCGGTGCGGTTGTCCCACGCCCGGGCGAGTCGGAACAGCAGTGCCGTGTGTCCCTCCAGCACCAGCGCCATACGGCTTAGCACGTCGCGCATTAACGGCTGGTCGATCAGATTTTTGCCGAAGGTCTGCCGCTGATGGGCATGATAAAGCGCCACCGAGAGCGCACGGCGCATCAATCCGTGGCTGCCAAGCGCACAGTCAAAGCGCGTCAGCCCGCCCATCTTCAGAATTTGCCGGACACCTTCACCCTCTTCGCCCAGCAGCCAGCCGTAAGCATCAAGGAACTCAGCCTCACTGCTGGCATTTGAACGGTTACCGAGCTTGTCCTTCAGACGCTCAAGGCGCACGGCATTACGTTGCCCGTCGGGTAAAAAACGCGGAACAAAAAAGCAGGAAAGCCCGCCCTTCGCCTGCGCCAGCACCAGATGCGCATCGCTCTGCGGCACGGAGAAAAACCATTTGTGCCCCACCAGCCGGTAACTGCCATCACTGCATTTCTCTGCTTTGGTGGTATTACTGAGTACGTCCGAACCGCCCTGCTTTTCCGTCATCCCCATGCCGATCAGCAGGCCGCGCTTTTGCGCCCCCGGCGCGAGATGGGGATCGTAGCGATCGCTCATCAGCGGCGTTAACCAGTTGTCAAACGGTTTGGGCAGCGACTGTAGCAACAGCGGCGTGGCGGCGAAGGTCATGGTCACCGGGCATAGCGTTCCCGCCTCCACCTGAGCATGCAGCACAAAACGCGCGGCCCGGGCGACGAACGATCCTTTCCGCGCCTCCTCCTCCCACGCCAGGTTGTGCACCCGGTTGGCGCAAAGCCCCTGCATCAGAAGATGCCATGCCGGATGAAAGCGGACGTCATCCAGCCTCGCTCCCGTGGCGTCATAACGCAGCAGCTCCGGCGGATTAACGTTCGCCAGCCTGCCCAGCTCCAGCGACTCCGCCGTACCCAACTGCTGTCCGATGCTGGCAAGAAGATCCACATCCCACTCAGCCCCTTCGCGCGCTACCGCATCGCGCAGGGCGCAATCAGAGAGAAAAAGGTTGCTGTTCGATAGCGGTGCAGGTTGATTAAAAACGGTATGTGTCTGCCAGTGCATGCTGTCTCCCTCCTTTCATTGGCAATAAAGGTAAGTATGGACAGAGGGCATGCACGCTGCATGGGAGGGGGGTCACACGATGACGATCGTGTTGATATCATTCGTGAAATAGCTCACAGAACATAAGAATAAACTATTTCATTACTTCACTAATGCTGAATAATTTATTCTTACCCCGTTTTTGTGAGGATCGTTATGCAACAGGATGCGCACAAGCGTGCATTAATTGCAGGCTCCATCGGTAATTTCATCGAGTGGTATGAATTTGCGGTCTACGGTTTTCTGGCAACGGTGATTGCCAGAAACTTCTTCCAGCTTGAGGGGGAAGCGGAGCTCACCAGCCTGATCCTCACCTGGGCCTCGTTCGCCATCGCTTTCTTCTTCCGTCCGCTGGGTGCGGTGGTCTTTGGCCGCATTGGCGACAGGATTGGCCGCAAACCGACGCTGATTATAGTGCTGGTATTGATGACGCTCGCCACCGCTGCCATCGGTATTGTGCCGGTCTACGCCAGTATCGGGATTGCCGCGCCGCTGATCGTTACGCTCCTGCGTATTCTGCAAGGACTGTTCGCGGGCGGTGAGTATGGCGGTGCAGTCTCATTGATGACGGAGTTCGCCCCGCGCGGCAAGCGCGGTCTTTACGGGGCATGGCAGTCCTTCACCGTGGCGCTCGGGCTGTTAGCGGGCGCAGGCATTGTCGCGTTGCTCTCTGCCCTGCTCTCCCCTGAAGCCTTGCACGACTGGGGCTGGCGCATTCCGTTCTTCCTGGCGCTGCCGATGGGTGCGGTCGCGCTATGGCTGCGGGTGAGCATGGAAGAGACGCCGAGCTTTGTGCAGCAACGGGAAAAACCGGTTGTTACTCAGGCCAGCACCGCCGCCACGTTCAAAACCATCCTGATGGGCATTGGCCGCGTGATGGTCTGGTCTGCGGCGGGTTATACCTATCTGGTGATTATGCCGACCTATCTGCAATCTGCGCTGCACACCGGTTTTAACCAGGCGTTACTGATTGCGGTGATTTCTAACATTGGGTTTGCGCTCACGATCATTCCGTCGGGCATGCTGAGCGACAGGATCGGGCGGCGCACGGTGATGATTATCGCCACCGTGCTCCTGCTGATCCTCGCCCTGCCGCTGCTGAAAATTTTGCAGGCGGAATCCAGTACGCTGGCAGTCAAAGCGATTGTGGTGCTGATTGCGGGGGGTCTGGTTGGGATGCTGGCAGGGCCGGGGCCGGCAATGCTGTCTGAGATGTTCCCGACGCGCGTGCGTTATACCGGGCTGGGGCTGGCCTATTCTCTGTCGAATGCGATCTTCTCGGGCTGTGCGGGGCTGATCATTACCGGGCTGATTAAAGAGACGGGCAATCTGGATATTCCGGCGTACTACGTGATGGCAACGGCGGTGGTGAGTATTTTCGCGCTGATGACGCTGAGAAAGGATGACCATTTACGGTCGTTAGAGGAGTGAGATTGTTGCCCGGTGACGCTACGCTTACCGGGCCTACGGTACCATGCTTTTGTAGGCCGGGTAAGGCGAAGCCGCCACCCGGCACAACAGGCTACCCGCGCTGACGCACCGCTTCAAACAGGCAGATACCCGTCGCAACAGAAACGTTCAGGGACGATACGCTGCCCGCCATTGGGATGCTGATCAGCTCATCGCAGTGCTCGCGCGTCAGACGACGCATACCTTCGCCTTCCGCTCCCATCACCAGCGCCATACGGCCGGTCATTTTGCTCTGGTACAGGGTGTGATCCGCTTCACCGGCTGTTCCTACGATCCAGATATTTTCTTCCTGCAACAGACGCATGGTGCGCGCCAGGTTAGTCACGCGGATTAACGGGACGTTTTCCGCCGCGCCGCAGGCGACTTTTTTAGCGGTAGCGTTAAGCTGCGCGGAGCGATCTTTTGGCACAATCACCGCATGCACGCCTGCTGCATCGGCGCTACGCAGGCACGCGCCCAGGTTATGTGGGTCGGTTACGCCATCGAGGATCAGGAAGAACGGGTTCTCCAGCCCGGCGATCAGATCCGGCAGATCGTTCTCCTGATACTGACGGCCTGGCTTCACGCGCGCGATAATGCCCTGGTGTACAGCACCTTCGCTTTTTTCATCCAGATACTGGCGGTTCGCCAGCTGGATCACTACGCCCTGCGCTTCCAGCGCGTGGATCAGCGGCATCAGACGTTTGTCTTCACGCCCTTTCAGAATAAAAACTTCCTGAAAACGCTCCGGCGCGCGCTCCAGCAGGGCCTGCACCGCGTGGATGCCGTAAATCATTTCACTCATTGATGGTTCTCGTAATAAATATTTTCCCTCTCCCGTTGGGGAGAGGGTCAGGGTGAGGGGAAATTACTCCGCCTGCTGTTTCTTCGCCGCGCGCTTCGCTTTGGTCGCGGCCGCTATTTTTTGGGTCTTGGTCGACGGTTTTTTCGCTTTACGAGCGTCTTTTTTCGCCGCCTTGGGCTTCTGTTTCTTCTCGCCACGGAAAGCACTGTCTGGCTCAAAGTTTACTCTTTTACCTGCCTGACGTCGCTTACCGCCCGCTTTACCGTTACCGCCTTTTTTCGCTTTCTCACGCTCGGTTTTGCCGACGTTACGCGGAGCACGCTCGCTGGAGATGAGGCTGAAGTCGATTTTACGGTCGTCCATATTCACGGCTTCAACCTTCACTTCCACCCGATCGCCCAGACGGTAGGTCTGACCACCGGATTCGCCGATCAGACGTTGTCCGATCTGGTCGAAGCGGTAGTAATCGTTATCGAGGCTGGAAACGTGCACCAGACCGTCGATAAACAGCTCATCCAGACGCACGAAGAAGCCAAAGCCGGTGACGCTGGCAATCACGCCTTTAAAGACGTTACCCACCTGATCCAGCATAAAGTCACACTTCAGCCAGTCCGCCACGTCGCGCGTCGCTTCATCCGCACGACGCTCGGTCATGGAACAATGCTGGCCCAGTTGCAGCATCTCTTCCATGGAGTAGTGATACCCTCCGGTTTCGGTCGTGTTGCCTTTATGACCCTGCTCGTGCGCCAGCAGATACTTGATCGCACGGTGCAGGGACAGATCCGGATAACGGCGGATCGGCGAGGTAAAGTGCGCGTACGACTGTAACGCCAGACCAAAGTGGCCCCGGTTTTCAGGATCGTAAATCGCCTGCTTCATGGAGCGCAGCAGCATGGTTTGCAGCATTTCCGCGTCAGGACGATCGCTGATGGATTCCAGCAGCTCGGCGTAATCGCGTGGCTCAGGCTTATTACCGCCAGGCAGCTCCAGGCCGAGTTCAGCCAGCACGGAGCGGAACGAGGTTACGGCTTCCGTGGTTGGCTTGTCGTGAATACGGAACAACGCAGGCTCTTTGGCTTTCTCAACGAAACGTGCCGCCGAGATGTTCGCCAGGATCATACACTCTTCAATCAGCTTGTGCGCATCGTTACGCTGAGTCTGTTCGATACGCTCGATACGACGCTCAGCGTTAAAGATAAACTTCGCCTCTTCACTCTCAAACGAGATCCCACCGCGCTCTTCGCGCGCCTGATCCAGCGTTTTGTAGAGGTTGTGCAGCTCTTCGATGTGTTTGACCAGCGGCGCGTACTGTTCGCGAAGATCCTGATCGCCCTGCAACATATGCCAGACCTTGGTATAGGTCAGGCGCGCATGAGAACTCATCACCGCTTCGTAGAACTTATAGCCCGTCAGACGTCCCTTGCTGGAGATGGTCATTTCGCAGACCATACACAGGCGGTCCACCTGCGGGTTGAGGGAACACAGGCCGTTGGAGAGCACTTCTGGCAGCATCGGTACAACCTGCGACGGGAAGTAGACCGACGTACCGCGGCTGCGCGCTTCGTTATCCAGCGGCGTGTGCGGACGCACGTAATAGCTCACATCCGCGATAGCCACCCACAGACGCCAGCCGCCACCGCGTTTTTTCTCGCAATATACGGCATCATCGAAGTCACGGGCGTCTTCACCATCAATGGTGACCAGCGGCAGATCGCGCAGATCCACGCGGCCTGCTTTGGACTCTTCCGGCACTTCTTCACGCAGGTTTTCAATCTGATCTTCAACCGCTTTCGGCCAGACATACGGAATTTCATGGGTACGCAGCGCCATATCGACGGCCATGCCGGTGCCCATGTTATCGCCCAGCACTTCGACGATTTTACCCACCGCTTTGGTGCGACGGGTTGGGCGCTGGGTGAGTTCCACCACCACCACAAAGCCCATGCGTGCGCCCATCACCTCTTCAGGCGGGATGAGAATGTCGAAGCTCAGACGGCTGTCATCCGGCACCACAAAGCCTACGCCCGCATCGGTAAAGTAACGGCCAACGATCTGGCTGGTTTTCGGCACCAGCACGCGGACCACGCGCGCTTCGCGGCGGCCTTTACGGTCTGCACCCAGCGGCTGCGCCAGGATCTGGTCGCCGTGAATACACATCTTCATCTGTTCGGATGAGAGGTACAGGTCGTCTTTACGGCCTTCCACGCGCAGGAAGCCGAAGCCATCGCGATGACCAATAACGGTGCCTTTCAGCAGGTCGAGGCGTTCTGGCAGCGCGTAGCACTGGCGACGAGTAAAGACCAGTTGCCCGTCACGTTCCATGGCGCGCAGGCGGCGGCGAAGGGCTTCAATTTGCTCTTCACCTTCAATGTTCAGTTCAACGGCAAGTTCTTCACGATTGGCGGGTTTTTCGCGTTTTGTTAAGTGTTCAATGATGAACTCGCGGCTGGGGATAGGATTCGCGTATTTTTCGGCTTCGCGTTCCTGGAAAGGATCTTGTGACATGTCGGTTCCTCCGTTGTCAGCTCCGGTGGAAATTTTCTTCATTCCACCAGCAATAATTTATAAAGCGGTTGATTCTCTTCAACCAAATCGGCCAGCGTGTAGTTATCCAGTTCCTTGAGAAAACTTTGCACGGCCTTTGAAAGCGCCTGTTTCAGGCGGCAAGCGGGCGTAATGTGGCAGAACGCGCTGCTACAGTTCACCAGAGAGAGCGGCTCCAGTTCACGTACCACATCGCCAATACGGATACTCTGCGCCGGTTTACCGAGACGGATCCCTCCATTCTTCCCGCGGACGGCAGCAACGTATCCGGCACGACTAAGTTGATTGATTATTTTGACCATATGATTACGGGACACACCGTACACCTCTGTGACTTCAGAGATGCTGGTCATCTTCCCATCGGGTAACGACGCCATGTAAATCAGCGCGCGTAAGCCGTAATCGGTGAAACTTGTTAACTGCACATCAACCTCAGGAAAAAGGGAAAACGCGGTCAAACCGCAGAGATATTCATTAATGATGATAAACCAGCCAGATAGTTAGCGGCTAATTTATTTGACAGACGGGGCGAAAAAGCGGAGATCCAGGAGCGGTCGCCGGATGGCGCTGCGCTTATCCGGCCTACGGGTTTCCCCGCAGGCCAGCAGTCACGAAGATTATGCGTCGAACGGGTCGCGCAGGATCATCGTTTCAGTACGATCCGGGCCGGTAGAAATAATATCGATCGGCACTTCGGTCAGTTCTTCAATGCGCTTGATGTAGTCCAGCGCGGCTTTTGGCAGGCCACTACGCTCTTTCACACCAAATGTGGTCTCAGACCAGCCCGGCATAGTTTCGTAGATTGGCTCAATGCCTTCCCAGTCGTCAGCAGCCAGCGGAGTGGTGGTCACTTCGCGGCCATCAGGCATACGGTAGCCTACGCAGATTTTTACTTCTTTCAGGCCGTCCAGTACGTCCAGCTTGGTCAGGCAGAAGCCAGACAGGGAGTTGATCTGCACTGCGCGACGTACGGCAACGGCGTCCAGCCAGCCGGTACGACGACGACGACCGGTGGTCGCGCCAAACTCGTTACCCTGCTTGCACAGGAACTCGCCGGTCTCATCAAACAGTTCGGTCGGGAATGGACCTGCACCCACGCGAGTGGAGTACGCTTTAATGATGCCCAGAACGTAATCGACATAACGCGGGCCCAGGCCGGAGCCAGTTGCCACGCCACCCGCGGTGGTGTTAGAGGACGTTACGTACGGATAGGTACCGTGGTCGATGTCCAGCAGCGTACCCTGCGCACCTTCAAACATGACGAAATCGCCACGCTTGCGCGCCTGGTCCAGCAGATCGGACACATCAACAACCATACCGGTCAGAATGTCAGCAATCGCCATGACGTCATCCAGCACTTTCTGGTAGTCAACGGCTTCGGCTTTGTAGAAGTTCACCAGCTGGAAGTTGTGATATTCCATCACTTCTTTCAGTTTTTCAGCGAAGGTCGCTTTGTCGAAGAGGTCGCCCACGCGCAGACCGCGACGAGCCACTTTATCTTCGTAAGCCGGGCCGATACCACGACCGGTGGTGCCGATCGCTTTCGCGCCACGCGCTTTTTCACGCGCCACGTCCAGCGCCACGTGATAATCCAGGATCAGCGGGCAGGCTTCGGAGAGCAGCAGACGCTCACGAACAGGGATACCACGGTCTTCCAGACCTTTCATCTCTTTCATCAGCGCAGCGGGAGACAGCACAACGCCGTTACCGATGATGCTGGTGACGTTTTCGCGAAGAATGCCTGATGGAATAAGATGGAGGACGGTTTTTTCACCGTTGATTACGAGAGTATGGCCCGCGTTGTGACCGCCCTGGTAGCGTACAACATATTTGGCCCGTTCAGTCAGAAGATCAACAATCTTCCCTTTACCTTCGTCACCCCATTGGGTGCCCAGTACGACGACGTTGTTACCCATTTTTTCAAAATCACCGTTTGCTTAAAAATGGATTCTACCATCGCTTTTTCAGATATACAGCACTTTTTGACCCTAAAATATGCCAATTGCGGTTAGTTTTTGATCAGCCAATCGTTTTCCTCAACATGTAGTAGATAACGATACCGGCAACCACAAGACCACCGCCAAAACGACGCAAAATATTGTCCGGGAGTTGGCTCATTGTCGCGATCATCCGGCGCCATGCGCGCGGATAGAGCATCGGGCCGAGGCCTTCCAGCACCAAAACCAGGGCCAGTGCGAGCCAGATCGTGGAGTTCATTTTTCATCCTTATAAAAGAAAACCACCGCTCCGTGAAGAGCGGTGGTTTGAATACTCAAACGAGCCTGAGTTTATCGCGTTGCGTTGGTCGGCGTCTTCATATAACGGAAGAAATCGCTGTCCGGGCTGAGCACCATCACATCCTGGTTGCTCTTGAAGCTATTCTCGTAAGCGCGAAGGCTACGGATGAAGGCATAGAAGTCTGGATCCTGGCTGAATGCATCAGCAAACAGTTTCGCCGCTTCGGCATCACCTTCACCGCGCAGGATACGACCCTGGCGCTCAGATTCCGCCAGCGTCTTGGTGACTTCATAGTCCGCTGCCGCGCGCAGTTTTTCCGCTTCTTCCTGACCCTGTGAACGGTGACGACGGGCTACCGCTTCACGCTCGGCGCGCATACGGTTGTAGATCGCCTCGGACACTTCCGCTGGCAGGTTGATCTGCTTGATGCGCACATCAACCACTTCGATGCCCAGCGCCGCCATACTGTTCGGGTTGATCACCGGCACTTTACCGTTGGTTTCAGCCTGAACACGTTCAGCCGCTTTGGCAATCGCATCGTCTGCCGCCGGGGTTTCAACTTCATCCTCGGTGCCCGCAGAGCCGGAGTTCAGCGCATCACGCACTTCCAGCGTCAGACGACCACGGGAGTCGGTCACAATGTCTTTCACATCCAGACGACCAATTTCAGAACGCAGACGGTCAGAGAACTTACGTTTCAGCAGCACTTCTGCCTGAGAAACGTCGCCACCCCCGGTTGCCAGGAAGTAGCGGCTGAAATCGCTAATGCGCCATTTGATATAGGAATCAACGATCAGGTCTTTCTTCTCTTTGGTCACGAAACGATCGGCCTGGTTATCCATGGTCTGGATACGCGCATCGAGCGTTTTCACTGACTGAATGAACGGGATCTTAAAGTGCAGACCCGGCTCATAAATCACCGGACGCTTGTCGCCATCACGCACGACGCTGCTGAACTGGAACTTGATCCCACGCTCGCCCTCTTTCACCACAAAGATGGAGGTGTAGAGCACGACCAGTACGATGATGATGATCGCAATAACTGACTTACGCATCCTTATTCCCCCTGACGCTGGTAGTCGTTACGCTGCGCGTTAGCACGGCGTTGGTCCATAATGTCACCATCGTTCGAAGAAGGCGTTGTGTTCGCGCTGGCGCTGCCAGACGAGGCCGGTGGCAGACGCAGCAGGTTGTTCGCACCGCTGTTGTCTTTTGCTGCCGGTGCAGAACCGCCTTTCAGCATCTGATCCAGCGGCAGGACCATCAGGTTTCCGCCTTTGTTGTCGTTAACCAGCACTTTACGCGTATGGCTCAGCACTTTTTCCATGGTCTCGATATAGAGACGCTCACGGGTAATTTCCGGCGCGGCTTTATATTCCGGCAGGATCTTCGCAAAGCGAGCCACTTCACCCTGTGCTTCCAGGATGGTCTGGGTCTTATACGCACGCGCTTCTTCCAGAATACGCTGCGCCTGACCGTTTGCACGCGGCTGAACTTCGTTGGTGTACGCTTCCGCTTCACGGATGTACTGCTGTTCGTTTTCACGCGCGGCAATCGCATCGTCAAACGCGGCTTTCACCTCTTCCGGCGGACGTGCAGCCTGGAAGTTGACGTCCAGCAGGGTGATACCCATGTTGTACGGACGGATGGTCTCTTCCAGCTCACGCTGGGTATCGCTACGAATAACGGTACGACCTTCGGTCAGGATACGGTCCATGGTGTATTTGCCGATCACGCCACGCAGGGCGCTGTCGGTTGCCTGACGCAGGCTGTCATCGGCGCTGGTCACGCTAAACAGATAACGTTCCGGATCGGTCACGCGGTACTGTACGTTCATCTCAACGCGCACCACGTTCTCGTCAGAGGTCAACATCACGCCAGAGGCGGCCAGTTCACGGACGGACTCCACGTTAACCGCGGTCACGTCATCAATGAAGGTTGGCTTCCAGTTCAGGCCCGGTTCAACCAGATGGCTGAACTTACCGAAACGGGTGACCACGCCGCGTTCTGCTTCTTTAATGGTGTAGAACCCGCTGGCTGCCCAGATGATTACCACCGCAGCGGCGACAATGCCCACCACGCGGCCACCCATTGGCGGGCGCGGACTCTGAGTGGAATTGCCACCCGAGCCAGAACCTTTTCCTCCGCCAAGGCCACCAAGCTTTTTGCTCAGTTTGCGGAAGATATCATCCAGATCCGGCGGCCCCTGCTCGCGACCACCTTTGTTGCCATTTCCCCCAGAGTTGCCGCCTTGATTATTGCTGCTTCCCCACGGGTCGCGGTCTTGTCCGTTATTACCGGGCTGATTCCACGCCATGTATATGCTCCATATTTGTTATGCAAGGGCGAATTTTTCAGGCTTCCCCTTTCTGATCAGACGATATAGTCCGCCAGCGCAGGTTCTTGTTTACAGAGGCGACGCCAGTCAACGATCGGCATACGCACCTGCATCCCCACGCTGCCGTCATCCTCCATCCACTCTTTTTCTATCGCCTGAAGCTGATAAAACCGGCTGCGCAGCCTGCCTTCCTGTGGCGGCAGTCGCAGCGTGTGCTGAGCTACCTCACCGGAAAGACGTTCTGTCAAAGCCTGGAAAAGCAGTGGCACACCAATCCCGGCCTGAGCAGACAGCCAGACCCGAATCGGTTTGTTCTCTTCGTCTCGGTCAATACGCGGTTCGAAATCGTCCAGCATATCGATCTTGTTCATCACCAACAGGGTGGGAATTTCGTGGGCGTCGATCTCTTCGAGCACCACGTTCACCGCGTCGATGTTCTCCTGCACGCGTACGTCAGCCGCATCAATCACATGCAGCAGCAGGGTCGCCTGACGCGTCTCCTGCAACGTCGCTTTAAACGCCGCGACCAGATCGTGCGGCAGATGGCGGATAAACCCTACGGTATCCGCCAGCACCGTTTCACCCACGTCTGCGACGTCAATACGGCGCAGGGTTGGGTCCAGGGTCGCAAACAGCTGGTCTGCGGCATACACCTGGGCCTCGGTTATCTGGTTAAACAGGGTGGATTTACCGGCGTTGGTATAACCCACCAGCGACACCGTTGGGATATCGGCTTTCGTTCGCGCCCGACGCCCCTGTTCGCGCTGTTTCTCTACACGTTCCAGACGTGAAAGGATCTGAGTTATACGCCCACGCAGCAAACGGCGGTCGGTTTCGAGCTGGGTTTCACCCGGGCCGCGCAAACCAATCCCGCCTTTTTGTCTTTCAAGGTGTGTCCAGCCACGCACCAGACGCGTCGCCAGATGGCGCAACTGCGCCAGCTCAACCTGCAACTTACCCTCGTGGGTACGCGCACGCTGAGCAAAAATATCTAAGATCAACCCCGTGCGATCGATTACACGGCATTCGCAGAGAGCTTCCAGGTTACGTTCCTGAGCCGGAGACAGCGCATGATCAAACAGCACAACGGATGCGCCGGTTGCTTTTACGGCATCCGCAATTTCAACTGCTTTACCTTCACCAACAAAGTACTTCGGGTGCGGCGCTTTACGGCTACCGGTAATCACCTGCATTGCTTCGACACCGGCGGAAGAGACCAGAGATTCAAACTCCTGGAGGTCTTCCATATCTTTGTCTTGCGAAAAATAGATGTGTACCAGCACCGCCTGCTCACCGGCGTCATAACGGTCAAACAAGCGTAAACCTCTCTAAAAAGATCAGCGGGGAACGCAGGATCCCTGGCTCCCCGTGTGGATAACAGCCCAAAACCTTATTCGGTTTCTTCGCTGTCCTGCGCTGGTGTTGAAGAACCCTGCGCGTTGCTGCCGTGATGGTAGTTACTGCCAGTGCCGCCGCCAGCGTTATTGCTGTGATGAGATACCGGACGGGACGGAACAACAGTAGAAATCGCGTGCTTATAGACCATCTGGCTGACCGTGTTTTTCAACAGGATCACGAACTGATCGAAAGACTCAATCTGACCTTGCAGCTTAATACCATTCACCAAATAAATAGAAACTGGAACACGCTCCCGACGCAATGCGTTCAGGAACGGATCTTGTAAAGATTGCCCCTTAGCCATTCTATCTTTTCCTTATATGCTTGTTTTGTACTTAGAACCTTGCGATTCTGAAAAATTGCGCACGATACGGCTTAATTGTACACATTCAGTCAGCGATATCACCAATAACCTCAATCACTTCGTTTAACGCCTGTTGTGGTTTTTCACTGTCTAACCAGTGAACCCCCTCCCAACTGCGTAACCAGGTGATCTGGCGCTTCGCTAACTGTCTCGTGGCGCAAACACCTCGATAAACCATTTCATCGTATGAAATCTCACCTTCAAGATACGACCACATCTGGCGGTATCCCACACAACGAATGGAAGGCATGTCCGTATGCAAATCTCCACGGGCAAAAAGCGCCCGCACTTCTGCTTCAAAATCTGAAGCCAACATCTGATGAAAACGCTGCTCAATTCGTTGATGGAGCAGTTCACGGCTCGCCGGGGCGATGGCGAACTGATGCACCTGATACGGCAGAGCGTCTCCTGACGTTTGCGTCAGTTCCGTTAAAGTTTTACCCGAAATGAAAAAAACTTCCAGTGCCCGGGAAAGCCTTTGCGGATCGTTTGGGTGGATCCGCGCTGCGGCAACCGGGTCAATCTCTTCCAGTTGCCTGTGCAAAGCGTCCCACCCCTGCTCTGCCGCCTGCCGCTCAATCTTCGCTCTCACTTCCGGATCGGCCGATGGCAGAGGCGATAACCCCTCCAGCAGCGCCTTAAAGTAGAGCATCGTGCCGCCAACTAACAGCGGTATGCGTCCCGCGGCGGTAATCTCGGCCATCTCGGCTAAGGCGTCGCGGCGAAAATCTGCCGCGGAGTAAGCCTGTGCCGGGTCGAGAATATCCAGTAAACGGTGCGGTGCCGCACGCAGTTCGTCTGCGTTGGGCTTCGCCGTGCCGATGTCCATCCCTCGGTAGATGAGGGCTGAATCAACGCTAATCAACTCTACTGGCAAAACTTTACGTAACTCAATGGCTAACGCCGTTTTACCGGAGGCCGTTGGCCCCATTAAAAAAATCGCCTTTGGCAGGCTCGCCTTACTTACATCAGTCATGTTTCAGGGCGGTCATCGCCGTTTGTAAATCAACAGGTTGTAACAAACCACCTGGAGGCGCTTTCACCAGCTGTGGACAGAGGCGCTCCACCTCCGCCAGAACGGTAATCGCCTGCGCCATACTCCACGGTGCATGCTCGCTGGCCAGATGGCGGGCGATCCACTGCGCGGTATCGGCGGCATCAAACGTCGTTTGCTGCGCCTGGTAGCCTATCAGTTCAGGAATCAAGTTTTGTAAATTTTGTTGGCGTAAGGGTAAAGGCACTGCGCGAATTGTCACATGCTGCGCGTCCAGTACGATTTCAATCCCCATTTCGGCCAGTTGCGTCTGTACGCGCCGCAAAACTCCTGTTTCTTCAGGGGATATTTTCAGGCGAACGGGGATCAACAGCGGCTGCGCGCAGGCGGCATTCACCCCCGGGGTTAACTGCGCCTGTTTGAGCCAGCGCTCCGCCACGGAAAGCGCCAGCAACAGCAGTTTACCTTCGCGTTCAAGCAACGCCATGTCGGGAGCAATAATGGTCAATACCCGACCAAAACTCTGGCTATGCCCATCCAGAGAGGGGGTTGAAACCGTGATGTGCTCTTTATGCTCCACCGCCGGCGTATCCAGCAGTTTGCGGTACAGCGCCCCCTGCTGTTTGTGGTAGCCCGGCTGAGCGTTGGGATAGTTGGCACCGGTTGGTCGCGGCGCGTTGCCCGCCGGGGATAAACGTGGAGCAGCCGGCTCGCGCGCTACCGCCGGTTCGGCAAAATGGTTACGCCCGGCCGCCACGCGGTTTTCCGGAAGTGGGCGCGGCGCGGGCTCTTCTTTTGCCAGCGGCAACTCTGGCTTTGCCTGCTGCTGCAATACAGCGGCAACGCCCTGGTAGATGAAATCATGCACCAGGCGCGACTGGTGGAAACGCACCTCGTGCTTGGCGGGGTGCACGTTAACGTCAACCTGGTGCGGGTCGATCTCCAGATAAAGCACAAAGGCGGGCTGTTGATCGGCGCCGAGCTTATCTTCGCAGGCCTGTCGAATAGCGTGGTTAATCAGGCGGTCGCGCATCATGCGGCCGTTGACGTAGCAATACTGGATTTCTGCGAACGCGGCGCTGCTGGCGTTCGGATCGGCAACCCAGCCGCGCAGGGCCAGATCGCCATGCTGCCACTCAATGGCCAGTGCTTTTTCCAGAAACGGTGTGCCGCAGATGGCGCCCAACCGACGCTCCTTTTGTCCACCCTCCGCCACTGCGCGGTACTGGCGCATCACCTTACCGTTATGGCTGAGGTTGAGGGTGACATCAAAGCGCGCCAGCGCGATGCGGCGGATGATCTCGTCGATATGTCCGAATTCGGTCTTCTCGGTTCGCATAAACTTGCGCCGGGCGGGCGTGTTATAGAAGAGATCCAGCACTTCAAGCGTGGTGCCTACCGGGTGCGCCGCAGGTTTAACCGTGACGTCCATATCACGCCCTTCGGCGTAGGCCTGCCAGGCTTCCTGCTGGTCGGCCGTGCGGGAGGTCAACGTTAAGCGGGAAACGGAGCTGATACTGGCCAGCGCTTCGCCGCGAAAACCCAGGCTGATAATCGCTTCCAGATCGTCAAGTGAGGCAATTTTACTGGTGGCATGACGCGCCAGCGCCAGCGCCAGCTCGTCCTTTTTGATGCCACAGCCGTTATCACGAATGCGGATAAGCTTTGCGCCCCCGCGTTCGATATCAATATCGATGCGGGTCGCGCCCGCGTCGAGGCTGTTTTCCACCAGTTCCTTCACCACCGACGCAGGGCGTTCCACCACCTCACCGGCGGCGATTTGGTTCGCGAGCTGCGGCGGTAGAACCTGAATCGGCATGAACTCTCCTTAATTAGTCGCGGTCATCTCACCCGGCAGCGCGGCGCTTGCCGTCTGGGCGGCCCCGCCCTGCGGCGCAGACTGAAGCGGATGCGCGTCAAAGTATTTACGCAGACCGTTATAAATCGCTTCGGCAATTTGCTGCTGATAGCTGTCGCTGCCCAACAGGCGCTCTTCGCCGTTGTTACTGATAAAGCCCGTCTCTACCAGAATCGACGGAATATCCGGCGAACGCAGGACACCGAGGCTTGCATGCTCAGGGCGACGCTTATGCAGCGATCCAATGCTTTGCAGCTGGCTCAGTACGTTAGTGGCGACATCATACCCGACGCGCTGAGAATGACCGAACTGTAAATCCAGCACCGCCTGGCTGAGATACGGATCGGCCTGGCTGTTTGCCAGCACATCGCCTGCCCCGCCTAATAGTTCAGACTGCTTCTCGTGCTCTTCAAGCCAGTTCGCCATTTCACTGTTGGCGCGACGGTTCGACAGCACCCATACCGACGCGCCGGTGGCGTTACGGTTCGGCGCAGCATCCGCGTGAATCGACACCAGGAAGTTGGCGTTTTGCTTACGCGCCACATCCGAGCGTCCCATCACTGAAATAAAGTAATCTCCGTCGCGGGTCATGACCCCTTTAAACATCGGATCGTCATTCAGAAGCGCACGCAGCTTACGGGCAATGGCGATAGTGACGTTTTTCTCCCGCGTGCCGCCCGGGCCAATCGCGCCAGGATCTTGCCCGCCGTGTCCGGCGTCGATGGCGATAATCACTTTGTCGCCACTGACCGGCGTACGCCGCGCGCTGACCGCCGGACGCGTCACCGTGTTGCTGCTGGTCACGGCGGTAAGTCGGTCATTTTGTGATTTAAACGGATTACGGGCTGGCTCAGACGGCCTTGGGGTATAAACCGGCGCCTCCACGCGTTTTGCTACAACAGGTGCAGGCGGTGGCGGGGGCGGAACATCAGCATTAATGGTAAAGACCACCGTATAATTGGCGCCGTTTTGCTGCTTAACCGCCTTCGTCTTGCCCTTTTCGGTGAGATCGACCACCAGACGCAGAGACTGCGCATCCTTCGGCGTCCCCGAACGGATGCTTTTCACCAGATTGTTGCCGCTGAACTGGAGCGGCAGCCCCTGGATCACCCCGGTCTGTTTAATATCGAGCGCCACGCTGCGGCTGTCGATTTGTGAGAAAGCATATTCAGGATCGCCCATAAAGCTGAACGTAATACGGGCCTGGCTATCGCCATTCGACACCTGAATATCCGAGAGGCTGGCCGCCCCGGCCTGCGCGCACAGCAGGACCGTGGCAGCCAGCACCCAACCTTTAACGCGATTAATCATCCCGTTATCCCTACGCTCAACCGGCTAAACGCGCCAGTAAGGAACAGCCTGATGAGGAAACCGCACTGATGCGCGCCTCACGCCCTTGTGCCTGGTAATCTAAGTGAATTTCGACATCCGGGTCAGGCAGCACACCCGCACCTTGTTGCGGCCACTCCACCAGGCAGATGGCGTCGTTGGCAAAGTAATCGCGGATCCCCATAAATTCCAGCTCCTCAGGATCCGCAAGACGATATAAATCAAAGTGGTACACCATGATATTTTCAAGCGTGTACGGTTCTACCAGCGTATAGGTCGGGCTTTTTACGTTCCCGTTATGGCCTAACGCCTGCAAAAAGCCACGGCTGAAGGTTGTTTTACCCGCGCCTAAATTACCATACAGATAAATGACGGTCGCCCCCTGACAGGCCTGCGCCACGCGCTTGCCGAGATCTAAAGTGGCTTGTTCATCAGGTAAAGGAATCGCTCGATTAGTCATTTTCTACGTCAATCACATCCGGGTTAACAACACGCCGCAGCGTGCAAAAAAGATCGGTGGCCAGCATACCGCGCGTTCCGTAACAAGCAGCCAGCCTGTCAGCCGCCGCACCGTGGGCCACGCAGCCGGCACAGGCTGCATCATAAAGGGGAAGTTTCTGTCCGAGCAATGCGCCAATGATGCCAGAGAGCACATCGCCCATGCCGCCGCTCGCCATGCCTGCATTACCGGCATCAACGATGCCCATCGCACCATCGCTGGCGATAACGGTCCCCGCCCCTTTCAAAACGGCAACACCTCCGTAACGTTTTACCAGACGTTGGGCTGAAAGTAAGCGATCGCTTTCAATTTCTGCCACGCTACAGTTAAGCAGCCGTGCGGCTTCGCCGGGGTGCGGCGTCAGAATGCGATTGTGACGCTTATCCGGGTTTATTGCCAGAAGGTTAAGCGCGTCGGCATCCCAGAGCATCGGTTTACGAAAATTCTCGGCCTTTTGCAGGGCCTGTTTACCCCACTCCTGCTGACCCAGGCCCGGACCAATGACCACCACGTCCGCCCACTCAAGACCCTCTTCAATCGCCTGCGGGGTAAGCTCGTGGACCATCAGCTCCGGCCGCGCGGTAATAATGGGCGGGATGTTTTCGCTGCGGGTCAGCACGCGTATTAATCCGGCGCCGCTGCGCAACGCGGCCTCTCCGGTCATACGAATCGCACCTGCCGTGCCGCGATCGCCGCCGATAATCAGCAGTCGGCCATGGTCGCCCTTATGGGACGTGGGACGGCGCGGCGGCAGCCACTGTGCAAGCAGGGAGGCATCAAAGCGGGTGATGTGGGTATCCTGTCCGGCCAGCCAGTTTTCCAGCCCCAGGGCGTTGTGGTGTAACGTGCCCACGACATCCCGCGCTTTACCGGTAAGCAAACCCGGCTTCAGGGCGATAAAAGTCACGGTGCGCGCCGCCTCAATCGACACGCCCGGCGTCACGCCGGTTTGTGCCATCAGGCCGGAGGGGATATCCAGCGCTACCACCGGGGCGGGGTGCGCATTAGCGCGCGTAATCAGCGCGGCGACGTGATCGCGAGGCGCGCGCATCAGTCCCGTCCCCAGCAGACCGTCAACAATCACGTCGACATCCTCGGGCCAGACGATATCAGGCGCATGAATAATGCCCCCCGCATTCAGCCAGGCCTCTCTCGCCATGCCCGCTTCTTCCGGTAACGGCTTGTCGCTCTCCAGCGCCAGCAGGGTGACGCGCAGCCCCGCCGCCACCGCAAGACGAGCCACCACATAACCATCGCCACCGTTATTGCCGTGTCCGCACAGGACTAGATAGTGCGAGGCATCCGGATAAGCCGTGCGCGCCACGTTAAACGCCGCCTCGCCCGCGCGCTGCATCAATTCGTAAAGGGTAATGCCCAGGCTATCTGCGGCCTCTTTCTCGGCCCGACGGAGGTCATCCGCATGCCAGATGGAATGTGGTATACTTGCGGGGTTTTTCTTCACAGTATGGTCCGTCATGTCACAGCCCCTCGATCTCAATGAATTAGCGCAAAAAATAAAACAGTGGGGTGCTGAACTGGGCTTCCAGAAGGTCGGTATTACTGACACCGACCTCTCTGCCAGCGAGCCTAAGCTCCAGGCATGGCTGGATAAACAATACCACGGCGAGATGGAGTGGATGGCGCGTCACGGTATGATGCGTGCCCGCCCCCACGAGCTGTTGCCGGGTACGCTGCGCGTTATTAGCGTACGCATGAACTATCTGCCTGCTAACGCGGCCTTTGCGCGCACGCTAAAAAATCCTTCGCTGGGTTACGTCAGCCGATACGCTCTGGGACGTGACTACCATAAACTTCTGCGCAACCGTCTAAAAAAGCTCGGGGAAACCATTCAGCAGCACTGTGTTTCGCTGAATTTTAGACCCTTTGTCGATTCTGCGCCTATTCTTGAGCGCCCGATCGCCGAAAAAGCCGGGCTCGGCTGGACAGGTAAGCACTCACTTATCTTAAGCCGCGACGCGGGCTCATTCTTTTTCCTGGGTGAACTGCTGATTGATTTACCCCTGCCGGTAGACGGTCCGGTGGAAGAAGACTGTGGTCGCTGTGTGGCCTGTATGACCATCTGCCCAACGGGCGCTATTGTCGAACCGTATACCGTTGATGCGCGCCGCTGTATCTCTTATCTCACTATCGAGCTGGAAGGCGCCATTCCAGAGGAATTTCGTCCGCTTATCGGCAACCGCATCTACGGCTGTGATGACTGTCAGCTGATTTGTCCGTGGAACCGTTATTCACAGTTGACGGACGAAGAAGACTTCAGTCCGCGCAAGGCGTTACATGCCCCGCAGTTGATCGAACTGTTCGCCTGGAGCGAAGCCTGGTTCCTGAAGGTGACGGAGGGTTCCGCCATACGTCGTATCGGCCACCTGCGCTGGCTGCGTAATGTGGCCGTTGCGCTGGGGAATGCCCCGTGGGATGAAGCAAATCTTCAGGCGCTCGAAAGCCGTAGAGGTGAGCACCCACTTCTTGATGAGCACATAGAATGGGCGATTGCGCAGCAAATTGAGAAGCGAAATGCCGGCGTGGTTGAAGTGCAGTTACCGAAGAAACAGCGTCTGGTCAGGGTGATTGAAAAAGGGCTGCCGCGGGATGTGTGATATATTCACAGGCTGTGAATAAAAATAAGAATTCAGGCGCCATCAGCTCTGGCAAACAGGTCAAGTGATCTCAATAACATTTTGAAATCAAATTTTCTTCATAAATTACAGGGAATTACGAAGATATTATTCACCCTGCTAACATTTCGTACAGACTGGTTTTAACACGGTTTCTGTGGATAACTCTGTTCACAAGAGTATTTCAGACATAATAGAAAACGTCCCCAACGAAGCACTTCGCTGTGGATAATCTGGAGATGAAGAAGAATTTGGAGCGGGAAACGAGACTCGAACTCGCGACCCCGACCTTGGCAAGGTCGTGCTCTACCAACTGAGCTATTCCCGCTTGGGTGTTCTGGTGCTATGCGTATCTTGCGATACTTTCAAATTTTGGAGCGGGAAACGAGACTCGAACTCGCGACCCCGACCTTGGCAAGGTCGTGCTCTACCAACTGAGCTATTCCCGCTTGGGTGTTCTGGTGCTGGCGTACCTTGCGATACTTTTCAAATTTTGGAGCGGGAAACGAGACTCGAACTCGCGACCCCGACCTTGGCAAGGTCGTGCTCTACCAACTGAGCTATTCCCGCAAATCTGTACTGCTTTTGTTGCTGTCGTAACGTGTAATTCTCTGTCGTTACGGGAGGCGCATTATACGAGAAATCCGTTTAGCTGCAACCCCCCTCAAAGCGATTTTTTTGAAATTCAGTTCAAGTGCTTATTTAATCGGCAAGCTGAACAATTTAGCGACAAAAACCCGGCCACGCAAGGCGCCGGATCGCAAAATCAGAGCTTAATAAAGTTTTCGCGATAGTACGCCAGCTCCGCAACAGACTCACGGATGTCGTCCATCGCCTGGTGCGTCCCCTGCTTTGTAAAGCCGTCGAGAATTTCCGGTTTCCAGCGGCGGGCCAGCTCTTTCAGGGTGCTCACATCCAGATAGCGGTAGTGGAAGTAGGACTCCAGCTCCGGCATGTACTTAAACAGGAAACGACGATCCTGACCAATGCTGTTGCCACAGATAGGCGATTTTCCTGCCGGCACCCACTGCTTCAGAAATTCAAGCGTCGCCAGCTCCGCTTCGCGGTCGCCCAGGGAGCTGGCCTTCACGCGTTCTACCAGCCCGCTGCCGGTATGAGTACGCACGTTCCACTCATCCATCAGCGCAAGCTGGTCATCGGACTGGTGCACGGCAATCGTTGGGCCTTCCGCCAGAATATTGAGATTGGCATCGGTGACCAGTGTGGCGATCTCAATAATGCGATCGCGCTCGGGATCCAGGCCGGTCATCTCCAGATCGATCCAAATCAGGTTGTTTTCGTCCGCGCTCATGTTATTTTCCACCCTTCTCGCATAACCGGCAGTAGCAGGTTAACTAGTATTAATTAGAGTGTATCATAGAGGTTTTGCCCGCTACGGGCGACCAGGAGCCAGCGCGATTGAGTAAAAATAAACTCTCCAAAGGGCAGCAGCGCCGCGTGAATGCAAATCACCAGCGCCGTCTTAAAACCACTACGGAGAAGCCCGATTACGACGACAACCTGTTTGGCGAAGCGACAGAAGGCGTTGTGATTAGCCGCTTCGGCATGCACGCCGATGTCGAATCCGCCGACGGGGATATCCACCGTTGCAATATCCGTCGCACCATCCGTTCCCTGGTGACCGGTGACCGCGTGGTCTGGCGTCCAGGTAAAGAGGCGGCGGAAGGGGTAACGGTTAAAGGCATCGTAGAAGCCGTGCATGAACGCACGTCGGTTCTGACCCGTCCAGATTTCTACGACGGCGTGAAGCCCATTGCCGCCAACATTAACCAGATCGTGATCGTTTCGGCGATTTTGCCTGAGCTTTCGCTCAATATTATTGACCGTTATCTGGTGGCCTGCGAAACGCTACAGGTTGAGCCGCTCATCGTGCTGAATAAAATCGATCTGCTGGATGACGAGGCCATGGCCTTTGTAAATGAGCAGATGGATATTTACCGCAACATTGGCTATCGCGTGTTGATGGTTTCCAGCCGCACCAAAGATGGCCTGAAGCCGTTAGAAGATGCGCTGACCGACCGCATCAGCATCTTTGCGGGGCAGTCCGGCGTAGGTAAATCGAGCCTGCTTAACAACCTGCTCGGCCTTCAGCAGGAGATCCTGACCAACGATGTGTCTGACGTCTCGGGCCTGGGCCAGCACACCACCACCGCCTCACGTCTCTATCACTTCCCGCACGGCGGCGATGTGATTGACTCCCCGGGCGTGCGTGAGTTTGGTCTCTGGCACCTCGAGCCGGAACAAATCTTTAACGGATTTGTCGAATTCCATGACTATTTAGGCGCTTGCAAATACCGCGACTGTAAACATGACAACGATCCGGGCTGCGCCATCCGCGAAGCAGTAGAGAACGGAGAAATTGCGGAAACCCGTTTCGAAAATTACCACCGTATTCTCGAAAGCATGGACCAGGTAAAAACGCGTAAAAACTTTTCTGATTCTGATAACTGACAACTAAGCTAAGCGTCGCTAAAATCGTCCCCTTTTTTCAGGTTCCGGCAGCGTAATGCCGGATCAGGAACGACAAAACAATGGCCTGGAGGCTACCTTGTTAAACTCATTTAAACTTTCGCTTCAATACATTCTGCCGAAACTGTGGCTCACTCGCCTGGCGGGCTGGGGCGCGAGCAAACGAGCGGGCTGGCTGACCAAACT
Source organism: Enterobacter sp. Res13-Sevr-PEC09-46 (assembly GCF_015672585.1). Taxonomy (NCBI): domain Bacteria; kingdom Pseudomonadati; phylum Pseudomonadota; class Gammaproteobacteria; order Enterobacterales; family Enterobacteriaceae; genus Enterobacter; species Enterobacter sp. Res13-Sevr-PEC09-46. The sequence goes on along the minus strand of NZ_JADABR010000018.1, from coordinate 32,312 downwards.
GGTCATCGACCTGTTCGTGAAATACTACAAGGTCGACATGAAAGAAGCGCAGAAGCCGGATACGGCAAGCTACCGCACCTTCAACGAATTTTTTGTGCGTCCGCTGCGCGACGAAGTGCGCCCGCTGAATACCGACCCGAACGTGCTTGTGATGCCAGCGGACGGCGTGATCAGCCAGCTGGGTAAAATTGAAGACGACAAAATTTTGCAGGCGAAAGGCCATAACTACAGCCTGGAAGCGCTGCTGGCCGGTAACTACATAATGGCCGATCTGTTCCGTAACGGGACTTTCGCGACCACCTATCTCTCCCCACGCGACTACCACCGCGTGCATATGCCGTGTAACGGTATTCTGCGCGAGATGATCTACGTGCCGGGGGATCTGTTCTCCGTAAACCACCTGACGGCGCAAAACGTTCCTAACCTGTTTGCCCGTAACGAGCGCGTCATCTGCCTGTTTGATACTGAATTTGGCCCAATGGCGCAGATTCTGGTGGGTGCTACCATTGTAGGAAGCATCGAAACCGTCTGGGCGGGCACCATTACGCCGCCGCGCGAAGGCGTGATCAAGCGCTGGACCTGGCCTGCCGGCGAAGAAGAAGGTTCTGTGGCCCTGCTGAAAGGTCAGGAAATGGGCCGCTTCAAGCTGGGCTCAACGGTCATCAACCTGTTCGCACCGGGCAAAGTTAACCTGGTCGACGAGCTGGAAAGCCTGTCCGTGACCAAACTCGGCCAGCCTCTGGCAGTATCGACGGAGGTCTTTGTGACGCCAGAGGTTGCGCCTGCCCCGTTGCCGGAAGAAGAGATCAAAGCCGAGCACGACGCCAGCCCGCTGGTTGACGACAAAAAAGACGAAGGCTAACAACAGAAGGATCGCTGACGTGCGCCCGATTATCGTATTACTGATGGCCTGGTGCCTCAGCATGGGGGCGTACGCAGCGACGGCCCCCGACGCCAAACAGATAACCCAGGAGCTGGAGCAGGCAAAAGCGGCGAAACCCGCTCAGCCGGAGACCGTTGAGTCGCTCCAGTCTGCACTGAACGCGCTTGAGGAACGAAAGGGTTCCCTTGAGCGCGCGCAACAGTACCAGCAGGTTATCGACAACTTCCCCAAACTCTCTCAGACCCTGCGCTCGCAGCTAAACAACCTGCGCGATGAACCACGCCAGGTCCCCGCGGGGATGACGTCCGAGGCGCTGAATCAGGAGATCCTGCAAGTCAGCAGCCAACTGCTGGAAAAAAGCCGTCTGGCGCAGCAGGAGCAGGAACGGGCGCGTGAAATTGCCGATTCCCTCAGCCAGCTTCCACAGCAGCAAACCGATGCCCGCCGTCAGTTAAATGAGGTGGAACGTCGCATCGGGACGCAGACAGGCAGCACACCGCAGAATCAGGCGCAAAATCTTGGGTTGCAGGCGGAATCCGCCAGACTAAAAGCGCTGGTTGATGAACTGGAGCTGGCGCAGCTTTCCGCTAACAACCGCCAGGAGCTGTCGCGGATGCGTTCCGAGCTGGCGCAGAAGCAGAGCCAGCAGCTGGATGCATATCTCCAGGCGCTGAGAAATCAACTCAACAGCCAGCGTCAGCGTGAAGCTGAACGTGCGCTGGAAAGCACCGAGTTACTGGCCGAAAACAGTGCTAACCTGCCCGACAGCATCGTCGCCCAGTTTAAGGTTAACCGCGAGCTTTCTGCCGCGCTGAATCAGCAGGCGCAGCGCATGGATTTGGTGGCCTCGCAGCAGCGTCAGGCCACCAATCAAACCCTCCAGGTTCGTCAGGCGCTCAACACGCTGCGTGAACAGTCCCAGTGGCTTGGCTCGTCTAACCTGTTGGGCGAAGCGTTACGCGCCCAGGTGGCTCGTCTGCCAGAGATGCCAAAACCGCAGCAGCTTGATACGGAGATGGCGCAGCTGCGCGTTCAGCGTCTTCATTATGAAGATCTCCTCAACAAGCAGCCGCAAATCCGCCAGATCCGTCAGGCTGACGGACAGCCGCTCACCGGCGAGCAAAGTCGTATTCTGGAAGCGCAACTGCGCACCCAGCGCGAACTGCTCAATTCCCTGTTGCAGGGAGGCGATACGCTGATCCTTGAGCTGACTAAGCTGAAAGTCTCGAATAGCCAGCTGGAGGATGCGCTGAAAGAGGTCAACGAAGCCACGCACCGTTACCTTTTCTGGACGTCCGACGTGCGGCCGATGACCTTCGCCTGGCCGATTGAGATTGTGCAGGATCTGCGCCGCCTCATTTCATTGGACACCTTCAGCCAGCTGGGCCTCGCCAGCGTAATGATGATAACCAGCAAGGAGACCATCTTCCCGCTGCTGGGGGCGCTGATTCTGGTGGGCTTCAGTATTTATTCCCGTCGTCACTTCACCCGTTTCCTTGAGCGCTCCAGCGCCCGAGTGGGAAAAGTAACCCAGGATCACTTCTGGCTGACGTTGCGTACGGTGTTCTGGTCAATTCTGGTCGCGTCTCCGCTGCCGGTGCTGTGGATGACGCTCGGATACGGCCTGCGTGAAGCCTGGCCCTACCCGCTTGCCGTCGCGATTGGCGATGGCGTGACCGCCACCGTTCCGCTGCTGTGGGTGGTGATGATTTGCGCCACGTTTGCGCGGCCAAATGGTCTGTTCATCGCTCACTTTGGCTGGCCGCGTAATCGCGTTGCGCGGGCGATGCGTTACTACCTGATGAGTATCGGGCTGATTGTGCCGCTGATTATGGCGTTGATCATGTTCGATAATCTCAATGACCGTGAGTTCTCCGGCTCGCTGGGACGGTTGTGCTTTATGCTGATCTGCGGGGCGTTAGCGGTAGTGACGCTCAGCCTGAAACGCGCCGGGATCCCGCTCTATCTCGACAAGACCGGCAGCGGCGATAACATGTTTAACCGTCTGCTGTGGAACCTGCTGCTCAGCGCGCCGCTGGCGGCGATGCTGGCGGCAGCGGTCGGTTATCTCGCCACGGCGCAGGCGCTGCTCGCCCGACTGGAAACGTCGGTGGCTATCTGGTTTCTGCTGCTGGTGGTCTACCATGTTATTCGCCGCGGCATGCTGATCCAGCGTCGTCGTCTGGCGTTTGACCGTGCCAAACACCGTCGCGCAGAAATTCTGGCCCAGCGCGCGCGGGGTGAAGAAGAGCCGAACCACGTCAACAGCACCGAAGGGACCACAGACGCCGATGACGTCGAACTGGATCTGGATGCGATCAGTACCCAGTCCCTGCGGCTGGTACGCTCAATTCTGATGCTGGTTGCCCTGCTGTCGGTGATCTTCCTGTGGTCGGAAATCCACTCCGCGTTTGGCTTCCTGGAGAACATCTCTTTATGGGATGTGACGTCCACGGTGCAGGGGGTCGAAAGTCTGGAGCCCATAACCTTAGGGGCCGTGCTGATTGCGATTCTGGTGCTGATCATCACCACGCAGCTGATCCGTAACTTCCCTGCCCTGCTGGAGCTGGCGCTGTTGCAGCATCTGGATTTAACCCCCGGCACAGGCTATGCGATCACCACCATCACCAAGTATTTAATCATGCTGTTTGGTGGGCTGGTTGGCTTCTCGATGATTGGTATCGAATGGTCAAAACTGCAATGGCTGGTTGCCGCCCTGACCGTAGGCCTGGGCTTTGGTTTACAGGAGATTTTTGCCAACTTCGTTTCTGGTCTGATCATTCTGTTTGAAAAGCCGATTCGAATTGGCGATACGGTGACCATCCGCGATCTCACCGGCAGCGTCACCAGGATCAACACCCGCGCCACCACCATCAGCGACTGGGACCGTAAAGAGATCATCGTCCCGAACAAGGCGTTTATTACCGAGCAGTTTATCAACTGGTCGCTGTCCGACTCCGTCACGCGTGTGGTGCTGACCGTACCCGCTCCGTCGGATGCCAACAGCGAAGAGGTGACGCAGATCCTCTATACGGCTGCTGAACGCTGTTCGCTGGTAATCGACAACCCGCCGCCGGAAGTGTTCCTGGTTGATTTGCAGCAGGGGATCCAGATTTTCGAGCTGCGTATCTACGCCGCCGAGATGGGACACCGTATGCCGCTGCGCCATGAGATCCACCAGTTGATTCTGGCTGGCTTCCGCGAGCACGGAATTGATATGCCGTTCCCACCGTTCCAGATGCGTCTGGAAACGCTGGACGGACGTAAGACGGGAAGAACGTTGACGTCAGCGGCGCGTACGCGCCCGGCGGGAAGTTTGTAATCCTTTCCCCCTCCCCGTCGGGAGGGGGTCAATCCTTTACGCCACTTCTGCTACACAGGCCGTCGAGCGACGACGGTAATGCTCATAAATCCCCATTGCCAGCAGCGAGAAGAAGATCGGTCCGCCAACCATCCACAGCGTGCTGTTCCAGTCATTTGCCTCAACCACGGGCTGAATGACGGTAAAGATGTTGGCGAACGCGACGACCAGCACCACAACAGTGGTCGCCAGCAGCGTCGCCGCGCGGGTTTTGAAGATCACAAACGGCCGCTCCAGATCCCGCTTCGCCTTAAAGAACGGGAACGCCAGGGTCAGGAACAGATACGGAAGCGTCATCGATACGTTCGCCATCAGGGTCAGCTTGTTATAGAACGCCGACGCGGTATCACCGCCGAAGGACACCAGCAGAATGAACACGCACACCAGCAGGCACTGCATCCACATCGCGTTGGCAGGCATACCGGCAGCGTTCAGCTGCGTCATACGTGCGGGCCACAGCGCCTTTGGCGTCCCCTGAATAATCGCTTTCAGCGGCGAGTAGATCAGCGTGAAGAATGCGCCAGTATAGGCGAGGAACATCGACAAGCCAGTAATCCGCGCAAACCAGATCCCCAGGGTGGCCGACGTTTCCGGCGCGAGATCCATGGCGTTGCCCAGCGTCACCCCCAGGCTTTTCATCAGCACGTAGGTAATGTTGCCGAGGTTGGTGGTGTTATTACTTAACATCTGCTGCCAGTTGGTGCTGACGCCCCAGAGGAAAATCGCCAGTGAGTAGCCAATAGAAATGACGATGGCGGCAAAGATAATACCTTTGGCGAAGTTCTTTTCCGGATTTTCGGTTTTGTCGACCAGCCCGCCCACGGCTTCAATTCCACCGTAAGCAAAGATGGCAAACACCACAAAGGAGAGCATGGCCAGCCCGGACTGGTAACCCGGATTAGGCGATGAAACGAAGTTGACTTCCTGTGCGAAATGCCCGCCGTTCAGGCACAGAATAGCGATGCTGACCAGCAGCAGCACCAGGTTCAGGTACATCACGGAAATGCCGCCAACGGCAGTGATACGGGCAATTTTGTTGATGCCTTTCGAGGCCACCAGGGTGACCACCACCATCCAGCACACTGCCAGAATACCGACCACCTGCGTGGAGCTCAGCCCCGCCAGAGACCAGACCTGCGTTTTATCCGCACCGAAGAGAAACGTTGAGAACGGCACCCAAACCTTGGCCGCCGTGCTGACCATCCAGACGACGTAGGATGAAAACCACATGAACGTACCGATAAACGCGTAACGCGGACCGACGCTGTTGTTCATCCACGAATAGATGCCGCCTTCTTCTTTCCTATACGCCGAGCCCATCTCCGCCATCATCAGCGCAAACGGGATAAAGAAGAACAGAGCGGAAACGATATAAAACGGCGTCGCGCTGTAGCCCATCAGATAAAACGCGGACGGGCTATTGGCAAAGCCAAAGACTGACGTAAAAATCATCAGAATGAGCCCGGTAAGGGTCATTTTTTTGAGTGAGTGAGACATATAACCATCCGAAACGGAATTAAACTGCGCGGATGGTAGCAGATGACCAGACAAACAATGTGGCTATCCGAGTCAAATTAAGAAAAAGACCCGTATAGAGAGAAATGAGCAGTTTTTAATGTGGCAGAGTTAAATGACCGAGTAGGCCGGGTAAGCGCAGCGCCACCCGGCATTTTTTCAGGCGCGATCGACCGTAAAGGCAATCACATCGCCCAGGTGCTCGGCACCCAGCGCCAGCATGACCAGGCGATCCACACCCAGCGCCACGCCGGAGCAGTCCGGCAGACCGGCTTTAAGCGCTTCCAGCAGATGAGTATCAATCGGCTGCTGCGGCAGACCGCGCGCGTTGCGCTTGCGGTTATCCTGCTCGAAACGCTGCTGCTGTTCGCGCGCGTCGGTCAGCTCGTGGAAACCGTTCGCCAGCTCGATGCCTTTGAAATACACCTCAAAACGCTCCGCCACGCGGTGATCTTCGGTGCTGATCTGCGCCAGTGAGGCCTGGCTGGCCGGGAAGTGATAGACAAACGTCGGACGATCTTTGCCAATCTGCGGTTCAACACCAAAGGTGAACAGCAGTTGCAGCAGCGTGTCGCGATCCTCTTCGTTATCCGCCACGTTGCTCAGATCCAGTTTTGCCGCCACTTCACGCAGCTGTGTTTTATCAGCCGACAGTGGATCGATTTCCAGATGGCGCTGGAAGGCCTGCTGATAGGAGAGCGTTTCAGCTTCCGCGCAATCCAGCACCTGTTGCAGCAGATCGTCAACTTCGTTCATCAGACGATACATGTCGTAGTGCGGGCGGTACCACTCCAGCATGGTGAATTCCGGATTATGGTGTCGGCCCATCTCTTCATTACGGAAGCTACGGCACAGCTGATAGACCGGACCACACCCGGCCGCCAGCAGACGCTTCATATGGTATTCCGGGCTGGTCATCAGATACAGATTCATGCCCTGAGAGTGGCCTGGGCCAACAAAACGGGTTTCAAACGGGACCAGATGAATATCCGTGACCGTCGCCTGACTCATGCACGGCGTTTCCACCTCCAGGACGCCGCGGTCGGCAAAGAAACGGCGGATCTCCGCCATAATTGCTGCGCGCTTTAGCAGGTTTGGAATGGATGCGCTCGGCTGCCAGGTGGCCGTTTCGCTCATGAGTTATTTCTCCGTTTTCAGACAAGGGCACGAAGTCTACTCGTAAGCCGGGGCAGAGACAAATTTTGCACAGTAAAAGTCCCTTTTCATTGCAGAGAGAAATACTGTGACGCCATTCATTAATCACGATGATAAATCACCGCACAGAACAGCAAAAAAATCGAACACGTCAAATTTCCCTCACTTCTACGCGGTTATACTGTTTTACCCATAAAGGAGCAGTGGAATCGCTTCCGCAATCGCCCGTTCGGGCAGGTGAACGTCCTTTAGTTCATCCCGTTGCGGGAAAACAATAATCTGGAGGAATGTCGTGCAAACTTTTCAAGCCGATCTTGCCGTAATAGGCGCTGGCGGGGCTGGATTACGCGCTGCAATTGCTGCGGCACAAGCCAATCCGAACGCTAAAATCGCATTGATTTCAAAAGTCTATCCGATGCGCAGCCACACGGTAGCCGCAGAAGGAGGATCCGCCGCCGTCGCGCAGGATCATGACAGCTTCGAATACCATTTCCACGACACGGTTGCAGGGGGCGACTGGCTTTGCGAACAGGATGTCGTTGATTACTTCGTGCACCATTGCCCAACGGAAATGACCCAGCTGGAACAGTGGGGATGCCCGTGGAGCCGCCGTCCGGACGGGAGCGTCAACGTCCGCCGCTTCGGTGGCATGAAGATCGAACGCACCTGGTTTGCCGCCGATAAAACCGGCTTCCACATGCTGCACACCCTGTTCCAGACCTCCCTCCAGTTCCCACAAATCCAGCGCTTTGACGAACATTTCGTTCTCGACATTCTGGTCGACGACGGTCATGCGCGCGGACTGGTGGCAATGAACATGATGGAAGGCACGCTTGTCCAGATCCGCGCGAATGCGGTGGTGATGGCAACGGGCGGTGCGGGTCGCGTATACCGCTACAACACCAACGGCGGCATCGTCACCGGTGACGGTATGGGCATGGCACTCAGCCACGGCGTCCCGCTGCGTGATATGGAGTTCGTCCAGTATCACCCAACCGGCCTGCCGGGCTCCGGCATACTGATGACGGAAGGCTGCCGCGGTGAAGGCGGTATTCTGGTCAACAAAAACGGCTATCGCTATTTGCAGGATTACGGCATGGGTCCGGAAACCCCGCTTGGCGAGCCGAAAAACAAATACATGGAACTCGGCCCACGCGACAAAGTTTCTCAGGCTTTCTGGCACGAGTGGCGCAAAGGCAACACCATCTCAACGCCGCGCGGCGACGTGGTGCATCTCGACCTGCGTCATCTCGGCGAGAAGAAACTGCTGGAGCGTCTGCCGTTTATCTGCGAGCTGGCGAAAGCCTATGTGGGCGTCGATCCGGTGAAAGAGCCGATCCCGGTGCGTCCAACCGCGCACTACACCATGGGCGGTATCGAAACCGACCAGCAGTGCGAAACCCGCATCGAAGGGCTGTTTGCGGTGGGCGAGTGTTCCTCCGTCGGTCTGCACGGCGCAAACCGTCTGGGCTCGAACTCGCTGGCTGAGCTGGTGGTCTTTGGTCGCATGGCGGGCGAACGTGCGATGGAGCGTGCCGCAACGGCAGGTGAAGCTAACAGCGCGGCGCTGGATGCGCAGGTTGCAGATGTCGAAAAACGCCTGAAAGACCTGGTGAACCAGGAAGGTAACGAAAACTGGTCGAAGATCCGCGACGAAATGGGGCTGTCGATGGAAGAAGGCTGCGGGATCTACCGTACGCCAGAGCTGATGCAGAAAACCGTCGACAAGCTGGCCGAGTTGCAGGAGCGCTTCAAACGCGTGCGCATCACCGACACCTCCAGCGTCTTCAATACCGATCTGCTTTATACCATTGAACTGGGCCACGGCCTGAACGTCGCAGAATGTATGGCCCATTCCGCCCTGGCGCGTAAAGAGTCCCGCGGCGCGCACCAGCGCCTGGATGAGGGCTGCACCGAACGTGACGACGTCAATTTCCTTAAACACACTCTCGCCTGGCGCGATGCGGATGGCACTACGCGACTGGACTACAGCGACGTGAAAATCACCACGCTGCCACCGGCGAAACGCGTGTACGGTGCAGAAGCAGAAGCCGCCGATAAGAAGGAGAAGGCGAATGGCTGAGATGCAAAAACTGAAAATTGAAGTGGTGCGCTACAATCCGGAAGTGGACGCCGCGCCGCACAGCGCTTTCTATGAAGTCCCTTACGACGAGCAAACCTCCCTGCTGGATGCGCTCGGCTATATCAAAGATAACCTGGCCCCAGACCTGAGCTACCGCTGGTCCTGCCGCATGGCAATTTGCGGCTCCTGCGGCATGATGGTCAACAAGGTGCCAAAGCTGGCGTGTAAAACCTTCCTGCGTGATTACACCAAAGGTATCAAGGTTGAAGCGCTGGGCAACTTCCCGATTGAGCGCGATCTGGTGGTCGACATGACCCACTTTATCGAAAGCCTCGAAGCGATTAAGCCGTACATCATCGGCAACCCGCGCACGCCGGATCAGGGGCCAAACACCCAGACGCCCGCGCAGATGGCGAAATACCATCAGTTCTCCGGCTGCATCAACTGCGGCCTGTGCTACGCCGCCTGTCCGCAGTTTGGCCTGAACCCTGAGTTTATCGGCCCGGCCGCCATTACCCTGGCGCACCGCTATAACGAAGACAGCCGCGACCACGGCAAAAAAGAACGTATGGCCCAGCTGAACAGCCAGAACGGGGTCTGGACCTGCACGTTTGTCGGTTACTGCTCCGAAGTCTGTCCGAAGCATGTCGACCCGGCCGCCGCTATTCAGCAGGGGAAAGTGGAAAGCTCGAAAGACTTTCTTATCGCTACCCTGAAACCACGCTAAGGAGTGCATGATGACGACTAAACGCAAAGCCTACGTGCGGCCAATGCCGTCCACCTGGTGGAAAAAACTGCCGTTTTATCGCTTCTATATGCTGCGTGAAGGCACGGCTGTTCCCGCGGTCTGGTTCAGCCTCGAACTGCTGTACGGGGTTTATGCCCTCAAGCACGGCCCGGAAGCCTGGGCCAGTTTTGTGGGCTTCCTGCAAAACCCAATCATCGTTGTGCTGAACCTGATTGTGCTCGCCGCCGCGCTGCTTCATACCAAAACCTGGTTTGAACTGGCGCCAAAAGCAGCGAACATCATTGTAAAAGGCGAAAAAATGGGGCCAGAGCCGGTCATTAAAGGGCTCTGGGCAGTGACGGCAGTTGTCTCTGTGGTCATTCTGTTTGTCGCACTGTTCTGGTAAGGAGACTACTGTGATCAATCCAAGTCCAAAACGTTCAGACGAGCCGGTCTTCTGGGGGCTGTTTGGCGCAGGCGGCATGTGGAGCGCCATTATTGCCCCGGTCATTATCCTGCTGGTCGGGATCATGCTGCCGCTGGGGCTGTTCCCGGGCGATGCGCTGAGCTATGAGCGCGTACTGGCCTTTGCGAGCAGCTTTATTGGCCGCGTGTTCATCTTCCTGATGATCGTCCTGCCGCTGTGGTGTGGTCTGCACCGTATCCACCATGCGATGCACGATCTGAAAATCCATGTGCCAAGCGGTAAATGGGTCTTCTACGGTCTGGCGACCATTCTGACGGTCGTCACGTTGATTGCCGTGGTCACCATCTGACTGAACAGGCCCGCCATCCGGCGGGCTTTTTACTTTTTCATCTTCTCCACCAGCCACCGGGAAAATTCGCGCATGGCTGGCGTTTCTGCCCGGGACTGCAATCGGGTCAGCCAGTAACTGCCGAGCTCAATCTGCGTCGCAAAGGGCTGCACAATGCGCTCGCTGGCTAACAGATGGGTAAACATATCGACAGGCGCAATAGCAATACCCACCCCTGCCTGAGCGGCCTCCAGCATGGTCACGGACGAATCAAATACCATCACGCGGTGCGTTGGCGAAGGGGGATGCTCGCCGGCCGCCTGCATCCACGCGGTCCACTCGTCGCGTCGGTAGGAGCGCAGCAGCGTAAACCTGAGGATGTCGGCCGGACTGTGCAGACTGGCGGCGATATCAGGTGTACACAGCGGCGCGAGCGGCGCATGACAAAGAAATTCAGCCTCGGTACCGTGCCACGCCCCGCCACCGTAGCGGATCGTATAGTCAAGCCCTTCGGCAGCCGGATCAACGCGGTTGTTATGGGTGGAAAGCTGAAGATCGATGTGTGGGTAGCCACGGCGAAAATCCTCCAGCTGCGAGAATAAGACCCCGGTGGCAAACGTACCCACCACGCCGATTTTCAGCTTCTCCTGCGCACGATGGTTAGCGAAGCGATCCAGCATTCCGGCTATACGATCGAACGAATCATTCAGCACCGGCAGTAAATTTTCGCCCTCGGTAGTCAACATCAGCCCGCGCGACACGCGAACGAACAGCTGACAGTTCAGGTGCTGCTCCAGCGTTTTCACATGCTGGCTAATAGCCGAATGCGTCACGTTCAGTTCAATGGCCGCATGCGTAAAGCTGAGATGTCTTGCGGCGGCCTCAAAAGCCCGAAGCGAATTGAGGGGTAGATAGCTTCGCGTCATGGTCGCTTCCGTTAGAAAAATTAACAGCTAATGCTAAATTTAACCGTTTGTCAGGCACTGTCAAATCCAACAGACTACGCCTGTCTGACGGGCCCGGACATCCCCTTGACTCGCTATTACGGAAGATTACTGATGATGAAAAAATCCCTTTGCTGCGCCCTACTGCTCGGCATCTCTTGCTCTGCTCTCGCCACGCCAGTGTCAGAAAAACAGCTGGCGGAGGTGGTTGCGAATACGGTTACCCCGCTGATGAAAGCCCAGTCTGTTCCAGGCATGGCGGTGGCCGTTATTTATCAGGGAAAACCGCACTATTACACGTTTGGCAAGGCCGATATCGCGGCGAATAAATCCGTTACGCCTCAGACCCTGTTCGAGCTGGGTTCTATAAGTAAAACCTTCACCGGCGTTTTAGGTGGGGATGCCATTGCTCGCGGTGAAATTTCGCTGGACGATCCGGTGACCAGATACTGGCCACAGCTGACGGGCAAGCAGTGGCAGGGTATTCGTATGCTGGATCTCGCCACCTACACCGCTGGCGGCCTGCCGCTACAGGTACCGGATGAGGTCACGGATAACGCCTCCCTGCTGCGCTTTTATCAAAACTGGCAGCCGCAGTGGAAGTCTGGCACAACGCGTCTTTACGCCAACGCCAGCATCGGTCTTTTTGGTGCGCTGGCGGTCAAACCTTCTGGCATGCCCTATGAGCAGGCCATGACGACGCGGGTCCTTAAGCCGCTCAAGCTGGACCATACCTGGATTAACGTGCCGAAAGCGGAAGAGGCGCATTACGCCTGGGGCTATCGTGACGGTAAAGCGGTGCGCGTTTCGCCGGGTATGCTGGATGCACAAGCCTATGGCGTGAAAACCAACGTGCAGGATATGGCGAACTGGGTCATGGCAAACATGGCGCCGGAGAACGTTGCTGATGCCTCACTTAAGCAGGGCATCGCGCTGGCGCAGTCGCGCTACTGGCGTATCGGGTCAATGTATCAGGGTCTGGGCTGGGAGATGCTCAACTGGCCCGTGGAGGCCAACACGGTGGTCGAGGGCAGCGACAGTAAGGTAGCGCTGGCGCCGTTGCCCGTGGTAGAAGTGAATCCACCGGCTCCCCCGGTCAAAGCGTCCTGGGTCCATAAAACGGGCTCTACTGGCGGGTTTGGCAGCTACGTGGCCTTTATTCCTGAAAAGCAGATCGGTATTGTGATGCTCGCGAATAAAAGCTATCCGAATCCGGCACGCGTTGAGGCGGCATACCATATCCTCGACGCACTACAGTAAAACATTGCCGGGTGGCGCTGCGCTTACCCGGCCTACACAACGCGTGAACTTTGTAGGCCGGGTAAGGCGAAGCCGTCACCCGGCAAAACACCCTGCACAATCTCCCGCATTTTCCTTGCTGTCATCTACACTTAACAAAAAACAGTAAGGAAACTCCTATGCGCATTCTGCCTGTTATTGCCGCAGTAACAGCCGCGTTTTTAGTGGTTGCTTGCAGTTCCCCTACTCCTCCGCCTGGCGTCACGGTAGTCAGTAATTTCGACGCACAGCGCTTCCTCGGCACCTGGTATGAAATCGCCCGAATGGACCATCAGTTCGAACGGGGCTTAGAAAAAGTCACGGTCAGCTACAGCGCGATGGATGACGGCGGGATCCGGGTCATTAACCGCGGCTATAACCCGGATCGCCAGATGTGGCAGCAGTCAGTTGGTCAGGCCTATTTCACCGGCGCGTCTAACCGCGCGGCCATGAAAGTCTCTTTCATCGGCCCATTCTACGGCGGGTATAACGTCATTGCGCTGGACAGAGAGTACCGCCATGCGCTGGTGTGTGGGCCGGATCGCAACTATCTGTGGCTCCTCTCCCGCACGCCAACGATCTCGACGGAAATGAAACAGCAGATGCTGGACATAGCGACCCGGCAAGGGTTTGACGTGACGAAATTAATCTGGGTAAAACAGCTGCATTAGTGCGTACTGAGTTTTAACCCGATGATACCCGCGACGATTAACGCGAGGCTGGCGATACGCGCCAGACTCGCAGACTCCCCCAGCAGCAGAATGCCGGTAATGGCAGCTCCTACCGCGCCAATTCCAGTCCAGACAGCGTAAGCCGTTCCGACTGGCAAGGTTCGCATCGCCCATGACAGCATGACGATACTGACAATCATTGCGGCGATAGTGATGACGCTGGGCGTCAGGCGGGTAAAACCGTGGGTATATTTCAGGCCAATTGCCCATACCACTTCGAGCAAACCGGCAATAACAAGAACGATCCAGGACATATCAGGCTCCTTAACTTAACGACAAGTTGGGGCCGTCCCCGATGAATGAAGCGCTTACGGGTCGTCCCGCAAGGCTGAGGTTGCGCCTTATATTTTGGTTAGCATGGAATTTTTTTTCAAACTTTTTCTGCTGAACACGTTAAGGCAAGAAATAGCCTCAGTAAGGCACGGAGTTCAGGCATTTATGACTCATCCGACTTCTCTATGATGATAGGCTTTCTGATGGCAGGAAGCCAAACCACTAGCCGACTGCGAAAATTATATGTTCAAAATTCTTTTGATTGACCGTTGTCACTTCACCCGCACGGGATTTGAAGCCTGGCTCAATCATTCAGACCTGTTTTCGGGTCATTTCGTCGTAACCGGGGTAAATAATCTTTTCCTCGCCAGAGAGCATATTCTGCAATGGAAACCTGCGCTGGTCATCGCTGATTTATCGGGCTTCCGGCAGGATTTACACCATTTTAAGCAGCTATCTTCCCTGCTTATTGCCAGCGAAACATTGCCTTTTATTATGCTGCAATCGGGGCAGGAGCAGGAGATGACAGATTATCTGGCGCAGTTCCCGATATGGTCTTCACTTTCCAAAAATACCGATCTGGAAAAACTGGCGGCGGTGATAAACGACGCGCTAACGACATGCGTAAGCGCGGAGCTTCCGGAAATGGCGGCACCGTTACTGACGCGTCAGGAAGAGAGAGTATTGACCCTGTGGATGGATGGTGCGAGCAACCAGAAAATTGCCAGCAATCTGCGCATTAACGGAAAAACGGTGTATACGTACAAACGCAATATCCGCATGAAGCTGCATATGGATACGCGTTACTCCCCGTTTTTATCGCTACAGGAAGTGGAAAATTGACGGTACGGTGAAGTTTGCTGCCGTACCGTCGCTTTCATTAGTTCTGAGCTTTAGTTGCTGCGCCAGAAATCGCGTTACCACCGTCGGAGATATCTTCCCCTACGCCACGGGTGGTGTTACATGCAGTCAGTACCGAAGAAAGCACCAGAACAGAAAAGATCGCTGCAATTGTTTTCTTAACCATAATATCTTCCTTTTATAGCCAAAGTTATTTTGTGTATAGCAACTTAAGAATAGACAAGATCTTGTCGTTTGACGGAAAAGGAAGAATTTTTAGGAAAATTAGACGGAATTAGCTGGCCGCATGGGAAATGATATGGCCGAGATCCTGAATATCTTCGCCCACGCCACGCGCGGTGTTGCAACCGGAGAGAATTGCGCTGGAGAACGCTAACAGAAGCAGAATTTTAACGGTACGTTTCATCTTCCCTGCCTGCAAAATCAGGCGCAGCGGGCGCTGCGCCTTTAATCATGACGTAAATTACTTCACGCGGGATACGTATTCGCCGGAGCGGGTATCCACTTTGATCACTTCACCGATCTGTACGAACAGTGGCACTTTAACCACCGCGCCGGTAGACAGGGTGGCAGGCTTGCCGCCAGTACCTGCGGTATCACCTTTCAGACCTGGATCGGTTTCAACGATTTCCAGCTCAACGAAGTTCGGAGGCGTAACCGCGATAGGCTGACCGTTCCACAGGGTAACGATGCACTCAGCCTGATCCAGCAGCCACTTGGCGTTGTCGCCAATCGCTTTCGCGTCCGCAGACAGCTGCTCGAAGGTTTCGTTGTTCATGAAGTGCCAGAACTCACCGTCGTTGTACAGGTAAGTCAGGTTCATATCGACAACATCAGCGCCTTCAGCGGAGTCAGTAGATTTGAAGGTTTTCTCAACACGGGTACCGGTCAGCAGGCGGCGCAGCTTAACGCGTGCGAATGCCTGGCCTTTACCTGGTTTAACGAATTCGCTGGCTTCAACCGCGTACGGTTCGCCGTCCATCATGATTTTAAGACCAGCACGAAAATCGTTGCTATAGTACGTTGCCATAAGGCCCTCTAAATTTGTTAACTGGTAGCTAAGCCACAAAATGGCGCATATTGTAACCCTAAACACCCCGTCCAGAGAAGATTGGTTATCGCAACTTGCCGATGTAATCACCAGTCCTGATGAATTGCTGCGTCTTTTAGACCTCGAACAGCACGAAGCGTTGCGTGCAGGTCGTGAGGCGAAGCGCCTTTTCGCCCTGCGCGTTCCCCGCGCGTTTGTTGCCCGAATGGAAAAGGGTAACCCTGATGATCCATTATTAAAACAGACGCTTACCTCTCAGGATGAGTTTATTACCGCCCCCGGATACAGCACCGATCCGCTGGAAGAGCAAAACAGTGTCGTACCGGGTTTGCTGCATAAATACCGTAATCGCGCCCTGCTGCTGGTTAAGGGTGGTTGCGCGGTAAATTGCCGCTATTGCTTCCGTCGCCACTTCCCGTACGCCGAAAATCAGGGCAATAAACGCAACTGGCAGGTGGCACTGGACTACATCGCGGCGCACCCGGAGCTGGATGAAATCATCTTTTCCGGCGGCGACCCGCTGATGGCAAAAGATCATGAGCTGGACTGGCTGCTGACTCAGCTTGAGACCATCCCGCACATTAAGCGTCTGCGCATTCACAGCCGTTTACCGATCGTCATCCCGGCGCGTATCACCGACGCCCTGGTCACGCGCCTGGATCAGTCTCGTTTGCAGGTGCTGCTGGTGAACCATATCAACCACGCGAATGAAATTGACGCGGACTTTCGTGCGGCGATGGCGCGTATGCGAAAGGCAGGCGTGACGCTGCTCAACCAGAGCGTATTACTGCGCGGCGTGAACGACAGCGCCCGCGTGCTGGCCGATCTCAGCAATGCCTTATTTGATGCGGGCGTAATGCCCTATTACCTGCATGTTCTGGATCGCGTCCAGGGCGCGGCGCACTTCATGGTGACAGATGAAGAGGCCCGGAAGATTATGCGCGAGCTGTTAACGCTGGTTTCGGGTTATATGGTGCCGAAGCTGGCACGTGAGATTGGCGGAGAGCCGAGTAAGACGCCGCTGGATTTGCAGCTGCGGCAGCAGTAAAAAGTCAGGTGGCGCTACGCTTACCTGCCCTGGAGATAAAGCGGCAGCGCCATCAAAAAGTTATATCAGTTCGGGCACTTATAGACCTGGCCGTTCATCTGGCTGGCGGTTGGCACAAAGCTGGACAGCATCCCCTGCGTCGGGCTGCTCACCCCGTAAATGACGTTGCCGCCCATTGCCGCAGCCTGATTACGCAGGGCATTGGCCGCACCGCGCATAGAGCCGCCCTCTTCGCCGTGCTGCCCCGACATCCAGTTGCTTTGCTCGCCAGTGGCGGTGCCTAACAGCTGGCATTCGCTGCCCGGCTTATCTTCCACAAAGCGAACGCTCTGGCCCGCTGCCGTCAGCTCATTGCTGGTGCTACAACCCGCCAGCAGCAATGCTGCACCTACAATCCCTGCACAGACTTTTATGCGCATGTTATTCCTCGTTTTCAATAAGCTGGACAGTAGTTGTCCGCGTGTAAACCTTATACTAAAAAGATGACCAAAAGAAAAATGCTGAGCATTTCTGCGAGCCAGATTCCGCTCGCACTCCTCCGACATCTTAAATGAATTCTGATAATAACCTTTGGGATATCGTGTTTTAGCCCCCGATCGTTTTTAGTGATGCGACGTACAACTTTTGTACGCGACTCAAAAAAGGGGGTTTCATGAGTGCATCATCCTCAGGAGAGGAAAAAGTAACCTGGGTGGGCTATCTGGCGTTCGTGCTCACCATCGTATTTTTCTCAGGTTTTTTCGCCAAAAGTACCGAATGGTGGCGCGTGCTGGATTTCACCGTGCTGAACGGCAGCTTTGGACCGGTGAACGGCGCGCTAACGTTTCGCGGTGAGGGCGGCACAGGAGCGAAAGATGGGTTTTTGTTTGCCCTTGAACTGGCGCCCTCGGTCATTTTATCGCTCGGGATCATTGCCGTTACCGAGGGGCTGGGCGGGCTGCGCGCCGCACAACAGCTCATGACGCCCATTCTGCGCCCGCTGCTCGGCGTGCCGGGCATCTGCTCTCTGGCGCTTATCGCCAACCTGCAAAATACCGATGCAGCCGCAGGGATGACCAAAGAGTTGACTGACGAAGGGGCGATTACTGACCATGAACGCGCCATTTTTGCCACCTTCCAGACCAGCGGTAGCGCCATTATTACCAACTATTTTTCTTCTGGTGCCGCACTCTTTACCTTTATTACCGTCCCGGTGATCACGCCGCTTGCCGTCATTCTGGTGTTCAAATTTGTTGGCGCGAACTTCCTGCGACTGTGGATCGCCCACATGGAAGTTCGCCGCGTTCAGGAGGAAAGATGATCGCCCAGCCGCGTAAAAATATCATGGACCTGTTTATCGATGGCGCCCGCCGCGGCTTTACCATCGCCACCACCAGCCTGCTGCCGAACGTGGTCATGGCGTTTGTCATCATTCAGGCGCTCAAGGTAACCGGCCTGCTGGATATTGTCGGCAGGGTATGCGAGCCCATCATGGCCCTGTGGGGGCTTCCGGGTGCGGCGGCAACGGTTCTTCTGGCCTCGGTAATGAGCATGGGCGGCGGTGTGGGGGTCTGCGCCAGTCTGGTCGCTGCCGGCACGCTCAACGGTCACGATGCCACCATCCTGCTGCCCGCCATCTATCTGATGGGTAATCCGGTGCAAAACACGGGCCGTTGCCTTGGCACCGCAGGCGTCAACCCGAAGTATTATCCGCACATCATCACTATCTGCGTCATTAACGCCCTGCTCTCAATGTGGGTGATGCAGCTACTCTTCTGAGGAGATAAAAATGGATTTTTCAGTGCTGGAACCGCACCTTTTCCGCAATGCGCAGCTTTACGCTCCCGAGGATCTTGGGCATTGCGATCTGCTGATTGCCGGAGGAAAAATCGTCGCAGTCGAAAAAGCGGGCCACGCCACAACGAGGCCAGACTGTCCTGAAAGCGATCTCGCCGGAGCGGTGGTTTGTCCGGGGTTTATCGATC
This sequence comes from Enterobacter sp. Res13-Sevr-PEC09-46, assembly GCF_015672585.1. Lineage (NCBI taxonomy): Bacteria > Pseudomonadati > Pseudomonadota > Gammaproteobacteria > Enterobacterales > Enterobacteriaceae > Enterobacter > Enterobacter sp. Res13-Sevr-PEC09-46. The sequence goes on along the minus strand of NZ_JADABR010000018.1, from coordinate 13,683 downwards.
AGCATGTACACCTGATTGGCGGCGGCGGTGAAGCCGGTCCCCACACCCGGACGCCAGAGGTGCGATTGTCTGCGCTGGTGGCGGCTGGCATCACCTCCGTTGTTGGCCTGCTGGGCACCGACGGCGTGACCCGCCATCCCGAGTCGCTGCTGGCGAAAACGCGGGCGCTTGAGCATGAAGGGATCAGCACGTGGATGCTGACAGGCGCGTATGGCCTGCCTTCTCCGACGATTACCGGCAGTATCGAAAAGGATGTGGCGCTGATTGATAAAATCATTGGCGTGAAATGCGCGATTTCCGACCATCGCTCTTCCGCGCCGGCAGATGACCAGCTCGCGAATATGGCCGCCCAGTCACGCGTCGGCGGGCTGCTGGGTGCCAAAGCGGGGATATCCGTGTTTCACCTCGGCAACAGCCCGAAACTGCTGGAGCCGCTGCTTAACATCCTGAATAACGCCGACGTGCCCCGCACGAAGCTGCTGCCAACTCACGTCAACCGCGCCCAGGCACTGTTCCACGCCGCACTGGACTATGCCCGCGAAGGGGGGTACATCGACATCACCACCAGCATCAGCGAGCCTGTTGATGCCGCCACCGCTATCGCGACGGCCCGTGAAGCACAGGTGCCGTTTAACCGGCTCACGCTCAGCTCGGATGGCAACGGCAGCCAGCCGAATTTTGACGCAAATGGTAATCTTGTTGGCATTGGCGTGGCGGGATTTGAGTCCCTGCTTGAGACGCTACAGCAGCTGGTCGGCCGGTATCACCTGCCGCTGGAGGAGGCGCTTCTGCCGTTTACGCGTAACGTGGCGGAGTTTCTCGGCCTGGAGCATAAAGGGCGGATCGCGCCCGGATGCGATGCCGACGTCCTGGTGCTGACCGATGATCTGAAGATCCGCGAGGTCTGGGCGAAAGGCCGCCAGATGGTGCGTGGAGGCGTTGTATGCGTGAAAGGCACGTTTGAGTAGAAGACAATAAAAAACCCCGGGCATTGCTGCCCGGGGTTCGTTTTGAGAGGTTCAGAACAACATGATTACATCATGCCGCCCATGCCACCCATGCCGCCCATACCACCAGCAGCACCTAAGTCAGGCGCGTCGCCTTTAGGCAGGTCGGTCACCATGCACTCGGTCGTGATCATCAGACCAGCTACAGATGCCGCGTATTGCAGTGCAGAACGGGTCACTTTAGTTGGATCCAGGATACCGAAGTCGATCATGTTGCCGTATTCTTCAGTTGCCGCGTTGTAACCGTAGTTACCTTCACCCGCTTTCACGTTGTTCGCAACCACAGACGGCTCTTCACCGGCGTTGGACACGATCTGACGCAGAGGAGCTTCCATCGCGCGCAGCGCAACTTTGATACCCACGTTCTGGTCTTCGTTCTGAGCAGTCAGGCCAGCCAGTTTAGCGGCTACACGCACCAGCGCGACACCACCACCAGCAACCACGCCTTCTTCTACCGCAGCACGGGTCGCGTGCAGGGCGTCGTCAACGCGTGCTTTCTTCTCTTTCATTTCAACTTCGGTAGCCGCACCGACTTTGATTACCGCTACGCCGCCTGCCAGTTTCGCTACGCGCTCCTGGAGTTTTTCACGGTCGTAATCGGAAGTTGCTTCTTCGATCTGCTTACGGATCTGACCAACACGGCCCTGAATAGCAGCTTCTTCACCCACACCGTCGATGATGGTGGTGGTGTCTTTGTTGATCACAACGCGTTTCGCCTGGCCCAGGTCTTCCAGGGTCGCTTTTTCCAGCTCCATACCGATCTCTTCGGAGATCACGGTACCGCCAGTCAGGGTAGCGATATCCTGAAGCATCGCTTTACGACGATCGCCGAAGCCAGGTGCTTTAACCGCTGCCACTTTCACGATGCCACGCATGGTGTTAACCACCAGAGTCGCCAGCGCTTCGCCTTCAACGTCTTCAGCAATGATTACCAGCGGCTTGCCTGCTTTCGCAACGGCTTCCAGCACTGGCAGCATTTCGCGGATGTTGGAGATTTTCTTGTCAGCCAGCAGGATGAACGGGCTTTCCAGCTCAACAGCGCCAGTTTCTGGCTTGTTGATGAAGTATGGAGACAGGTAACCGCGATCGAACTGCATACCTTCAACCACGTCCAGTTCGTCTTCCAGACCAGTACCGTCTTCAACGGTGATCACGCCTTCTTTACCGACTTTATCCATCGCTTCAGCGATCAGTTTACCTACGGTTTCGTCGGAGTTAGCGGAGATAGTACCAACCTGAGCAATGGCTTTAGAGTCAGAGCACGGTACGGACAGCGCTTTCAGTTCTTCAACAGCAGAGGCGACAGCTTTGTCGATACCACGTTTCAGATCCATTGGGTTCATGCCCGCAGCAACGGCTTTCAGGCCTTCGGTGATGATCGCCTGCGCCAGTACGGTCGCGGTGGTGGTGCCGTCACCGGCAGCGTCGTTCGCTTTAGAGGCAACTTCTTTCACCATCTGTGCGCCCATGTTTTCGAACTTGTCTTCCAGCTCGATTTCACGTGCAACAGAAACACCATCTTTGGTGATGGTTGGCGCGCCGAAGGATTTGTCCAGCACTACGTTACGGCCTTTCGGGCCCAGAGTGACTTTCACTGCGTCTGCCAGTACGTTTACGCCGCGGAGCATTTTTACACGAGCGTCGTTACCGAATTTTACGTCTTTAGCTGCCATGTTCTTATTTCCTCAAATTCGTACAGTTTCGTGCGTTAATTACGCTTCAACAATTGCCAGAATGTCGCTCTCGGACATGATCAACACTTCTTCATTGTCGATCTTCTCGGATTTCACGCCGTAGCCATCGTTGAAAATGACGATGTCACCAACTTTAACGTCCAGTGGCTGCACAGTTCCGTTTTCCAGGATGCGGCCCTTACCGACAGCGATGATTTCGCCACGCGTTGATTTTGCTGCTGCTGAACCGGTCAGAACGATGCCGCCAGCAGACTTGGTTTCAACTTCTTTACGTTTGACGATCACACGATCATGTAACGGACGAATACTCATTGATAGCTCTCCTTTGAGAAAGTCATTATCAGTTATGGATGACGCCGGTCCGCATGCGGTTTTCCGGCTAGTGCCCTGAGAGATGGGGATAGCTTTTTACCCCTTCAAGGGGTAATCGAAAAAAAATTTGCGAAAGTGTTACCATCCACTCTCTTTTGATGGTCGCGGGACGAGGTAAATGAGTGGACTCAGGCAGGAGTTGGGGCTGGCGCAGGGCATTGGCTTACTCTCAACGTCTTTATTAGGCACGGGGGTATTTGCGGTTCCCGCGCTGGCGGCATTGGTTGCCGGCAATAACAGTCTTTGGGCATGGCCGGTGCTGATCGTGCTGGTGTTTCCGGTGGCGATTGTCTTTGCCATACTCGGGCGGCACTTCCCGAGCGCAGGCGGCGTAGCGCATTTTGTCGGCATGGCGTTTGGGCCGCGGATGGAGCGCGTCACCGGCTGGCTATTTTTGTCGGTGATACCCGTTGGCCTTCCGGCAGCCCTGCATATCGCAACCGGCTTCGGACAGGCGCTGTTTGGCTGGCACGATGAACAACTGCTGCTGGCTGAACTCGGTACGCTGGCCATTGTCTGGTGGGTTGGCTCACGCGGGGCCAGTTCCAGCGCCAATCTGCAAACGCTGGTCGCCATGTTAATTGTCGCGCTGATCGTCGCCATCTGGTTTGCGGGTGACATTACGGTGGCGGATATTCCTTTCCCCGCGATTAACGACATCGACCACGCACAGCTTTTCGCTGCACTATCCGTCATGTTCTGGTGTTTCGTCGGTCTGGAGGCGTTCGCTCATCTGGCATCCGAGTTTAAACAGCCCGAGCGTGATTTCCCCCGCGCCCTGATGATTGGCCTGCTGCTGGCGGGTACCGTGTACTGGGCCTGTACCGTACTGGTGCTGCACTTCAATGCGTTCGGTGAAGAGAAAGCCGCCGCCGCGTCGCTGCCGGGCATCGTGGTGCAGCTGTTTGGCGTTAAGGCCCTGTGGGTAGCCTGCGTGATTGGCTATCTCGCCTGCTTTGCCAGCCTCAACATCTATATTCAGAGCTTCGCCCGGCTGGTGTGGTCTCAGGCACTTTATAAACCGGATAGCCCCCTCTCACGCCTGTCAAAGCGTCAGCTTCCGGTGAATGCGCTGAATAGCGTACTGGGCTGCTGCGTGGTGAGTTCCCTGGCCATTTATCTCCTCGACATCAACCTTGACGCGCTGATTGTCTACGCCAACGGTATTTTCATCATGATCTACCTGCTGTGCATGCTGGCGGGCTGTCGGCTACTGAAAGGACGCTTTAAGGCGCTGGCGGCTGTCGGGTGTGTCCTGTGCCTGATGCTGCTGGCGATGGTGGGATGGAAGAGTGTGTACGCCATCGTCATGCTGGCGGGGCTGTGGGTGTTTTTACCGAAGCGGCAAAAGCCGCAGGCCCGGTGAGCGAGCGCCACCGGGCCACAAACTCACCGATCGTCTTTATGATCTAACCGGTCGCGCTGCTCATCCTTACGCTGATATTCCCCTTCAAAGGTATCCCCCGGGCCGGTGCTGAAACCACCGCCTGGCATACGGCTGAAACGCAGGTGCGGCAGCAGCTTCATGGTCAGATGCTTCTGCACCGGCGGCAACAGCAACAGCAGGCCGAGGAAGTCGGTGAAGAAACCAGGCAGGATCAGCAGCAAACCAGCAATAATCAGCGACACGCTTTTGATCATCTCGGCGGCCGGGCTTTCGCCTGCGGCCATCTTCTGCTGCATTAACAGGAAATTTTTGAAACCCTGATTGCGCACCAGCGACATGCCGATGACGGAGGTGAAGATCACCAGAATCAGCGTCAGCAGGACGCCCAGCACATGGGCAACCTGGATGAAAATCGAAATCTCAATGTAAACATAAAGAAAGAAAGCAATAAATGGTATCCAGCGCACTGGCATCTCCTGTGTGGCAGGTGCCTTCAGGCCCCTGACTGAATGTGTTCGCGAAGCGCGTAGATAAGAAATGGTGACGGTTAGCCAAAATTCAATCGGTTTGCACGGATATTTTTTCTGGAAATATTAAAGCGGTGACATATTTCACAGATTAATAATTATCATGAAATCGGGTCGATAATAAGTGATCCAGCTTACGGCAATTCGCTATCATCAGCATATGATCTCGAACATCTGGCCGATTGAGGGAATAATCGTCGGTCATAAAATATTCAAAACCACATATATACTGTGTGTTTAGTACAATCCATCGGCAGCTTGAAAAGAAGGTTCACATGTTAAACAACATTCGTATCGAAGAAGATTTGTTGGGTACCAGGGAAGTTCCAGCGGATGCCTACTATGGTGTTCACACTCTGAGAGCGATTGAAAACTTCTACATCAGCAACAGCAAAATCAGCGACATCCCTGAATTTGTGCGTGGCATGGTGATGGTAAAAAAAGCCGCGGCTCTGGCGAACAAAGAGCTGCAAACCATTCCTAAAAGCGCTGCAAATGCGATTATCGCCGCGTGCGATGAGGTGCTGAACAACGGCAAATGCATGGATCAGTTCCCGGTCGACGTCTATCAGGGCGGCGCGGGCACCTCCGTCAACATGAACACCAACGAAGTGCTGGCAAACATCGGCCTGGAGCTGATGGGTCATCAGAAAGGTGAATACCAGTACCTGAACCCGAACGACCACGTTAACAAATGTCAGTCCACCAACGACGCCTACCCAACCGGCTTCCGCATCGCGGTGTATGCCTCTATCGTCAAACTGGTCGACGCGATTAATCAGCTGGGCGATGGCTTCCAGCGTAAAGCCGTTGAGTTCCAGGACATCCTGAAAATGGGCCGTACCCAGTTGCAGGACGCGGTGCCAATGACCCTCGGACAGGAATTCCACGCGTTTAACGTGCTGCTGAATGAAGAGACCAAAAACCTGCTGCGCACGTCCGAACTGCTGCTGGAAGTGAACCTGGGCGCAACCGCCATCGGTACACGCCTGAACACGCCAGATGGCTATCAGCAGCTGGCGGTACAGAAGCTGGCTGAAGTGTCCAACTTGCCGGTTGTGCCTGCGGAAGACCTGATTGAAGCTACCTCAGACTGCGGCGCCTACGTGATGGTGCACAGCGCACTGAAACGTCTGGCGGTGAAACTGTCCAAAATCTGTAACGACCTGCGCCTGCTCTCCTCCGGTCCGCGCGCTGGCCTGAATGAAATCAACCTGCCAGAGTTGCAGGCGGGTTCATCCATCATGCCAGCTAAAGTGAACCCGGTGGTGCCAGAGGTGGTGAACCAGGTTTGCTTCAAGGTTATTGGTAACGATACGACCGTCACCATGGCATCCGAAGCCGGTCAGCTCCAGTTGAACGTGATGGAGCCGGTGATTGGCCAGGCGATGTTTGAATCTATCCATATTCTGACCAACGCCTGCTACAACCTGCTGGAAAAATGCATCAACGGCATCACCGCGAATAAAGAAGTGTGTGAAGGCTACGTCTATAACTCCATCGGCATCGTCACCTACCTCAACCCGTTCATCGGCCACCACAACGGCGATATCGTCGGGAAGATTTGTGCCGAAACCGGTAAGAGCGTGCGTGAGGTGGTTCTCGAGCGAGGATTGTTGACCGAAGCCGAACTGGACGATATCTTCTCCGCCCAGAACCTGATGCACCCGGCATATAAAGCGAAACGATATACCGATGAAAGCGAACAGTAACCGTTCAGGCTAAGCTTCCGAAAGGCACGTCACTTGTGACGTGCCTTTTTTCTTTATGGGCGTTACCAAAACACAACAATTCAATATCAACTTGTTAATGAGCAAGGCAGGTCTTTATGTTTGGAGCAGAACTCGTCATCGTCCTGTTGGCGATTTATTTGGGCGCACGACTCGGGGGTATCGGCATCGGTTTTGCCGGCGGTCTCGGGGTGCTTGTACTTACCCTGATCTTTCAGATTAAACCCGGCGCAATCCCTTTTGACGTTATCGAAATCATCATGGCGGTTATTGCTGCTATCGCGGCTATGCAGGTCGCAGGCGGTATGGACTACCTGGTGAGCCTGGCGGAGCGAATGCTGCGTCGCCATCCGAAATACATCACCTTCCTTGCCCCACTGGTGACCTGGTTTATGACCATTCTCGCCGGTACCGGCCATACCGCTTTCTCCACGCTGCCGGTAATCACCGAAGTGGCGAAAGAGCAGGGTATTCGCCCGTCTCGCCCTCTTTCTATTGCCGTGGTCGCCTCCCAGATTGCGATTACCGCCTCGCCTATTTCCGCGGCGGTGGTCTTCTTCGCGGGTATCCTTGAGCCGATGGGCGTAAGTTACCTGACGCTGCTGGCAATCTGTATTCCGGTCACGCTGATGGCGGTAATGATCACTGCCGTACTGTGTAACTTCCTTGGCGCCGAGCTGAAAGACGATCCGGTTTACCAGGAGCGTCTGGCAAAAGGTGAAGTGAGCCTGCGCGGTAGTCAGGTCTTCGAGCTGAAGCCGCATGCAAAACGCTCCGTGCTGCTGTTCCTGATTGGTATCGTCGCCGTGATGTTCTACGCCACCGCCATCAGCGACACGGTAGGTCTGATCCAGAACCCGGTTCTGCCGCGTAACGAAGCCATTGTGGTATTTATGCTGACCATCGCGACGTTGATCAGCATCACCTGTAAAATCGACACCAGCGAAGTGCTGAACGCCAGCACCTTCAAATCCGGTATGAGCGCCTGCGTGTGCGTGCTGGGCGTGGCGTGGCTCGGTGATACCTTTGTGAAAGCGCACATTAGCGATATCCAGACCGTTGCAGGCGACCTGCTGCACAACTATCCGTGGCTGCTGGCGGTAGTGCTGTTCTTTGCCGCGACGTTGCTGTACTCCCAGGCTGCGACCACCAAAGCGCTGATGCCTGCGGCACTGATGCTGGGCGTGACGCCGCTGACGGCGATTGCCTCTTTTGCAGCGGTTTCCGCCCTGTTCGTTCTGCCCACCTACCCAACCCTGCTGGCCGCGGTTGAGATGGATGACACCGGCTCAACCCGTATTGGTAAATACGTGTTTAACCACGCGTTCCTGATCCCGGGCGTGGTGGCGATTACGCTCTGCGTGATCCTCGGCTTTATCATCGGCGGCATTGTGCTGTAAACGATTAGCCGTTGTAAAAATAGTTAAAATCGGGCCGCTCTGCGGCCCGTTTCATTAATGACCAACCGCCTTGCGTGATATAGTGAAGACTTTCGTGATGAGGAGGTCGACTTGTGAACACGCCTGATGCTGTTGTTGTACTGTGCACCGCCCCTGATGAAGCTTCTGCCCAGGATCTGGCCGCCAAAGTGTTGGCCGAAAAACTGGCTGCCTGTGTCACACTTCTTCCCGGCGCCACCTCCCTTTATTACTGGGAAGGTAAGCTGGAGCAAGAGTACGAAGTCCAGATGTTGCTCAAAACCAACCTGACAAACCAGCAGGCGCTCCTCGACTGCCTCAAGTCTCATCATCCATACCAAACCCCGGAGCTGCTGGTTCTGCCAGTGGTCCACGGCGATAACGATTATCTCTCATGGCTCAACGCTTCATTACGCTGATCCTGCTGCTGTGCAGCACGTCAGCTTTTGCCGGATTGTTTGACGCACCCGGCCGTTCGAACTTTATTCCTGCCGACCAGGCGTTCGTTTTCGACTTTCAGCAAAACCAGCACGATCTCAGTCTCACCTGGCAGGTGAAAGAGGGTTACTACCTCTATCGCAAGCAGGTCAGCATCACGCCGGCAAAGGCGAACGTCGGCGCATTGCAGATGCCCGCTGGCGAGTGGCACGAGGACGAGTTCTACGGTAAGAGTGAAATTTATCGTCAGCGCTTAAGCGTGCCCGTCACGGTGAATCAGGCGGATAAAGGCGCTACCCTGACGGTGACGTATCAGGGCTGCGCCGATGCGGGCTTCTGCTATCCCCCTGAAACAAAGGTCGTTCCGCTTAGCGAAGTGAAAGCGGCGGCCTCCCCTCTCCCCTCAGGGGAGAGGGCCAGGGTGAGGGGTGAAGGCAAAGCCGCTTCAGACCTTCCGTTCTCAGCGCTTTGGGCGTTATTGATTGGTATCGGCATCGCCTTTACGCCCTGCGTGCTGCCCATGTACCCGCTTATCTCTGGCATCGTGCTGGGCGGTAAACAACGCCTTTCCACTACCCGCGCGCTGTTGCTGGCCTTTATCTATGTGCAGGGCATGGCGTTAACCTATACGGCGCTCGGCCTCGTGGTCGCCGCTGCCGGGTTGCAGTTCAAGGCCGCCCTTCAGCACCCTTATGTGCTTATCGGTCTGTCAGCGGTGTTTATTCTGCTGGCGCTGTCGATGTTTGGCCTGTTCACCCTGCAACTGCCCTCTTCCCTGCAAACCCGTCTGACGCTAATGAGCAACCGTCAGCAGGGTGGCTCTGCGGGCGGCGTGTTCGCCATGGGTGCCATCGCCGGGCTGATTTGCTCCCCCTGCACCACCGCGCCGTTGAGCGCCATCCTGTTATACATTGCTCAGAGCGGCAACCTGTGGCTCGGCGGCGGCACGCTGTACCTCTACGCGCTCGGCATGGGCCTGCCGCTGATCCTGGTGACGGTGTTTGGCAATCGTCTGCTGCCGAAGAGCGGACCGTGGATGGAGACGGTGAAAACCGCGTTTGGTTTTGTCATTCTGGCGCTACCGGTATTCCTGCTGGAGCGCATCATTGGTGATGTGTGGGGTACACGTCTGTGGGCGATGCTCGGCGTGGCCTTCTTCAGTTGGGCGTTTATCGTGAGTCTGGGGGCGAAGAAACCGTGGATGCGCCTGCTACAGATCCTTCTGCTGGCGGCCGCGCTGGTGAGCGTCCGTCCACTACAGGACTGGGCGTTTGGCACCCCGGCAGGTCAAACGCAGGCTCATCTGAATTTTATACAGATTAAGAACGTGGATGACCTTAACCGCGCCCTGGCGCAGGCGAAAGGCAAACCGGTCATGCTCGATCTCTACGCAGACTGGTGCGTGGCCTGCAAAGAGTTTGAAAAATACACCTTCAGCGATCCGCAGGTACAACACGCGCTGAGCGATACCGTTCTGCTCCAGGCGAACGTTACCGCCAACAGCGCGCAGGATAAGGCTCTGCTGAAGCAACTTAATGTGCTCGGGCTGCCTACCATCCTGTTCTTCAATGAACAGGGGGAAGAACAGCCGACGCAACGTGTAACCGGGTTTATGGACGCGACGGCATTCAACGCGCATTTGCGCAATCGCCAACCGTAAACAACACTTTAGACGGGACAAACCGTTGGGAATAGCGGAGGAGATAACCGTGCAACGCGAAGACGTACTGGGACAAGCCCTGCAATTGCTTGAGATTCAAGGGATCGCCAGCACCACGCTTGAGATGGTCGCCGACCGTATCGATTACCCTCTGGATGAACTTAAGCGCTTCTGGCCGGATAAAGAGGCGCTGCTGTATGATGCCCTGCGCTATCTCAGCCAGCAGGTGGATATCTGGCGCAGGCAGCTGATGCTGAATGAAGAGCTGACCACCGAGCAAAAGCTGCTGGCGCGCTATACCGCACTGACGGAGTGTGTAACCAACAACCGTTACCCAGGCTGTCTGTTTATCGCCGCCTGCACCTACTATCCGGATCCCGGACACCCCATCCATCAACTGGCAGATCAGCAAAAACGTGCCGCGCACGAGTTCACACACGAGCTGCTGACCACACTTGAAGTGGATGACCCGGCAATGGTCGCGAAGCAGATGGAGCTGGTGCTGGAAGGTTGCCTGAGCCGCATGCTGGTGAACCGTAGCCAGGCGGATGTGGATACGGCGCACCGTCTGGCGGAAGATATTTTGCGGTTCGCGCAGTGTCGTATGGGTGGTGCTCTGACCTAAGCCAGCATTCCCGTCCAGGCGGAAATAAACAAGCACAGCGCCATCGCGCGCTGAAATCGCACCATCGCCACGGTGGTGCGGAAAATCCGGTTCACCGCCTTCCCCAGCCACGCCCAGCACAACAAACAAGCCACGGAGATCGCCAGAAACCATAGCGCCATCAGCGCAACATCCCGAAATGCATGGTCGCTTGCCGGAGCAAACAGGCTGACAACTGCCAGCGCCATCATCCACGTTTTTGGGTTTACAACCTGTAATAACGCCGCCGCCCGCGCGGTAAACCGGACATGGCGTCTGGAGGAGAGGTTCGCGGCCGGGGCGCTAAACAGCTGCCAGCTCATCCAGGAAAGCCACAGCACGCCCGCCCAGCTCATTACCTGACGTATCAGCGGATACTGGCGTAACACTTCTCCTGCCCCAGCCCCCGAAACCAGAACAATAGCGCTGGCGGCAATACACCCGCTCAGGATCGCAGGAACCGTATTTTTTACGCCAAAGTGCTGACTGTTAGCCAGTACCAGAATATTGGTTGGCCCCGGCGTAATCGAGGCAACAAATGCAAACAGCAGGAAGGGTAATAAATTCACAGGTGACTCCTTTTTTATTAGAGCCACGAATGTGCCGTTATTTTCTGGAAACGTCTGGAAGGTTTGTGCACAACCGACGGTAGTGTGCCGGAGAAATACGGTATGCCCGCTGGAACCAGCGACCAAGATGGCTTTGATCGGCAAAACCCACTGCCGCCGCAACATCAACAGGCAGTTCCCCACACGCCAGCATCTGTCGGGCCTTTGCCAGGCGCAGCTGGATAAGCCAGGCGTGCGGTGCCAGGTGAAATTCGCGCTTAAAACAGCGGGTGAGCGTAAAGCGGTCCGTACCCGTCTCACGGGCAAGGTCTGACAGCCCCACGTTCTCGCCGATATGCGCATAGAGATAGTCGCGGGCACGATGCGCCACGGCGGAGCTTTGTAACTGCAACGGGAGTTTCTTACGCCAGTGGCAGTGGGCAGTGATCTGAGAGAGCAGGTTATCCATTGTGCTCTGTTGGACGATCTTCATTTCATCGTTATGCAACGAGGCAAATGTATCACCGATAGCGCGCACCAACTGAGGCTCTCGCGTCAGCGTTTGGGCAAAGTGGAGGGTGTAGCTCCCGGGAGTAGAGTCGTACAGCCCTTGAAGCGTACGGGTGAGCCAGTGTTCATCCAGATAAAAGGTCAGATAAGTAAAGCCCCCCTCTATCGGCGCATCACCGTCATGGATCTCCCCGGGCTCAAGTAAAAAAGCATCGCCCGGCTGGCTACGGTGGCGTTCACGGCGACAGTGGAACTGCTGGGTGCCGGAAAGGGTTATTCCGACCAGATAGCTATCATGCCAGTGGGGATCAAAGGCATGTCCTTCGAAATGCGCCTTAATTGTCTCAATACCTGTTTCTGCATGCTGACGCAGCTCAAGCCAGTCGTTTGCCATACTGCCCTCCTCTTTCCGTCAGCATTGTCACATCTTGCCTGAACTGTCTGGAAGATTTGTGCAATTCCAGGGCACAAACGGACAGATTGCCGCAAACTTAAGCAGTTGAACAGCTTTTCCCGAAATAATGTTGACGATCGCGCGCGATTGCGGTTTAATGCGCTCCGTTGCCCGGATAGCTCAGTCGGTAGAGCAGGGGATTGAAAATCCCCGTGTCCTTGGTTCGATTCCGAGTCCGGGCACCACTATTTAAAGAACCCAGCCTATGGCTGGGTTTTTGCTTTTCTGTATCTGCTACGCATTGAATTTTCCCTTCTGTCAGGTAATAGTGATTTTTTTCCCTGACAATGAAAATGATATGACCTTATCTGCTTTAAAAGTCGGGTCACTGCTCCTGCTGTTGATCCTGTTTTATACCGGCCTGTTCACGAGCGATCGCATCACCTGGCTGATGGAGGTGACGCCCGTCATTATCATCATCCCACTTCTGCTTGCCACGCATCGGCGATACCCCCTGACTCCCCTTCTCTATACCCTGGTTTTCTTCCACGCCATCATTCTGATGGTTGGTGGTATGTACACCTATGCAAAGGTTCCGGTTGGTTTTGAGGTTCAGGAGATGCTCGGGCTTAGCCGAAATCCGTATGACAAGCTCGGTCACTTCTTCCAGGGGCTGGTTCCCGCACTGGCAGCGCGAGAAATTCTGCTGCGCGGTGGGTATGTTCGTGGACATAAGATGACGGGATTTCTGGTGTGCTGTGTTGCTCTGGCCATTAGCGCCACCTATGAACTCATTGAGTGGTGGGCAGCTTTGGCAATGGGACAGGGTGCGGATGATTTTCTGGGGACGCAGGGCGATCCATGGGATACCCAGTCTGATATGTTTTGCGCGCTGCTTGGTGCGTTAACGACGGTGCTGATCCTTGGGCGTTTCCATCAGCGGCAATTGCTTCGTTTTAATGTTTGTCAGGGATAGTACGCTCTGAGTTGCCGGGTGGCGGCTTCGCCTTACCCGGCCTGCCGTTTTTCAGTAAACAAACGCAAAAAGGCCATCCTCCCGGATGGCCTCTTCACTTGTTTGATGCCTGGCAGTTCCCTACTCTCACATGGGGAGACCCCACACTACCATCGGCGCTACGGCGTTTCACTTCTGAGTTCGGCATGGGGTCAGGTGGGACCACCGCGCTACAGCCGCCAGGCAAATTCTTGTGCTCTGTCCTGTGTCTTTCGCACTGATACTGCGTTGGCTGCTCTCGTAAAGTCAGTCACATACCTCAGTATGCTCCTTCCTTTCCTTCGTTTGCCGCCTTGTCTCAGCGCAAAATCCTTCGGACTCTGAATCTAAGCTGAAAATC